>JASJCD010000227.1 GCA_030066135.1 Desulfobacterales bacterium | reverse complement strand
CCCGGGCCAGCGGAAACATCCTGAATGTCCTGTTGATCAATTTTTGCGAAGACTTCTTTGATGCTTTCGGCGATCTGTATTTCGGCAACGCGCGGCACTGCCGCCGATCAGAAGCATTCCACCGGGATATCTGCGAGGCCATCGCCCAGCAGAATGCCGGGCACGCCCGCGATATCATGCGGGACGTCTTGCAGTATGCCGAGACCGCTGTGGGGGCGGCCCTAGCCGGGCGCAAGCAGCGTCGGCCCCCGAAGCACGGCCCCTTGTAGATGCAGAAGTTCGGCTTTTTGGTCGGACCAATATAGCCCGCAAGGGCTGCCGTCCAAGCGACATGCGCGACGGCGATATAGGAAAGAGCAAATCATGCAGCGCTTTACGGGCGAGGATCATTTCGATGTCATTGTGATCGGCGGCGGCATCAGCGGGGCCGCCGTGGCGTACGAGGCGGCTTCGCGCGGCCTGCGGGTGGCGCTTTTTGAAAAGGGGGATTTCTGCGAAGCCACGTCGGCGGCCTCCTCCAAATTGATTCATGGCGGCCTGCGCTACTTGTCCAATCTCGAATTCGGACTGGTGCGTGAATCCCTGCGCGAGCGTCGCATCCTAGCGAACATTGCCCCCAATTTCGTCTATCCGCTGCCCTTTCTGTTCCCGCACTATCGTTCGTCGCTCAAAGAAAACAAATGGTTTATCAAACTGGGGCTCACCCTTTACGATGGTCTGGCCTTTGACCGCTCCTTTACCTGGGAGGCCACCAAGAAAATTCCCGGGCATCGAACCCTCTCCGCCCGCAAAGCGCGTGAACGCATGCCGCTGCTGAAGGCGAACGGCCTCACGGGTGCATCGATCTACTACGACTGCCTGAGCATATCGCCCGAGCGCCTGGCCCTGGCCTTTATCCAGTCCGCGGTCCACCACCGGGCCGAAGTCGCCAATTACGCCCGCGTAGAAGGTTTTCGCTTCGGTTCCGACGGTAGCACCATTACCGGCGTCGCCGTTCAAGACCTTATCCACCGGGAGACCCGCCATGTAACGTCCCACGTGACGATAAACTGTGCCGGCCCCTGGGCCGACAGCGTTCTGGACCTGGCGCAACGCAGACAGCCTGGCCGGCAGCTGCGCCGCTCGGAAGGCATTCACGTCATCACCCGCCCCCTCATTTCCCCCGGCACCGCCGTCAGTGCCATGGTGCCCGGGGGCCGCCATTGTTTCCTGATCCCCTGGCGGGGGCACACCCTGATCGGGACCACCGACAAACGCTACGACGGCCATCCGGACGACTACCGGGTCACCCGGTCCAGCATCCGGGAACTGATCGCGGCGGTTAATTCAACCTTCAACAACCCGGAATTGACCCTCGCCGACGTGCGCCACTGCTACGGCGGGCTGCGGCCGCTGGTGGAAAGCCAGACCGATGAGACCTACAATGCCTCGCGCAAATACGAAATCCATGATCACGCCAAGGAGGGTTTGAAAGGCCTGCTGACGGTGGAGGGCGGCAAGTGGACCACCAGTCGTCACCTGGCCGAAAACGTCCTCGACCTGCTGGTGGAGAGCACGTCCCTACCCATCGGCCGCTCGATTTCGGCCCGGCAATACCTGCACGGCTGTGCCATCCGCGACATGGCCGGGCACCTTGAGGGTCTCAACAGACGGCACCCGGATTTCGATCGCGACACCACGGACATCCTGGGACGACTCTACGGGACCGCCGGGGACGCCGTGCTGGCCATCGCCCGGGAGGATAAGACCCTGGCTGCACGTCTCAACCACGAAGGCGAAATTCTGGCCCAGGCCGTCTATGCCGTGCGGCATGAAATGGCCCAGAGCCTGCGGGACATTGTCCTGCGACGCACCGGTATTGCCACCCTGGGCAGTCCGGGGGAGGCGATCCTGCTTGAAGTGGCCCGGGCCGTGGCGCCGGAACTGTCTTGGGACGAAAAGCGCATCGCGCGGGAAGTCCAAACCGCCATGACGGCCCTGGCGCTGCCCGCGACGTAATCGTCTCCAACGAATCGGCCGCCGTCATGCGGCCGGGATACCGATGGGAGCAATCGGGATGAAGCCTGAGAAAAAATTCAGACCCGCATGGAGCAACGAACCGCCGCCGCCGGGGAGTTATCGCGCGATCTTCAAATTTGGAGATCCCACTGGTTTCAAACATCCCAGCGACAACTGGTATGCCATGCTGAAGGAAGTCTTCGCGCTGGGCGATGATGATTTCCGGACCAAGCCGTTTGAGGGCCGCTCCCCGCTCGAACTCGTGCGGCCGCCGCGGCTCAAAGAGCGGCAGATATCCGACCTAACCGCCATCGTGGGGCCGGAAAACATCGCCGCCGATGAATACACCCGCGCGCGTCATGCCTACGGCAAGACCACCGAGGAGATGATGGAGCTAAGCCGCGGCGTGGTCCGGGAGATTGCCGACCTGGTGGTCCATCCCCGCCACAAGGATGACGTGCGCCGGCTGGTGGCGTACTGCCACCGCGAAAATATACCGGTCTATGCCTTCTCGGGAGGATCGTCGGTCACCCTGGGACTGCGTCCGGTTCGCGGCGGCATCACCCTCGTGATGAACACCCATATGAATCGCTTTCTTGAGTTGAACGAAGACAACCAGACCGCACGGGTCCAACCCGGCATCTTCGGGCCGGCCTACGAGAAAGCCCTCAACCGCGCGCCGGAGCGCTTTCGCGCCGGGCGCCGCTACACCGGCGGACACTTCCCCCAGTCCTTCGAACACTCCACCGTGGGCGGTTGGGTGGTCACCCTGGGATCGGGCCAGGCATCGACTTATTACGGCGACGCCGCCGATCTCGTCGTGAGCCAGGAGTATGTCACCCCGGTCGGTGATTTCAAAACGCTGGCCTACCCGGCCACGGCCACGGGACCCAAAGTCGGCGACCTGATGAAGGGGGCGGAGGGCACATTCGGTATCCTGGTGGAAGTCACCATGCGGGTCTTCCGCCACATGCCGGCCAACCAACGGCATTTCAGCTTCATGTTCCCCAACTGGCAAGCGGCGGTCGAGGCCAGCCGCGAAATCGCCCAGGGCGAGTTCGGCCGACCGGCGGTCTATCGCATCTCCGATCCCGAAGAAACCGACCGGGGCCTCAAGCTGTACGGCATCCCGAAGCTGGTCGACCGGTTTCTCCAAAAACGCGGATTCGAACCCATGGCGCGCTGCCTGTGCCTGGGAAACGTCGAGGGCGACCGGGACTACACCCGCCTGGTCAAACGCAAGATCCGCCGGGTGGCCCGCCACTATGGCGCCGTCTACCTGGGGCCCTACGGTAGTAAAAAATGGGCCCAAACCCGCTACCACGAACCTTACATGCGCGAGGATCTCAACGACTTCGGGATTACGATCGATACCCTCGAGGCCGGCGTGACCTGGGACCGGCTGATGACGCTGCACCAGGAGGTGCGCGCTTACATCAAAGCCCGCCCCCGGACCATCTGCATGACCCATGCCTCGCATTTCTACCCCCAGGGCACAAATCTCTACTTCATCTTTATTGGCCGGTTCGAGAGCGTCGCGGACTACCGTAGCTTCCAGGCCGGCATCATCGACAGCATTCTGGCCCATGGCGGCTCCCTGAGCCACCACCACGGCATTGGCCGTCTGCTGGCGCCCTGGATCGAGGCCCATCTCGGCTCCGAGCAGATGGCCGTGCTGCGGGCCGTGAAACAGCATTTCGATCCGCACGGCATCATGAACCCGGGCGGACAATTGGGACTGGATCTTGAGGCACACGAAATGAGGACGCCATGAAGGGCGCCAAGTCAACGGACGAACTGATCCTGGTTTTCGATGCCGGCACCCAGTCCATCCGCGCGGCCTTGATTGATCTCGAGGGCCATGTCGAGCACATCGTCAGGACCCCCATCACGCCTTATTTCTCACACCAGCCCGGATGGGCGGAACAGGACCCGGGTTACTTCTGGGAAAACCTGGCGGCCACTTCGCGCAAACTGCTCGGAACCGATGGCGTCGATCGGGACCGTATCGCCGGCATGACCCTGACCTCCCAGCGCGACACGGTCATCAACCTTGACAAATACGGCAACCCGCTGCGTCCGGCCATCATCTGGCTTGATCAGCGCAAGGCCGAACAAACCGGCAACCTCTCCCTCCTGTTTATCCTGGCGCTCAAAGCCATCAATAAATACGATCTCTTGAAAAGGGCCGAGCGGGAGTGCAAGGCCAATTGGATCAGGCAGCACCAGCCCGAGATCTGGGCGCAAACGGCAAAACTGCTCCTGCTATCCGGCTATTTGACCTTCAAATTGACCGGCGATTACCAAGATTCGGCCGGCAACATGGTGAGTTATCTGCCCTTCGACTTCAAACGGCAGCGATGGGCCCGGGCCCGCGATCTGAAGTGGAAGATCTTCCCCATGGACCCGGCCGTACTACCCAAGCTAATCCAACCGTCCGCCCTTCTGGGCCATGTCACAGCCCAGGCCGCGGCCGAAACCGGCATACCTGAGGGCCTGCCGGTGATTGCCGCCGCCACCGACAAGGCCTGTGAGGTGCTGGGCGCCGGTTGCCGCACACCGCAAATCGCCTGTTTGAGCTACGGCACCACGGCCACGGTCAACACGGCCAATGACCGCTATGTCGAAATCCAGTCCTTCATGCCGCCCTATCCCAGTGCGCTGCCAGGCTATTACAACACCGAAGTGATGGTTTACCGCGGTTTCTGGATGGTCAGCTGGTTCAAAAGGGAGTTCGGTCTGCGCGAGCGTCAAATCGCTCGCGCGCGCAACATCGCTCCGGAGGTGCTCTTCGACGAACTGATCGCCGAGATTCCGCCCGGCTCCATGGGCCTGACCCTGCAGCCCTACTGGTCGCCCGGTATCAAAACCGGCGCGGCCGCCAAGGGGGCCATTATCGGATTTGGCGACGTGCACACCCGGGCCCATATCTACCGCGCGATTCTAGAAGGTCTGGGATATGCCCTTAAAGACGGCGCCCTGACCCTGGAGAAGCGCAACAAAGTGCCCATTGAAGGCCTCCGGGTTTCGGGCGGTGGCTCCCAGAGCGATGCGGCCATGCAGATCACAGCAGACATTTTCGATCTTCCGGCCCAGCGGCCGCATACCTACGAGACCTCGGCGTTAGGGGCCGCCATCGATGCCGCCGTCGGCCTGGGCTTCTATCCCGACTTCGCCGCCGCCGTCGCGGCCATGACCCGGATCACCCGGGTTTTCGAGCCGGTTCCGGCCAACCGGGATCTCTACCAGGCCCTTTTCGAAAATGTCTACCGCAAGATGTACGGCCGCCTGAAGCCTATCTACGAAGACATCCGCGCCATCACCGGTTATCCGGCGTCCTCCTGAACTAAAAGACCCCGTCGCCCGGATAGCGATACATCCGCCGTGCGGATGCTCGAACCGTTTGAATATTGCCGGTATTGCGGACTGCCTTTTTCGGATTGGATGCGTGCCGCCCGATCCTGCGTTCCAGGCTGCTGCCGGATAAAGACAAGTTTTCAGCCAAAGGTTGATACGGCCGGGGATTCGCTGTATAAATTATCAAGCCGAACGAAATGTATCCATCAAGAACAGGGAGCTGAGACTGCGTGTGGAATTTTTTAAATCATCCCGGAATTCGTCGAACGATCTCCTCGCGGGCAGGGAAGCCTTCCAACGGGCCATCGAAAAGGAGCGCTACCGCTCCGACCGCAGCAACGATAAATATTCACTCCTGATACTGTCGCTGGCGCTCAAGAGCGAAGAAGACGAGCGGGTTGGCCAGGCCATCGCCACGATCCGCAAGCGCATCCGGGCCATCGACGAAATCGGCTGGTACGAGGAAAACCAGTTGGGCATCATTTTACCCTTCACATCCATGGCCGGGGCCGATCGCCTGGCAAACGAAGTCTGCGAGATCATCACCGCCCATCTGGAACCGTCCGAGTGTCTGGCCTGCGAGCTTTTCAGCTATGATCCCGAAAAGGTTCCCGAAGCGGAACAGCCCATTTGGAAGAAAAACCTGAGGACGTAAGTGCGTCACCCGCTGCCTTGCACGCAAGGCATGAATCGAAAAACGGTTTGGGGGGTGATATACGGTGCGCCTGGTCGAAATGTTTCGCCGGGGCCGCTGCAACTTCGCCCACCCTGCCGCCTGTGTTTTCCTAATAGCTGTCAAACTCGGCATGCGGCCCTCAATATCCCCGCGCCACTTGTCTGTCTTGACGCCGCGCACACATTTGTTGATATATGGCCCCACCAGACCGCATCATCTGGGCGTCCGTGGCAATCCTGGGTACCGATTGAAAATGACCATGTGAAGGCTTGAAAAGGTAACAATGTCGGTCCGCCCTCGATTCGCGCTGAATTGTTATTCAATCCCGGTTCACGGTAATTCAGCCCCGGAGCAACCACCCACCAGCGCGTGAACGGATACGGTCGTGTTGTGGACCGCAACGGCGTCGGAACGCATCGCGCGATTCCTTTCCAGTGTTATGGCTGGATATAAAGATGGTATACGAGACCAATCCGCCACCGGATCGCCGCCTGCTTCCGACTAAACCATATCTTTTCTAAAATGCAGGAGGGCGCGAACCCATGAAGATTACGATGATGATCTGCCAGGACACTCCTGAAGTCATCTGGAATGCCTTCAGGCTGGGCAACATGATGCTGGAGGGTATGGAATCGGTCAGCATATTCCTGAACGGCCCGTCGGTCCGGTTTGAGACCGCGGACTCGGAACAGTTTCCGCTGAAGGAACTGGCCAAGGTGTTTACGCTTTCGGAGGGAGAACTCTTTGCCTGAGGCAAGCTCATGGACCTTCACGGCGTGGAGGGCGGCTTCGCCAAACGGGGAACCCAAAAACGATTGTACGATCTGATCAAATCCAGTGATCGCTTCATATCTTTCTGAGCCGTGCGTTCAATCCAAGCTTGCAGGCGGGAATGAACGCTCATGATTCAGCGTGCGACGTGGCGGGAAACATGATCGGCGGGCGCACTCAGCCCAGGAGACCATTATCCACAATCTGCTGGAAGTGCTCCTGCACGGTCTGCTCGACGGGCCTGTAGGAAATGCCAAGATCCTTTTGACTGTAACGATTATCGAACCGGATGGGAATACCGACATTGAGGCTGACATACTTACGGGTGCGACCGTACAGCGGGGCGATCAGCCAGAAGATGGACTTGGGCGCCTCTCTTCGCGGAAAGGGGTAGTCATCGCCGAATTTGTCTCTGAGGATTAGCGCCAGATCAAGAAGCGTCCGTTCGCCACTCACCAGGATATGGCGTCCACGGGCTTCAGGTGTAAAGCCGGCCTTGACATGCGCTCTGGCCACATCACGCACGTCTACGATGCTGGTCCAGAGTTGGGGCACACCGCTTTTATAGGTGCCGTTGCCGAACTCCAGCATGGTCTTGATGCTCATGGAGTCGGTGCGCTGCGTTAAAGACGGACCCAGAATCCATCCCGGGTTGATCACCACCAGATCCCACTGCGATTGCCCCTCGGCGATCTTCCAGGCTTCTTTTTCCGCTATCGTTTTCGAATACGAATACGGCTGGTGTGCTTCGCTGCTGGTTTCATTCCAATCGTTTTCGGTGAAAATGCCCCCTTGCGTCGAGCTGATATCCGCATTGTCGCCGTACAGCGCGGCGACGCTGCTGGTAAGCACGACCCGCTTCACGGTGGCCGTCCTGGTGGCCGCCTCGAGGACATTGCGGGTGCCGGCCTGTGCGGGTTGGATCAGCTCCCTTTCGGGATCCTTGATGCCGGTTATGAAGAAAGGCGATGCCGTGTGAATCACAAGTTCACAGTCCCGTAAGGATGCATCGAAACTATCCTTGGCCAGAAGGTCAGCCTCGAAAAAGCGCAGTCTCCCCCTTGATGTTCGGGCCAATTCTTCCAAATGTGCGATTTTTTCGCTGTCGGCTGGGTCACGGACGGTTGCATTCACGTCCAGGCCGTCGTCCAGAAGTATTTTGATAATCCATGAGGCCAGATAACCCGCCCCCCCTGTGACCAAAACGGGTTTGTTTTTATCGATGGTACGCATCACTCTCCCCTTTCTGGACATGGTTTTAGCATGGGTTGGCTAGTATGTTGCGGCCCCGGCATCTTTTTGCGGGCTTGCATTACCCGGCCGGAAAGCCTTTATGGTAACAATGGACCGGCAGCCCGTTGGGTACGGCGGCCAGGCAGCGGTTGCAGGATACGCAGGCCACATTGTTCTTCTTTCCTTC
>JASJCD010000226.1 GCA_030066135.1 Desulfobacterales bacterium | reverse complement strand
GTGGGGGCCTACAATCTGGATATCGTCGCCCTGAACCTACTGGGGATTGTCAGTGGTCTGCTTTCGGCGGTGGGGTTTGCCTGGTACTCGATCCAGGGGGAATACGGCATGCGGCGCTACAGTCCGTGGACCGTTATTTTCTATGCCATGTTTTTCGGGGCGCTGACCTGGAATATCTTTCTGGCGCCCCTGGAGAGTTTCATGCACGCGCGTTCGGCCGCGTTGTGGGGCTGGATCATTTATATCGGCGTACTGGGCACCCTCGTGCCCTTCGGTCTTTTTCTCGAGAGTGTCAATCTGATCCGCGCCACGCGCGCCAGCATCACGGCCACGCTCGAGCCCATAATGGCCGGTATTCTCTCCTTTATATTCCTGGGTGAGACCATGGCCTTCTGGCAGCTTATGGGCGCCGGACTGGTGATCCTGGCGATTCTGGCCCTGCAGCTCAACCAGGAGCAGGATGCCAAGGCGCCGGCCAGCTTACGTTCCCGGGGGAATTGCGCATCCCCGCTCAGGGCTCGGGTTCATCCTCCGTCGGTCCGGTCACATCCACCTCCGGATCAGACCCCTTAATCTCTTCTGCGGGGGCCTCCGGACCAGCATCGTCCGCTGCGGCCTTCTTACCGTGTTTGCGCGCCAGCTTTTCCTCGCGCTTTTTTTGTTTTTTCAATTCTTTCTGGCGTTTTTTGAACTTGTAGTTCGTTCGGGCCAATCTCAGACCTCCCGGGGTATTCTTCATCTAAAAAAATAGCATCCCTCCCGTTGAGCGGAGGGATGCTATTTTCTATCTTGACTGCGAAAAGTTAAATCACCGAAACATTGGCGGCGGCGGGACCTTTGGGACCTTCCTGGATGTCGAAGGAAACCCTTTCGCCCTCTTTCAGGGACCTGAAACCGGTTGCATTGATCGCCGAATGGTGGACGAAAACATCAGGGCCGTCCTCCTGCTCGATGAACCCGAATCCCTTCTGGTCGTTGAACCATTTAACCGTGCCTGTTGCCATGCTGCCATCCTCCTTGTGTAATGATAGAAAATGTTTCGTAATGGAGGATGCCTTTTACCGGTAACATCCATTCACATCCAATCGGTGGTCCCGGGTGGTATGCCATCAAAGGATCGATTTGCGAGAAAAATCGGCCGCGCCTGCGGTTACCCGACCGCTACAGCGTTTCCCGGAGATGAAATGTAACGTGGATGGGTGCGAATAAAGAGGTGTCCTTCATAACGAGTTCAGCGCCGCCCTTTCCTTTCCTCTCATCGGTAGGGGAGGCAATTTGTGAGAACGATAGGCTGTATTGAAAAAAAAGGCAAGACAAAATCGATCTGGTAACCGTCAGGCGCCAGATATTTACGGCCGTCGGAACCAAATGGCCGCTCTCCGGCAACCGGGGAGCCGTGATCCTATTCGATACTTGACATCCATTTGTATTATTGGCAAAAAATTGTCGCAGGGAATAAACGCTGCTCAGCCGGAATTGAACCTCTCTCGGCCCGCATCCTCAACTTCAAACTGCTGCTTGCGTGCACGTCAGACGGCTGCACCTGTTCCTTTCGGGGGATGCTGGTATGCAATGTCCAAAATGCAAGGTTGAAAATCCGGAGGGCGCCCGCTATTGCAACCAGTGCGGCGCCTTCCTTGATTCTGAAGACCTGCAGATGGCCCTCCCCCAGTCCTTCGAAGAAAAGATCGCGAAGATCCAGCGCTACCTGCCCCAAGGGCTCACCACCAAAATCCTTAACCAGCGCGAGCGTATTGAGGGCGAACGCAAACACGTCACGGTCATGTTCTGCGACATGGCCGGGTTCATGCCCCTGGTGGAGCGGCTCGGCCCTGAAGCGGCCTACATGATCATGGATGAAGTCTACGAGATCCTGATTCAACAGGTCAACGACTTCGAGGGCACCGTGAATGAAATGACCGGCGATGGGATTATGGCCTTGTTCGGCGCCCCCATCGCTCTGGAAGAGGCCCCTCAGCGGGCCTTATGGGCTGCTCACGCCATCCACCGCGAAATTGCCGCCTTCAACAAGCAAAAGCGCGGTTTGGATCCCATCCGCATGCGGATTGGGGTCCATGCCGGCCCGGTTGTTGTCGGCACCCTGGGCAATGATTTGCGCGTTGATTTCAAGGCTGTGGGCGATACCGTCAACCTGGCTTCACGCATGGAGCAGCTGGCGGTACCGGGAACCACCTATGCCACACGGGAAGTCTTCCGACTGGCCCGGGGGATGTTCAAATTTGAAAACCTGGGGCCCAAGGTCATCAAGGGGCGGGATCAGAGCATTCACGTCTATCGGGTAAGGACCAGCCGCACCGATGTCTATCGTCCGCGGCCGGGCACCGAACGGATCATTTTTTCGGCCATGGTGGGTCGCGACACCGAATTGGACCAACTCGAGGCACAGGTGCAGCAACTGATCGCGGGATCCGGCGGTGTCATCAATATTATCGGTGAGGCCGGCATCGGCAAATCGCGCCTGATGGCGGAGCTTAAGCAGCGCGCCGTCATTCGGCAGGTTCTGCTATTGGAGGGGCGGGCGATATCGATGGGACGCAACTTGAGCTTCCATCCCATGGTCGATCTGCTGAAACAATGGACCCGCATCAAGGTGGAACACGATGCGGAAGAGGCTTTTGTCAGGCTGGAAGCCGCCATTCTGGACTTGTTTGGCAAGCAGGCCGGTGAGCTCCTGCCGTTTGTGGCCACGCTTATGGGGTTGGGCATGCCGGCGCCCTACAGCCAGCGGCTGGCAGGCATCGAGGGGGAGGCGCTTGAAAAGCTGATCCGCAAGACCGTCAGGGAGCTTTTCACCCGGTTGAGCGCCGCCCGGCCGCTGGTCATCGTGGTTGACGATATGCACTGGTCCGACAGGAGCTCGATCGAGCTGATTGAATCCCTCTACCGACTCGCGGCCAGCGAACAGATACTCTTCATCAATCTGTTTCGTCCCGGCTATGTTGGAACGGGCCAGCGGATTCTTGAATCCTTGAAGACCAATCCCCTGATCACGCCGCTGGACATCGTGCTGGAACCTCTGGATGCAAACGGCAGTGAAAAGCTCATCGCCAACATGCTGAACTTTCAGGGCGCGCACCATACGATCATGGGACAGATCGTGCAGCGGGCCAGCGGCAACCCCTATTTCATCGAGGAGGTCGTGCGCTCGTTCATCGATGAGGGCGCCATTGTCGTGCGCGGCGGCAAGTTTGAAGTAACTGCCAAGTTCAATCGCGTAACCATCCCCAACACCATCAGCGATGTGCTGATGGCCCGTATCGACCGGCTGGATGAAGAGGCGCGCAATCTGCTCAAAGTGGCCGCCGTCATCGGACGCAATTTTTTCTATCGTATTCTCGCGGAGGTGGCCGATTCGGTCCGCGATCTGGATCGGCAATTGACCTATCTTAAAAAAACGGAATTGATCCGGGAGCGGCGGCGGCTGGAGGAGCTGGAGTATTTATTCAAGCACGCCCTCGCCCAGGAGGCGGCCTATGCTTCGATTCTCCCGGAGAAACGTAAAGCTCTGCACCTCAAAGTGGCCGACACGATCCAGAAAGTCTTTGCTGAAAAATTGCATGCTTTCTATGGGATGCTGGCCTACCATTACAGCCGGGGCGAGAATCTGGATAAAGCGGAAGCGGCCTTGATCAAGGCCGGCGAGGAAGCCCTCAAATCGTCGGCTTCGAGTGAAGCCCTGCACTATTACAGGGAGGCCCTCTATCTCTACCGGAGCAAAGCCGGGGATGCCGCCGATTCCGCGAAGGTCGCCCAGCTGGAAAAAAACATTGCACTGGCCCTCTACAACCGCGGCCAATACGAAGAAGCGCTCGAATACTTCAATAAAGCCCAGCTATCATACTGGGGTCGCCCGGCGAACCATCCCGCAACATCGACGCTTGTCCTGGTATTCGGGCTGGGACACATTCTAGCCGGGGTTTACTTGCCCTGGCTGAAGTTTCGCAGGCGGCCGACCCCGCAGGACGAGGAAGCGCTGGATCTGTTTTTCAAAAAATTAAAATGCCTCAGTATCGTCCAGCCCAGGCAGTTTTTTATCGATTCGATGCAATTTTACAGAAAGCTCGCGCAATTCGACTTGGCCCAGGTCGATGCCGGTTTCGGCCTCTTCGCAGGGGCCAGTTCCCTATTTTCTTTCAGCGGGATTTCATTCTGGCTGAGCCGCGGGGTACTCGATTTTATCCGCCGTCGCATCCGGCGCGACGATATCAAGGCCTACATCATCTACGATTTCTTTGAGGTTCTGCACCAGTATCTGGCCGGCAACTGGCATGATATTGAGGCGATCGATGACGATCTGGTCGAACAGAATCTGAAGCTCGGGGAGGTCTACTGGGCTTCGTTGCCCCTATATTGGCATGGACTGCATCATCTCTACAGCGGTGAGCTGGACGCCGCGTGGCAGATCGTCATACGGCTGGAGGAAATCGCCGACACATACGGGAACGAGGCCACGCAACTGCTCAGCCATCTTCTGAGCACGGGCATGCTGCTGGACACCGGACAACTGCCCGAAGCGATGGATAGAATCGACAAGGGCATCGATTTCGCGCAACAAACCAATACGGGCCTGGCACTGATTCATTTGCTCAGCTGCAAGGCCATGACGCATATTCTGATGCATGACCGGGAAGCCGCTGAACAGCACATGGAGCAGGCGGCGCTGATCCGCCGCGATCTGGTGGCCGTCCCCTGGCAGTTGGCCATGTTCCTGAAAACCAGGACCGCTCTTGATCTCTACCGCCTGCGGGAGGAGACTCGCAACGGTATGAAAACCGGGGCGCCCAAGTACCACGAAAAGGCCCTGCGCTCCTGCCGGGCATTTGTACGCCAAACCCGCAAAGTCGCTCAGCATCGCACCGAAGCCCTGCGGATGATGGGGGATTACTTCTGGTTGAATCAAAATGCGAAGCAGGCACTCAAATGGTGGCGAAAATCCATTCGCGAAGGCCAACGGCTCGGTGCGCGCCTTGAGCTGGCAAGGACCTATTTTGAGGTTGGCCGGCGTCTGCTGGATGATCGCTCACCCTATGCGTCCCTGGATGGCACCGAAGCCCCGGCATATCTGAAGAAGGCACGGACCGCGTTTGAGGCCATGGGCCTGGAACGGGATCTGGACAAGCTTTGCCGTCAGGCGATCCTGTGAGCGATGCCTCCTCTATGGCTGCCGCCCGACCCGACAATGGATTGCCACCCGATACCCCGATGCGGTTTGGCCGGGTCAGGCTTCCGTCTTCCCTGGAAGCATTTCGTCACGCAATGAACCGCGAGATAATTACGCTGCTGCATTCTCTGCCCGCTTCGATGCACACGGACGCGGTGGTCTTTTTTCTTGAGCACCTGGGAACTTCCTTTATCCCGCAGTTCGATTTTTTTCGTCACTATCACGCGCCGGCCTGGACGACGCTCTACTGGATCGCACATCACGACCGCTACGGGCGTTTGACCCCGCAGGAATACCGCTGGGCGCAAACGGCGCATGCCATGGCCCTTTTTCTCCACCCTCTGGACGATCATCTCAACGATGGCCAACTGCCGCCGAGCCATCTGAACCTTTTGTTGCGAAGCCAGGCCTGGCTGCACATGCAGCAGGCCCTCAAGCCGCTGGCCGAGCGCGTGCAGGACGGGGATCGACTCATACAGGCTTTTTTCGACGACTACTACGCCAGCATCGCCACCCCCCCAGCGGTGGCCAACCTGAACGGGTATTGCGACCACTTCCGCAAGCAGATGGCCACCTGGTTGATCGTGCCCGTGTTGATGGCGCGGCGGCAAACAGCGGAGATCGAATTTGCCGCCACCCTTCAATCGGCCTATGGATCCTTTGGGATTGCCTGGCGTCTGCTTGACGATCTGCAGGATATCGAGTCCGACCGATGCAGCGATACGCCCTCGGCCATTTACCACACCCTGCCCGAGCGATTGCGGTCGGCATGGCGGCGCGACGGGGCGACCACGGCGCAATCCCCGGTCAAAGAAATCGATGCTTATCTGGCAACCCTCAAGGTCCAAAATACGATCCGAGCCCGCATCGCCAGGGAACTCGCATTGGCGGCGAATTCGCTGGCCGGTCTGGGTTTAGACGGCCTGGCGGCCGAACTGCAGGCGCTGGCCCTGCCGTTTCAAGATCGGGGCAAACACTGATGTCGGTTAACGGGAAACGGAAGCACGCTTTGCGGAGGCCATCGCAAAACCTCGGTATCGAATTGACCACCCGTTGCAACTCCGCCTGCACACATTGTTTTGCCCGCGCCGGTCTCCGCCGGGACGACAGCCTGACACCGGCGCGCGTCAGAACCATTTGTGCTGAAGGCTACGCGGCGGGCTACCGTCATCTGCACCTGACGGGTGGGGAGCCGCTGCTCTGGGAAGGATTGTTTCGCCTTCTGGAAGATGTTTTTGAAAGCGGGTACCAAAGCGTTTTTCTCAACACCAACGGCACCTTGATCACGAAGGCGGTCGCCCGTCGGCTGTCACGCTACCCTCAACTGGGTGTTTCAATCAGCCTTCAGGGCGATGCCGCCACCCATGACCGTTTCCGCGGACCGGGGGCGTATGATCAAACCCGTCGTGGTATGGCCGCCGCGCTCGATGCCGGTCTGGACGTCACCGTTTTCACCGCCATCGGCAGGAGTATGCTGGTCGACTTGGCGTTCTTCGCCACGGCGCTCTATCAAAAATTCGCTGGTATTAAGTGTTTGACCCTGATACAAATGCTTCAGGTCCGAAGCGAGGCCGGCGACTTGTCTTCGGAGCTTCTCGACCCGGAAGATTTTCTGCACCTGGTGCGGACGGTTGCCCTACTAAACTGCTATGGTTTAAAAACCGACGTGCTCAACGATCCCCTCGTCAACGTGGTCGCCAAGCGGCTCCAGATGCCCTGGATTCCGCGATCGCAGCCGCTTCGCCGGTCGCAAAGGATTATGATCCGCGCCAATGGCGACATCACCCTGGCGCATTCAACGGGGGATACATTCGGGCGCTACCAGCCGGGCATGATCCCTCGGGTTCTGGCTTCCACCCGCTATCGCCGGGCCGTTGCGGCCGACGATCAGATTTGTCCGGCATGTCGCTTCGAGGCCCACTGCCGTCCCGCGGGCATGCTGCGGCCATCGGATCGGCGCTTGGATTTGAATCCCGCAACACCTTACTGCCAGAAGGTCCTGGCCCTAGCCCCGGATCGATGGAGGTGAACCTCGGCCCCCGTAGTTTTCGGAAGCATCATTTTGGCGTCCAGGTCCCATGCCGATCCGGCAGACGCAACTGCAATATATTCTACAGCCGGCTAAACCATTAACCCAGACGAAGGAGGAGACTATGGCCGGAATTTTAGATTTTCTAACCGATGTCGGAGGTGATCGTCAGCTGTCCGGAGAATTTATGAGCATCGTGGCCAGCCCGGACTGCACCCAGCAGGATCTTCTGAGCTTTTTCAGCGCCAACAACTATGCGGATGTCACGGCGGCGGACGTCGACAAGCTGCTGAACCAGAGAGAAAATCTTAAAAACGAATTCAGTGTGCCGGGTAACGTGGATTACTGATAGAGGCGATATCCGCCTCGAGGGCGTTGCCTGTCAGAAAGCGATTGGCCCCGGGGCGGACTGCCACCCCTTTTAAAACCACACATCCAGGGCCGCCAGACGGTGGCCCGGTGCCGAGAAGTAAACCGCGAGTTTATACGTTTCCTTTCGATTGGCGTCCTGCGCATCCGCAGGCAGGGCCTCGAGGCTTTGCAGCGGAATGGCCAGGCGCGTCCCCGACGGGCGCACTGTCTGCAGACACACCCCCTCATACCACACGGTGAGGACCGCCCCCTGCGGGCAGGTATTCGTGTTCACCACCAGGATATCTTTGCTGATGCGGGCCCGTAACCGCAGGGTGAGCGGGGGGCTGCCCCAGATCTGAAGTGTCGGGTCGCCGACGACGTGGTAGATTTCGAAGTGTTTCTGGGTGTTGGCGTTGAAACCGTGGGCGGTCAGCAGGTAGGCCTTGGCATAATTCATGACATCGCCCATACGGTAGTATTTTACCGGAAACCGCATGGTGGTGACCGGATAGGTGGAGATGACGCCGGGCCAGATCGCATCGAAGAGCGCCTTGATCATGCTGTCGTTGCGCCAGGCGCCGGAAAGCTCGGTGGCGGCAATCAGGGTGGGGGCCCCGCCATTCAGGGCCAGGATTCTCTCGGCAAAACTCTCACGGCCGCTGTC
>JASJCD010000225.1 GCA_030066135.1 Desulfobacterales bacterium | reverse complement strand
CCACACGATGGCCACCCAGTTGCTCAATGCCGATGCCGACCTGGTCACCATCCAGGATCTTCTGGGCCACTCCCGGATCAAGACCACGGAACGCTACTGCAAAGTCTCCAACCTCAAAGTGCAGCGGGACTACCACAAGGCCATCGGGGAGGTGATGCAAAGGCACGGGCTGGCAGAAAAAGACTTGACAGAACTTCAGAAATGAAACACTTAAGGATTATCTAAATAATTATAATCAATAGATAAAACAGCATTTGTTACGTATAGCTGCTATTTATCATAGTACTACTGTTTCATGTAGATCTGCATATATCTCCAACCAACCTGATAATTAGCAAACCCCGGATTGGCCCCGACGAGAGATACTACGCTGACTTTATTTGGAACGCATTGACCGCCGGGCTTCCACGACGGAAGCGCTCAGCAGGCTGACCACTACCACCGAGAGTCCTAGCAGCAGTCCCAGGGGATTGCCGATGCCGTTGCTGATCAGCAAGAAGATGATGACAGCGGTGGCTAGAAACCGCAGGTAGTGTTTGGCCATTACCACCGGAAAGGCGGGCGGGCGCCCGCCTTGAAAAGCGCGGGCGAGTGAACGGTAGGCCAGATGGAAATTGACGGTGACCAGCAGGCCGCCGCAGATCACGCCCAGGGTGAAGTCGGCCAGCGGGACGTAGGGGCTGACCATCAGAAAGAGAATGAAGACCACCCAGTTGGCGCGGCTTACGAATTTAAGGAGGCGCTGGTGGATATCCGTGGGGGCGGTCTTGTCAGACATGCCATCTTCCCGGGATGGCCGCCTGGCAGAATTCGCAGCGCCCGCTTTTTATATGAAAGACGGGAATGTGGTATCCCAGCCGCTCCACGATTTTTCTCCCGCATTGATGACAGTAGGTGTGGTTGGCCGCATGCAGGGGCACGTTGCCCACGTAGACGTAGCGCAGGCCCGCCTCCATGGCGATGGCCCGGCAACGCTCGAGGGTCGATACCGGGGTCGGCGGCAGCCGGTTGAGCTTGTAGCGCGGCACGAAGCGCGTGAAATGCAGGGGATGGTCCGGTCCTATATTGTCGAGGATCCAGGCACACATCGCGCGGGTCATGGCGTCGTCATCCACATAGCCCGGCACCACCAGGGTCGTTATCTCGAAATGGACGCCCCGGCGGTGGAGCGTCTTGAGCGTTTCCAGAACCGGCTGCAGGGTGCCGCCGTTAAGCCGGCGGTAGATGCCGTTGGAAAATGCTTTGAGATTGATATTGGCCCCGTCGAGCACTTCGCAGAGGGCTTCCAGCGGTTCGGCGTTGATGTAGCCGTTGGAGATGAGCAGGTTGTAGATCCCCTGCTCCCGGGCCAGCCGGGCCGTATCGAACATGTATTCAAAATAGGTGATGGCCTCGGAATAGGTGTAGGCGATGGCGGCCGATCCGATTTCGGCAGCCTTGTCCACCGCGTCTGCCGGGAAAAGCTCGACAAAGCGCAGGTCCTCGGGGCGGGCTTGGGAAATCTCCCAGTTCTGGCAGTTGAGGCAGCGAAAGTTGCAGCCGGCCGTGGCCAGCGAAAAGACTTTGGACTGCGGCCGGAAATGGTAGAGCGGCTTCTTCTCCACGGGGTCGTTGTGCACGGCGCAAGGGTTGCCGTAGGCCAGGGTGTAGAGTTTGCCCGCCATGTTGACCTTGGTGCGGCAGATGCTGCGGTCCCCCGGCTGGAGCGTGCAGCGGTTGGGGCAGACCAGGCACTGCACCAGGCCGCCTTCCAGCCGACGGTAGAATTGCCCCTCCCGGGACCACTTCCACAGTCGTGCCGGCGCTTCCCCCCGAAAGACCTTCCCGCGGATGTTGGCCGGCCCGGACCCCGCTGGGGGTTCAGCGGCAAATCCCAGAGGAAGACCAAAGCAGGCGCTGCCGCAGAGGGCAAGACTACTGCAGTACATAAATCTTCTACGGTTGATGGCCATCGCTACTCCGGTGTACGACAAACAGGCTGATCAGTTTGAGCGCGATCAAACCCGCGGCTGCTCCGTAAAGCCCGGCATAGGGAATCAGACCGACGCTGGTGATCAGGGTGCCGGTCGAAGCGCCCATGAGATCGGCCGAGAACGCGCGGGTCGCGGCGCGGCCATCACCGCCCTCGATTGCCAGGGCCGCGGGAAACTGGAAGCCGCACACCAGCGAGGTCAAAAACCCAAAAACCAGGAAAAATGCGGCGGGCAGGCGCTCCCCGTAAGCCGCCAGGGCCAGGATAAAACCCGCCACCAGCAGCACCAGTAAAATATCGCCGCGCGCCAGCACCATCCTGGCGCGGGAGGCCAACCGGCTTCCCAGCCAGGCGCCGGGCAGCAGACCAGCCAGGAAGACGGTTACGATCAGTCCGATTTGAAAGTAAATATAACCAAACAATACCTGGAAGGCAAAAATAACCAGGATTTCGCTGCCCATGGTCATGAAGCCCGTTGAAAACAGAACGAATTCGGCCCGGGTCATGCGCAGCAGGTAGACCGCCAGGCCGGCGCCCAGCACCACGTAGAAAATGAGGGGCGAGGTGTCGAAGCGCGCAAACCACTGATCGAACATGATGCGCATCAGGCGGGGTTGAAAATCCGTATTCGGGGCGGTCGGCGCCTTCACCAGCACGTTGAGCTGGGAAATGCGCTCGGCGGTCAGGTTGCCGTCGAAATATCCGCGGATATAAAGGGTTTCGACACCCCGGCGCGCAAGTGCGGCCGGAATGTCGAGATCCACGTCCTGCTGGCGGCAGATAAAAAAAATCCGCAGCCCGGGCAGCAGCTGCACACGGTCGAAATGGCGGATGGCCGTGTGGTAGAGCGTGGTCAGTTTACGCTGCTGGGGCGCGGCCAGGTAATTCTCGAAACCCTCCATGGAAAAACTGAAAACCCCGCCCGGGGCCAGCCGGCGACTTGCCAGCCGAAAAAACTCATCCGTAAAGAAACGGTTTACCTGGAAGGTATCCGGTTCGGGCAGACTGACGATGATGGCATCGTAGCGGCCGGTGTGTTCCTTGAGAAAGGCGCGCCCGTCGCGATGGCGGACGTTGAGCCCGGGAATGGTGGCGAGCAGGCCGTAGCGGAACTGGAGGGCAGTCATGACCGGGTCCAGTTCAACGTAATCGACACGTTGGGGCCGGTGCTTGGCCAGTTCGTGCAGCATGCCGCCCTCACCCGATATCAGCAGCACGGCCTCCGGTCGCGCCAGCTGCGACAGGGGGTAATGAATGGCTTCCTCGGCCAGGGCCACGTTCTGGGTGCCCGCCACCGGAAGGCCGTCCTTTAATAGGGTGATCTGTTCGGCCTGCTGGACCGCGAGAATCCGGCCGAAACGCGACTCCTCATAGTGCAGCAGACGACCGCTGGTCGGCGTCAAGGTGTGACGTTCGAATGCACCTCCGAGAAACATGACCACCAGCACCGCGCCGGCCGACATCCAACGGCCGAGCGGATTGCCACCGCCCGTGGCATTCAAGCTCATGGCCGCCCCCACCAGCGGCAGGCCGGCCACGGCGAGGGCCTGCAGGGGCGTTGCCCAGTAGATCAACACAAAAGCGAAAAGCGCGCCGCCGGCGACATCACCCAGATTGTCAAGAATGTAAATCTTGGCCCCGGGATAGGCCGGATGCCCGCTCCGGCGCAGGACGTGAAGACTGTAGGGCAACAGCAGCCCCACCAGAAAAGCGTAGGGGCCGATGCCGAGCGCGATATAGGCCAGGGTGGGATAGAAACCCACCGACGTACCCGGCGTGAAGACCAGGTCGCGCAGCAGGCGGATCCCCGCGAGCTGAATGACGGCCAGCCCGGCCAGGGCCGTCGAAAGGTGGGCCAGGACCGCCCGATGGGGAAGCCGTTCAACCCGGATCAACAGGCCGGCGCTCCAGGTGCCCACACCGCCCCAGGCCAGCCAGCTGAATAAGATCAGCGCGATCACGAATTCATTGCCCTGGAAGGCGGCCAGGTATTCCCGGATGACCGTGAGCTGGGCTACCACCGAAGCCACCCCCGTCGCCACCACCAGACGGGCCACGGCCCGGCTAGGGCTTTTCATTGAAATACTGTGCGCGGTAGGTGTGGACGACAAGCTTCTCCCGCCGCCAGCTGTCCGGCTGCATGCCGGCCTTGCGGCACAGGGCGCTCAAGAAATTCTCCGGTTCGGGAATCTGCTTCCAGACCTGGGGCAGGAACGTTGCCCGGGCCCTGCCCCGCTGCAGAATGAGGCCGTCCCGGTGCGGCACGAGCCGGGCAAGCAAATCGTCGGCATCGCGGTAGTCGAGCCGTACGGGTTTGCTCAGCACGCTCACACTGATGGAGAGGGCTTCGAGCTCGTCGCTATCGAGCGGGGGAAAACGTTTGTCGCCAAAGGCGGCCCGGAGGGCATTGCGGGGAACCGTCGTGTGCAGGGGCTCGTCGGTCACCAGGTTCCCGATGCAGCCCCGCAGACGGCCATGGGTTTCGAGGGTGACAAAATTGCCGCGCCGCTGTTCGAGAACCGCTTTGGCCGGGGCTGTCAAGGCGGGCTGGGGTTCGAATGCTTTTCTTTGGAGGGCCGCAACAATGGCCTGGCGGGCCAGGTTCACCAGAAGCGTGCCCTGGTGCGGATTGATTTCCGATCTATTGCGCGCCGAGGGTGAGCTTGCGGCATCGCCGTAAAACGCCATGGCGGCATAGCCGACGACACGGCGACTGTCGCCGGCCGTATCCCCGCTGTTGGCATAGTGCAGCAAAACCGGCTCCCAGCGCAGGCGCTGGGCCAGCGTCATCAGCACCTGCAGCGGCATTTTACCGCAGGCGCAGTTCTCCCGCCGCCCCAGGGCTTCGACCTGCAGCCCGGATATGAGGCCGAGGGTTTCGCGGTCGTACGCCACGGCCTGATCATAAGGGAGGTAGTGGGAAAGATCCGAACTCACCACCAGTAAGGTCTCCGCATCGAGATAAGGCACGAGGGCATCGGCCAGCCCGCCGGCATCGCCGGGGCCCAGCACGATCGGGACCAGTTCGAAATCTTTGAGGTAATGCTGCAGGAAGGGCAGCACCACTTCCAGGGCGTGCTCGCGATTGTCCGACAGGCGGCTGAAGCCGAACAGCGGATTGCCGGAACGGAGGCGTTGCGCGTCGGGATGCACCCGGATGCGGCCCAGCGGGGTCTGGTAGGCATCCACAGCGCTTACCATGGCATTGCGGAAACCGACCCGGTGATCGGGCGCCATCACGATGACCTTTGCGTATCGCCGTCCGCGAAGCACATGCCCGGTGTGGGCCGCCGTCCATCCGGAGTAGACATACCCCGCATGGGGCATGACGACCGCCTTGAGCACGCGCCCGGCCGGCAGTTGCACAGGGCTCTCCCCGGCCTGGGTATCGAGTGCGGTCAGTAATGCATTGAGACGTTCTGGATCGTCGGGGTAGAAGCTTCCGGCAAAGACCGGCTGGCGCACGACCTCGGCTGACGCCGGGGAAGCGGCCCCCAGTGGCAGCAGCAAAAGAAAGCCCATAACCCAAAGGGTCCATGACGGGAAGGATTGCATAGCGGCACCCCGGATGGATTCAACCGATGCGGTCAGGATGAAGGAATCGCCGCCAAGAGTCAAGTTTAAAGGGGCGATGGTGCGCCGGGCCCGGGCGAGCGTTGGCGGTCAAAGCGGGAAGGCACACTTTCAAACGCGGTCTGATCTTCAAGACGGACAGATTAGATTGTATTTGGAAACGTGCGGACGCCGTTTCAGGAGTTCATGCGTCGCTGCCAGTCAAATTCCCTGGAGGTCACCGTATCCTCCAGACGGCGGATACGCCGCTCCAAGCTGCCGTAGCGACGTTTGATCCGCTGGGCGGCGCTTTCACGCGAAGTGGCATAGCTGTCGTAGAACTCCCTCTCGTCGGCCGTTTTGAAAGGACGCACAGGTTCGGGCTTCATGATCAGAGCGGCCACCAGATAGATCCCCAGGACCGGCCAGATGCCTGTGGCCAGGAGGACGAGAACCACGAAAATCCGAATCCAGGTAACGCTCAGATCGAAATATTCAGCCAGACCGCGGCAGACCCCGAGAAAGGCGCCCTGACGGGAACGGTAGAGCCCGCGTCGCAATCGAGAGTTGATATCACGCATGTTGATCGTCTTCCCTTCGCTGGTGCTCCATCAGGAGCGTTTCCAGAGATTCCACCCGCTTCTCCATCTGGGTCAGCCCCTGGTAGATTTCCTGGATGGTGGCCGCTTCTTCGGCCTGGGCTTCGCGGCTTTTTACCGACAGGCTGCCGTGCCGCAGTTTCATGGCCACCAGGATGGTGCCGCAGATGGTGGCCAGCAAGAGGATGATGCTGCCGAAAATCGTCACGAGAATCCAGACGGCGGTCATTGTTCGGTCGTTCTCCGCGTTTGAAGGTCGGCGTCAGGGTCGTGGGTTCGCGACGCCTTGATGGCGGCCAGTTCGCGTTCGATGTCTTCGTCGGCCAGCAAATCGTCGAAGGCATCGTCGAGATTGGGTTGGCGGCCGAAATTGACCAGGTCGGCCTCGGCCTCCATGCGTTCGATCCGCTGCTCCAGCTCGTCGAACTTGGCGATACTTTCATAATTGTCGGCCCGTCGGATCTCTTCGCGCGCCTTGCGGGACCGGGTGGCGTGGATATGCCGCTGGACCAGCATGCGCTGTTTTTCACGGGCCTTGTGAAGCTTGTCCTCAAGTTGCTGGATATCATCCTGATACTGATTGATCAATCCGTCATGATCGATGGCATCGGCATCCAGTTTTTCCGCCATGGCCGCAAAGCGGCGTTTTTCAACCAGCGCCTCGCGCGCCAGGTCGTCGCGGCCCTTTTCGACGGCCAGCCTAGCCCGCTCCTGCCAGAGTTCCTCCCGCGCCCGGATCTCATCCAACCGCCGAGCAACCTTTTTCTTTTCCGCCATGGCGCCTGCGCAGGCCGCTTTTATTTCGACCAGCGTGTCTTCCATTTCCCTGATCATGAGTTTGATCATCTTTTCCGGATCTTCGGCCCGATCCAGCATGGCGTTGATGTTAGAGCTGATAATGTCTCGAAAGCGTGTGAATATCCCCATGTCACGTCCTCCCGGATGGTTTTGCTCTTCATTATCAGCAGAATCCATGCCACCAGGCGGGGATCATAGGGAAAGTGCATGATTTTAACATGTTAAACCCGTTGACAACACCAAAAAGGATACGTAATATTTACTAAATTTTAGCTTTTTTAACCAATATATAGCTATAATAACCCGGTTTGCGATTCACCCCGAACAGGATTAGGCCATGCACACCGAAATGGACGCTCTGGGTCAGTCCGAAGTTTTCCTGGAATTCCAGGAACGCCTGTCTAAGGCTGCCATCATCGACCGGCCGGTTCTGCTGCTTGGGGAACGGGGCACCGGCAAGGAGTTGGCCGCCACCCGGATGCATTATCTCTCCCAGCGCTGGCAGGGACCTTTCATGGCCCTCAACTGCGCTGCGCTGGCACCCTCCCTGATCGAACCGGAATTGTTCGGATATGAGAAAGGGGCGTTTACCGGGGCTGTGCAGCGCCGTCCGGGACGCTTCGAAAGTGCGGACGGCGGCACCCTGCTGCTGGACGAGATCGGTAACATCCCGCTCGAGGTGCAGGCCAAAATACTTCGGGTCGTGGAATACGGTGTTTTCGAGCGGGTTGGCAGCACCCGGCCGGTGGAGGTGGACGTCCGCATCATTGGTGCCACCAATGCCGATCTCAGAACCATGGCCGTGGACGGGCGCTTTAAAGCCGACCTGCTCGACCGGCTGTCCTTTGATGTCTTGTTTCTTCCGCCGCTGCGTGCGCGCAAAGGCGATATTCGCCTGCTGGCCGAACATTTCGCCGGCCGGATGGCGCTCGAGCTGGGCCGCAGGGACAGCCCGGCATTTACCGCCGGCGCCCTGCGCGCACTGGAGCGCCATACCTGGCCGGGCAACATACGCGAGCTTAAAAACGTGGTCGAGAGGGCTGTTTACCGGTCCCGGGAAAACAGGATTCGGGAAATCGTATTCGATCCCTTTGATTCCCCCTACGCAAGCCTGCCGTCTCCGGAAACCACACGACCGGAGACGAACGCCATACCCGCGCCCGCAGACAGTGCGCCCCCGGCAGACGACCTGCCCTTCAAAGAAGCCGTTGCGCACCTGGAAATTCGCCTGCTGCGCCAGGCTTTGGAAGCCTCGCGCTTCAACCAGCGGCAGGCCGCCCGCCGCCTGGGCCTGACCTACGACCAGCTGCGCGGTCAGCTTCGCAAGCA
>JASJCD010000224.1 GCA_030066135.1 Desulfobacterales bacterium | reverse complement strand
ATCCTGCGCGTCGCCGCGTCGGTCGGCGCGCGCGGAAACGCGCTTCGCTCAACCATCATCAAAAACGGATAGCAATATTAGATTCTACTCCCGATAAACTTCTCACAGATAAATCAAATTATGGCCATTTGCTGTATCCTCCTAAACCTCGCGAAATTGAAACAAGGCATGCCGTCAGGCACAAAATTCATTTAGGGCCTGTCTTACGAGCTGTCCGATGGCAATCTGCTGGGGACACAGGCGTTCCACGACCTCATAGTCCAGCGCGGCAATTTCGATGCGACGTCCCGGAGGCAATCGATCGAAAAACGCCTGCGCGCGATGGCGCTCTCCATAGCTTCGCCAGTACATCAAATGACGCATGATGTCACCCACGGGTGCCCTACCGTTCAAGGCCGCTTCACAGATTCGGGTGCAGCCGCGGCAATAATCCGATCGGGTCTCATGGGCGTAACGCCGCAGTCGCCGACGGTCGCCGGAGGTTAGTGGGGTCCGGTTCAAGGCCGCCGCCACGTTGGCCATCAGGATACTCATGTTCGGCATTTCGGAGCATATGCTGGCGATGTTCGGATTTTCCCAGACCATCTTCAGTTTAGCCTGAGCATCGGTGAATCCTTTTTGAAGCAACCGATCCACCATTTCCTCCTCGGTCCGGGTGCCTGTTTTCAAGGATCCTCCCCCTTGGGTTTTCATGGCGGTCAATCCGATACCGGCCTCGGCGCAGGCCGCGACCGCCCGCTTCATCTCATCGCGGTGCATCAGCCGGAAGTTGTAGGACATCATGATGGCATCAATCCAACCGAGTTTGGCAGCACCCAACATGCAAGCCTCCATATTGCGATGGGTACTGAATCCGAAAAGCCGAATTTTGCCCTCCGCCTTTTTCTTCTCGGCCCAGGCGCGCTTGGCGTCGTTGAGTTCAGCAATGTCGCCCACGCTGTGCACGAAAAAAAGATCCACATAATCTGTGTTGAGCCTCTGTAGCGACTGCTCGAGCTCGTCGCTCATACCGTCAAGGGTCCAGGCGTGGGATTTGGTTACCAGAAATATCTGCCTGCGATCCTGCGGGAACTTTTTCAGATACTTGCCGATAAGTTTTTCGCTGTTGCCCCCCATATACGAGTGGGCTGTATCCCAATAGGTCACACCCCATTTAAAGGCCTGTCTAAGCATCAGCGAAGGCAGGTTGAGGCTGCCCCCGAAGCTCAGAATTGGCACTCGCACGCCGGTGCGCCCAAAAGGCCGCGTCGGCATCTCATCGACTTGTTCGAGTGAAGCGGCACCTGCTTGAAATGGGTTTACGAGGGATGCCGCAGTGGCAGCACCGGCTTTTTTTAGGAAAGCGCGACGGGAAAGAATGTGCCGTTTGGTCATCGTTTTATCTCAATAGATGGTCGGATTTTTCAAGTGCCGTTATTCAGGTGGTGAGAGCCGATCTTAATCCGTGGATTGCGTGTGCCAGTCGTATGGCACTTTATCACAGCTTCGCGCCCACAGGGCAGGCGAATTCGCACCGCCGGCACCATTCGGTTACAAGGATCGGAGAACCTTCAGCATCTCTTTGGCCACTATCAATCGGTTGGTTCCGATCAGAATCGAGGCGTTGGATGCAGGCCGGCCTGTAATATTGCCCCTGACTGAACGCGTTTTGGGGGCAGGCCTTTCGGCAAGGCATGGGACAGCGGCGGCAGGGATCGAAATTCTCGAGCGGTCTGCTGGAAGCAATGCTTGGTTCAATTAATACCGAACGAAGCCGCAACCTGGGTCCCCATTTTGGGTGCAGTATCAGGTTGTTTTTGCCCACGACGCCCAACCCCGCAAACACGGCGGCATCCTTCAGATAGACCCCGCCCCGCTCCAATTGATAGGCCAACGCTTGGGCATTGACCCCGTGATTCCGACGCAACCAGGTCACCAGTGCCTCTGAAATTACCGTTAACCGGTGGTTCCCTGCGGTATTGCCCCGATCAAACCAGTCCAGCTGGGGGGCGTCCTCGGGATGATGCATGGCCAGCACCAGGAGGGAGCGTGCGTTTGGCAGCCATGGGGTGGCCTGCTCCGAATGGTCATCTTCCCAGTTCACCCCGGCCGCAGCCTTATAAGAAGGGCCATCCAGTACGTTGTCGATGGCAGCCACCCCCGCTCGAATACCGTCCCATTTTTGGGCCTCGGCAATCAGCGCCGCGGATAGTTTGGGATGTTGGGGCATATGCTCTCCTGGCCTTTTCGAGCCGCCGGATTGATACTGTCCCATAATACAGAGCTATGCATAGCACGGCAACAGCGAGGGATCCTATTTTGGTAGCTGCTGCTCCCGCATTTATCAAAATGCGAAATTATTGAGACAACCGATCCTGGCCCCAGATCGATCTGTGACATTGTGGATAGCCAAGGCAAACTTGGAACATCTGCATGATTTAGCTGGGTTGTGCCCATGGCACGTAATCACACTTATGATGGCTTAAATTTTCGTGGATTAGTCTCAATCGATCACAGACCTGAAACGTCTCTGTACAACTTCCAGTGACCACGGCTTGGGTCGGTCTATCATTGGACCAAAATAGAGCCCCGGTCCCGAGACCGCGACAACTCTTTATCCATATTTTCCGAACTCAATGATCAGGGGGGTCAGACCCTACCATGGACCTGAAAACCAATTTTTAGCGGTCTGAAGCGATTTGGCCCACGCCAGTGCGAAGGCGTTTGCCGAAAAGGGTCAAGTACACCAGACGATATACGTCAGTATTATCGAAGCGCTCCGAGAGGGGCGGTTCTCCTGGAGAGAAGGGGTCCCTGCTGTTGAGGAGATAGGCGTTCATTCCCTCCGCACGAGACAGGATGGCGCCGGCCATGTCTTGGACAGAGGCCCAACCGATGGCAAAGGGCAGAAACGCGTATGTTTCCGTGTCGCCGCCGTAACTGCTCAGTCCGGTATTGTCAAAATTGTCGAAAACCGGGTCACCACCGCTACGTTTCGCGCTGAGCGCGTCGGGCGCTGCCAGGAAAGCGGGAGTGTTCCATCCCTCGATACCATCGACGTTGACATTGATGGCACTGGAGCCGAACTGTGGATTGACCGTTGTGCGCGTTACGGTCATGCCAGGGTCCCGGTCTTCGCATATGTTCTTGTTATCATCCAACGTGTTACCGTTATTGGTCTCGCCGTCCGGATCACCACAAAATATCGGATTGAAGGTGCCGTCGATAGTGCCCCCGCGCAGGGCGATGACCTGCAGGGCGCCTGCATCGCTGTCAGCCGCCGTCAGAAGCAGGGTTTTGCGGTCGCCTTCACGTTGGAACATGCCGCGCTCGTTCTGGAAATCGCGGGCCACGCCGATCATATCGTCAGCCCGTTTGAGGGCCCGGAGACTGCCGACGGCGTTGTTCTGATTGGACATATTGTCGGTGCTTTCTACTTCGGCTACGAGCGCAAATGGCTTTCGAACTTTGTTCGCTTTACGTTCGAGAATCAGCAGGGCCATTTCCACCATCTCGGCCGGTGTCGGTGGGTTGAAACTGTAGGGGTTCAGCGGGTCCTCGTATTTGGCCCCCCAGAGCACCAGGCGCCCAATCTTGCGGTTGGCCGCGTCATCTTCCAGCCCGGCAACCTCATAAGGCAGAGGATCGCCCGGGTCGCGCAGCAGGCCGCCTTCGGTCGGTGTTTTGCCCGGGGTGGCCAGTTTTTCCTCCTCTTCGTCATTGAATATGTCGTCGGCAGCGAAAAGGCCCAATACCTTGGGCGCGTGAAAAGGGTTTTCCCGACTTCGGGCTTTCCTGATCTTTTCCATCAGCGCATCAAATTCTCCCCGCGTCCTGATGACAAGGTACCCATCGTCTGCCGCCTCCTGTAACAGGTTACGACCGTCATCGCGGGTCGGTTGGCGACCAAAATCCTCGGGGCCCTGGTGGATGAAACACGCCAACTTGGGATCGTCCAGGGTCGGTGGGCTGCTGTTGCGTTCGGCACCGATGATGGCCTCACATTCAGGCGTGCCGAGTTGGGGCATCCCGGAGGGCAGGAAGAAGCGCTCGCCACCACCCAATATCACCTGGGGATCCGGTTCACCGTCCGTGACGTCGCAGTCGGCGTTGGGATCGGCCTGGTCGAAGGTAACGCCGTCCATGGTCTGATCACCGGGGCAGGTGCGCGGCCCATTGAATCCAGGCCGGCCGGCAATAAGCTGCAGGGAATGCGCCTCGGGCTGACCGCGGTTGTCCGTCTCGGCCAAAAAGGCGCCTGTGCCTGGTTCACCGGCAATGTCACCATCATTGACGATACCAATCGGGTGCCCGTTGTAGGCGGCTTCACGCAAATAACTGCCACTAAAGCCCGAAAGGGCCCTGATTTCACGGCCGCGGTCACGACCATAAGAATCAGGGCCTTGAACCTTGACACCGAAGGCGTGAGCTGTGGCCCCACCGTTAGAAGTGGAGGTCAATTGATCGGCGTTATGCCCCCTGTAAACGGCCATGTTTGGAAGTTTATCCCACTCCAGGACACCATCAGGGCCTTCCCAAAACATGCGTGCGGCGTCCCAGTGGTTGAGGCCGCTGCCATCGGGGTGGATGAAGATGGCGTTTCCCACGCCCCTCATTCCTTCTTTGTCATGATCCGTCCATAGTGGGCTAAATAGGATAGATAACACCATGACCAATAATATATAAAACACAATGCGGATCTTACCTGCTTTCATGATTGGTTCCTCGATGGGCTGATTGTTTACAATGCGATGAGAAAACGGTGATGTAAATCTGTTACGACGATGCCGCTCCTTATGATCCCTCTTCTGATAGCGTTTTATGAACATAACAGGGTCAATTCTGGCCCTGCTTTTTCTTTGATTGTTCCAAATCTATCTGCAAAATAGCCTGAATACAGGTTACTATGTCTGTGGTCCCGCACTTATCAAACCGGCCAATTTTTCAGACTACCGATCCTAATACCAACCCGAGCTGTGGCCTTTTAGATAGCCAGGGCATAGCTGTAAAGGTTATTTAAAATAGGTGTATTGGATACTGTATGTAATCTCATACCTTATATGGTTTTTTCGACTTACGAATAACAAAAAATTGTCCATGGAAATGATATCCGGACCATTTTAGCGATATTACGTCTCGACATTATCGGGCCCCTATATTTTGTGTTGACAGTAAGTGCCTATACAATATAGAGTATTTTTTCTGCTTTGGTGTGCTTCTGGTGAAGCACGGTAACAGGGAACCCGGTGAAATTCCGGGGCTGTCCCGCAGCGGTAAGTGGAAACGAACGCCGTCATAAAGCACTGGCTCAAGTCTGGGCTGGGAAGCGACGGTCAGTAGGCCGCTTGATTGTCCACAAGTCCGAAAACCTGCCAAGCCGACAAAAATGACTTGCCACGCGCAAGCGAACCTTCGAGGAAAGGTGAATCCATGTCACAGCAACCTTCCGCCGTGGTATCTCTGGCGCCCGCCGTCAGCTTTCAGCAGATCCGCAAACGCAATGACGATGTCGTCCCCTTCAATGCCGGCAAGATTATCGACGCGATTTTCAATGCCGCCCGGGCTACCGGTGAATTCGATCGATCGGAAGCCCGTCGTCTCACCATCCGTGTCCTGAGTCTGGCACAGGCCGTGGTTGAACATTCAATTCCCGAAGTGGAAGAAATCCAGGATTTGGTCGAGGACGTCCTGCTGGCCTCGCCCCACAAAAAGACCGCCAAAGCCTACATTCTCTACCGGGAGCAGCATGCCCTGATCCGCAAGATGACCCGCGAGGCCGATGTCAAAATCATCGACCAGTACTTGGGGAAGCTGGACTGGAAGATCGAGGAAAACTCCAACATGAGTTACTCCCTTCAGGGCTTGAACCATTACGTATCCAGCGAAATTAGCAAAACTTACTGGCTCAATGCCATTTATCCGCAGGAGGTGCGGGAGGCCCACGAGGCTGGGGATTTGCACCTGCACGACCTGAGTCTTCTGTCCGGTTACTGTGTAGGCTGGGATCTGCAGGACCTCCTGCGCCAGGGGTTTTGCGGGGTTAAGGGCAAGGCGGTTTCACGACCAGCCAAACATTTTCGATCGGCCCTGGGCCAGATCGTGAATTTCTTCTACACGCTGCAGGGGGAAGCCGCCGGGGCCCAGGCGTTCTCCAGCTTCGACACCCTATTGGCTCCCTTCGTGCGTCATGACCGACTGGATGCCGTCGAGGTCAAGCAGGCCATTCAGGAATTCGTCTTCAACCTGAACGTGCCCACCAGGGTCGGTTTCCAGACGCCGTTCACCAATCTCACCATGGACCTGCAGCCCCCCGCCGCTCTGGCCGACCAGCCGGCCATTATCGGTGGCCGGCCTCAAAAGGAAACCTATGGTCAGTTTCAGCAAGAGATGACCATGATCAACCGGGCCTTCCTGGAAGTGATGACCGAGGGCGATGCCCAGGGACGCGTATTCACCTTTCCGATTCCCACCTATAACATCGACCGGGATTTTGCGTGGGATAACCCGGAATTGGATGTTCTCTGGCAGGCCACCGCCAAATACGGGATTCCTTATTTTGCGAACTTCGTCAATTCCGACCTCTCACCGGAGGACGCCCGGTCCATGTGCTGCCGTCTGCGACTGGACACCCGCGAGTTGGGCAAGCGCGGCGGCGGCCTGTTTGGCGCCAACCCTTTGACCGGCAGCATCGGCGTCGTCACCATCAACCTTGCGGCCCTGGGCTGTCAGGCCACAGACGAAGACGATTTCTTTACCCGCCTCGACCGTCTCATGGACATTGCGCGCACGAGCCTCGAGATTAAGCGTAAAGTCCTTGAGAGCCTGACGGACAAAGGCCTATATCCATACACACGCTACTATCTGCGCCAGGTTAAAGCGCGTTTTGATCGCTACTGGCACAACCATTTTTCCACCATCGGGATCATCGCCGGCAACGAGGCCTGTTTGAATCTGCTGGGCAAAGACATCGGCTCGAAAGAAGGTGGGCACCTGGCGGCCCGCATCCTTGATCACATGCGGACCCGCATGCAGGAATACCAGTTGGAGACAGGCCATTTCTACAACCTGGAGGCAACACCGGCCGAGGGTACGGGCTACCGACTGGCGCGCCGGGATCATAAGCGTTTCCCGCAAATGCAGTCAGCCCTTAGGGACGAAAATGACCAGACACCGCTGTATACCAACTCGACCCAGCTGCCGGTCAACTACAGTGACGACATCTTC
>JASJCD010000223.1 GCA_030066135.1 Desulfobacterales bacterium | reverse complement strand
TAGACAGCCTGCGTTCGGCGCTGGCGCTGCTCTGGGCGAACGATCCCGAACTGATGCAGATCGTGGGCCTGTCGCTGCGCGTCAGCATCAGCTCGACCCTGATCGCCGCCTGTCTGGGTGTGCCCTGCGGCTTTCTGATCGGCTTCAACGAATTCAGGCTCAAGCGCGCGGTCATCACGGTACTGAATACCCTGCTGGCCCTGCCCACGGTGGTGATCGGCCTGTTTGTCTACACCCTGATCTCCCGCCGCGGGCCGCTGGGCATGCTGGACCTGCTCTACACGCCCACCGCCATGGTGATCGGCCAGGTCTTGTTGATCATGCCGGTCATCACGGCCTTTACGGTGGCCGCTCTGAGCCGCATCGACATCCGCTACCGCCGCACGGCGCTCACCCTTGGCGCCGGCCCCCTGCGCACCGCCCTGGTCGTTTTCCGCGAAGCCCGTTTCGGCATCGTGGCGGCGGTCGTGGCGGCTTTCGGCCGGGTTATTTCCGAAATCGGGATCAGCATGATGCTGGGGGGCAATGCCCGCGGTTTTACCCGTACCATGACCACTGCCATGGCGCTCGAATACGACAAGGGAGAATTCGTTCTGGCCGTGGCCCTGGGAATGGTACTGCTGACGATCAGTCTGGCGATGAATATCCTGCTTAACTATTTCCAGGGGAAGACATCTCCATGACGCTGTTCACGGCCGAGGACCTGAGGATGACTTTTGGGGACCGGCGCGTCCTGGACCTGCCGCGTCTGTCGATTCCGGCCGAGCGGACCGTGGCCCTTCTGGGTCCCAACGGGGCCGGCAAGACGACGCTGCTGCACATTCTGGGTTTCCTGCTGACGCCCTCGGGCGGACGGATCCGGTATCGTCGCGAAGCGGTGCGCTATACGGATGGCGCTTTGCGGGCCCTGCGCCGGCGGATCACCCTGGTGGAGCAGCACCCCGTCATGTTCAGCACCAGCGTGGCGGGCAATGTGGAATTCGGTTTAAAGATTCGGGGGCTGGATGCCCCCACCCGCCGCCGGCGTGTCGACCAGAGCCTGGAGCGCGTAGGCTTGCGGGCACTGGCCCAGGCCGACGGGCGTCAGCTGTCCGGCGGCGAGACCCAGCGGGTGGCCATTGCCCGGGCCCTGGCCTGTGAGCCCGAAGTCCTCCTGCTGGATGAGCCGACCGCCAATGTCGACATCGAGAACCGGCTGGCCATCGAGGACATCATCACCACCCTGCGCGATACCCGCGGGCTTTCCGTCGTTTTCTGCACCCACGACCATCTGCAGGCGGCGCGTCTGGCCCAGGAGAAGATCAACCTCTTCAACGGTTGTCTGGACCCGCGCCATTACGACAACATCTTCAGTGGCCCCTGCGTCCAAACGCCCGCCGGAGCCCAGTGCGTCCTCAACGGCCAATTGCGCCTGCCTGTGCCGCCCACCGATCAGGCCCAAATCCGCATCGCGGTGGATCCCCGGCGTCTGCGCCTAAGGCCCGCATCGGCGGCCGATGTTGAGAACGGTTTCAAGGGCCGGGTTGTCCAGCTCTATGAAGAGGGCCACTGGATTCGAGTGGTGGTGGCCGCGGGGCTGCCGCTGGCCGTTCTGATGTCGCCGCAGGATTACCGCCGGAGCCCGCTGCGCATCGGTGACACGGTTCATCTGGTCTGCCCTGCCGATGCCGTCTCCCTCCTGTAAACCCCCTGCGCACGGGGTACGCCCCGAACCTGGCACCCCCCATGTCGAACCGCGTTGGAAACGCTTGCGGCCTTGGCGCCGGGCGATTTCGGATTCGCTCCGCCACCGGGTTACGGCTTGAACCGCCGGTTGATTTCCGCTATAGATCGAACCTTCCATTGTTGCCCAAACCGGCAGGTCAGCATGCAGATTCTTCTTACCAATGACGACGGTATCTATGCACCCGGGATTCAGGCCCTCTACCATGTACTGTGCGCCGATCACCAGGTGATGGTTATCGCTCCGGACCGTGAACGCAGCGCTGTGGGGCATGCCATCACGCTGCATGAGCCCCTGCGCGCCAGCCGCGTGGCCCTGAATGCCCACTACAGCGGCTACGCCATCAACGGTACGCCGGCGGACTGCGTCAAACTGGGGCTCTGTGAAATGCTGACCGCACCTCCCGACCTGGTGATTTCCGGCATCAATCCGGGTGCCAACGTCGGCGTCAACGTCAACTATTCGGGCACGGTGGCGGCGGCCAAAGAGGCGGCCCTATTCGGTTTACCGGCCCTGGCCGCTTCGGTTCACAGCCGCGAAGGGGTGCATTTCGAGGATGCCGCGCGATGTGTTAAGGCCCTGGCCGAAACCGTCCACCATCAGGGGCTGCCGCGCGGTACTTTCCTGAACGTCAACATCCCTGACATTCCTTATGCGGACATCATCGGTATTCGCATCAGCCGGCAGGGTAACGGGGTTTTCCCGGACGCCTTCGAGAAACGCACGGATCCGCGCAACCGCACCTATTACTGGCAGGGCGGCGACCAGCAGGTGTTCGATCCGGATCCCGAGATCGACGGCCCGGCCCTCGAGGCCAACTATGTTTCCATCACCCCGATCAAATGCGACATGACCGATTACAAAGCCCTTGACCAGCTGCAGGCGTGGTCCTGGGAGCGGTAGCCATGGCCCTCCTGCAGAAACCTGCCGCGCTGCCGGCAGCAGAAAGCCAGTTTTGACAGCCATCACCAAAAAACAGCAATTCATCACGGATATGGCCCCGGGAGCCCGGGTGGACGACCTGTTCGTGCTCGCCGAGCGAACACTGTCGCATAAAAAGGACGGCAACCCCTATATGAACGTCGTCCTGGCCGATCGCAGCGGGCAGATCAAAGGCGTGGTCTGGGACAATGTGGAGCAGATGGCTGCCGGTGTCAGCCGCGGCGATATCGTTCGGGTCGGCGGTAACGTCTCGGAGTACCGCGGGGCCCTCCAGCTCGTGGTCCGGACCATGGCCGCCGAGGATCCGGCACGCGTGGATGCCGCCGATTTCGTTCCGACCACCGACCTGGACGTCGACCAGCTCTTCGAGCGCCTCCAGAACCTGACCCGTTCGATTCAGACCCCGTGGATCAAGGCCCTCTTCGAAGACTTCTGGGCGGATCCGGGTTTCGTAGCCCGCTTCAAGCGTGCGCCGGCGGCCAAGATGATGCACCACGCCTATATCGGCGGGCTTCTGGTCCACTGCCTGTCGATGGCCGTGCTGGCCGACAAGCTTGCCGGCCACTACAGCGGCGTCGATCGCGACCTCCTGATCGCCGGTGCCATCCTGCACGACGTGGGCAAAGTACACGAGTTCGATTTCGCGACGGCCATCGACTATTCCGATGAGGGCCGGCTGCTGAGCCACATCGTTATCGGGCTGGAGATGGTCGAAAAGCGTCTGCAGACCCTGAAGGACGTGCCGCGGGATCAGGCCAACCTGCTCAAACACCTGATCGTGAGCCATCACGGGGCGCCCGAGTTCGGGGCGGTCGAGCCGCCCAAGACCATCGAGGCGGTTCTGCTGCACTACATCGACGAAATCGATTCGAAGATCAACGCCATTCGCGAATTCATGGCCAAGGACGCATCCGCTGAGACCTGGACCGCGTACCATCGGATCCTGGGCCGTCATTTTTACCGCGGCCGGGCCCCGGCGGCATCCGAGCGCGCCGGCTCCCGCCCGCGCGAATCCGGTCAGACAGACTGAGGCCCCATGTTCATTACCCTGGAAGGCATCGAAGGTGCCGGCAAAACCACGATTCTACCCCAATTGGTGGCTGTGCTCGAAGACCACGGGGCCACCTGCACGCTGACCCGCGAACCCGGCGGCACCGATTTCGGCCGACAGGTGCGGGCCATCCTGCTGGATCCCGAACACCGGGGCTTAGATCCCCATGCCGAGCTCCTGCTCTACGTGGCGGATCGTGTGCAGCACGTACGCGAAGTCATCCGGCCGGCCCTGGCACGCGGCGAGGTGGTGCTCTGCGACCGCTATATGGATGCCACCATCGTCTACCAGGGCGTGGCCCGCAAACTTGGCCGGGAGTTGATTTTGAAGCTGCACGCCCTCGTCCTGGGGGATCTCAGGCCCGATCTGACCCTGCTCTTCGACCTGCCGGCCGAAGTGGGCCTGGCGCGGGCCTGGAGCGATTTCGACCGTGGAGAGCGCAGCCGGCGTGAATCACGCTTCGAACAGGAACACCTCGCTTTCCACGAAGCCGTGCGCGAGGGCTATCTGGCGCTGGCTCGCAGGGAGCCGCAGCGTTTCCACGTTATCGACGCCAACGCCGATCCGCAGACGGTCGCCCGTCAGGCTCGGAATGCCCTTACGCGGGCACTTGAATCGCAGGTACCCTGAGACCGCACGCCTGGCGCGGCGCAACCGGAGAAAAGGCGATTGAAATCCCCTATGCAGAACACGCTGATCGATCAAATCGGCAACACCCCGCTGGTGGCGATAAAACGGCTGAATCCCCATGCCGGGGTGCGTATTTTCGCCAAGCTGGAGTACATGAACCCCGGCGGGTCGATCAAGGACCGGGCCGCGCTCTATATGATCGAAGACGGTGAGAAAAGCGGAGCGCTCACCCCGGGCAAGACCGTCATCGAGGCCACATCGGGCAACACCGGCATCGGACTGGCCCTGGTGTGTGCCGTCAAGGGCTACCGGCTGCTGCTGACCATGTCCGAATCGGCCAGTATCGAACGGCAGAAGATTCTGCGGGCGCGGGGGGCCGACATCCTGCTGACCCCCGGCCACCTCGGCACGGACGGGGCCATCGAGGAAGTCTACCGCCTGGCCCGCGAGAACCCCGATCATTATTTCATGACCGACCAGTTCAACAACCCGGCCAACTGGCGGGCCCACCGGGACGGCACGGCCCGGGAAATATGGGACCAGACCGGGGGCGCCCTCACCCATGCCGTTGCGACCCTGGGCACCACCGGCACGGCCATGGGACTGTCCATGGGGCTCAAGGGTTTCAACCCCGACATCCAGGTCATCGGCGTCGAGCCCTTCATGGGGCATAAACTCCAGGGACTCAAGAACATGAAGGAGTCCTACTGCCCGGAGATTTTTGACAAGGGCCGTCTGGATATCAAAATGAACGTCGACGACGAAGAGGCTTTCGAGATGACCCGCCGCCTGGCGCAGACCGAAGGTCTCTTCGTGGGCATGAGCAGCGGTGCGGCCATGGCCGCCGCCCTGCGGGCGGCCGGCCGCATGGAGACCGGCACGCTGGTGGTCATCCTGCCCGATGGGGGTGAGCGCTATCTGAGCACCCCCCTTTTCACCGTGCAGGAAAAGGCCGAGGTCCATCTCTTCGATACCATGCAGCGCGCGGTCCGTCCCTTCGAAACTCTCCAGCCGGGCAAGGTCAGCATGTACACCTGCGGGCCCACCGTGGACCGCCGCATTAGCCTGAGCAAGAGCCGCCGTTATGTCTTCGCCGATCTGCTGCGCCGCTACCTGGAATACCGGGGTTACGAGGTGCAGCATCTGGTCAACATCACCGATCTGGACGACAAGACCATCCAGGGATCCGAGGCCGCCGGTGAGGACCTCAAAACCTTTACCGCCCGTCATACCGCGTTATACAAACAGGACATGGCTTTTCTGGGCGTACGGCCGGCGGATCACTACCCGCTGGCCAGCGAGCATGTCGACGACATGATCCAGACGGCCCGGGAACTGGTCCGTAAGGGACTGGCCTACGAGAAACTGCGCTCGCTCTATTTCGACATCTCCCGTTTCAACCACTACGGTCGCCTCTCCGGGATCGACCTGGACAAGATTCGGCTGGGGCACACGGTCGATCTGGAAGACTACGAAAAGGAAAACCCGCGGGATTTTACCCTGCTCAAGCGCGCGCGGCTTTCCGAGCTCAAAAGGGGGCTTTTCACCAAGACCGAATGGGGCAATGTCCGTCCTTCCTGGCACATTCAATGTGCGGCCATGGCCACCAAACATCTCGGCGAGACCGTCGACATCCACACCGGCGGCAGCGAGCTGGTTTTTCCCCACCACGAGAACGAAATTGCCATCGCCGCCGCTCTGTCCGGCAAACCCCTGGCGAACTTCTGGCTGCACTGCGAGCAGGTTCAGCCGGAGCGGCGGACAGCCGGGGCCGGCAACGGCGAGCTCACCCTGGAGAACCTCATCGCGGCCGGTCACAGCGGGCGTGCCGTGCGCTTCTGGCTGCTCGCGACCCACTACCGTAAACCCATCGTGTTCTCCGAAACCCATCTGAACAATGCCGCCCAGGGTCTCAAGCGCTTGGACAGCTGCATTCATCGGCTGATGGCGATAACCGCGGGGCAGCCCTACCCGGAAATCAGCCAGCTGCTCTACGATATGCGCAACGGTTTCATTCAGGCCATGGACAACGACCTGAACGTATCGGCGGCTTTGGCCGCCCTTTTCTCCAATGTTCGACGGATCAACGCGCTGATCCAGAAGCGCCAGATCGACCCGGACGGCGCCGCACAGATCATCGATGCCTTCCGCAAGGTCGACCAGGTCCTGGGTCTGTTTGATTTCGATCCCCGCGGCCTGCCGGACGAGGCGGCCGCCCTGATCGCCGCCCGTGAGCAGGCACGGGCGGAAAAAGACTGGGCCCGGGCCGATCAGCTGCGGGCTGAACTGCAGGCGCTGGGCGTCAGCATACAGGACCGGAAGCTATGAAAAGATTGTTTTTCCCGCATACCATGATATTGCCGGACCTGGCCGAGGCGCTGCACGCCGCCCTCGGTCCGACAACCCTCTTTCACCCGCTGCCCACGGCCGTCGAAGCCCAGACCGACAGACTGGCCGCCGCGCAGAAGATCGATCTGGTCTTTCCCTGTGCGGAAGACGGCGGCGCGCTGGCGGCGGCCAGCGCATCATTCCGGGACTGGGCCGCCGAACATGCCGGACGGGATCTGGCCGGACGCATGGGCCGAGGGGCGGAGATACCCTTTTTCGGTGAAGACGCCGCCAGCCGGATTGCCGCTGAAATCAAAGCGGGGGCCGGCGCCGAGGCGGGGCCCACAGCGACCGAGGGCCTTCTCCAGGCACGACTGCTGCTCATGCTGGCGCAGGAACACGATGCCCGCCGCAGTGAACTGACGGCCGACCTTCGCTGGCTGGAGGCGCAGGAGCGCCGGATGCTGAAGGAACTCAAGGGTGATGATGACGCCTTCCCGGGCGAGGTGGGTGCATCGGCGCTGAATGCTGCGCCACCCACCCTTCACATGCTGGCCGC
>JASJCD010000222.1 GCA_030066135.1 Desulfobacterales bacterium | reverse complement strand
GGGGGGTGGGTGCCGATGCCAGCGTGCCTGCGATTGACTGACTTTTGACCGCCGGTTCATTTCCGGAACGGCGGTCGTCTAGCCCACTGTCTGCGGCCGGCACTTTCGGAGCCGGCGCCTTATCGAGGGACGGCGCGGCCGCTGCGAGGGTATCCTTTTGGGTGTTGTCCTTCGGGGCGGCGGTCGCCTTGACGGCCGGTTGGGCGGCGGCGGTATCATCATCAGCCGTTTTCCCTTCCGGCGCCATGGCAGCCGGAGCCTTTTTCCGGGCGGCATCCCCGGGGGTTGGGGCGTTACCGTCCAACGGCTGAGGGTTGTCGGGCGACGGGACGGCGGTCCCCTTCCGGGCGGTCGCGACGGTCGTCTCGGCAACCACGGGAGCGGCCACACCATCAGCCGAGGCCGTCGCCATCTCCCGGTTCGGTACGCGCCGTCCGCAGGCATCCGCATCCCCCTCCGGAAAAGCGATTATCTCGGTCGTGTGCAGCACCAGCAGGCCCGCCTGCTCCCCAGGCTGGAAATGCATCGTCACCTTGGATTTGACCGGCAATGGTAAATACAGATTGAAACGACCGGCGGGTATGGGTCTTACCGTTCGCATCGGTGGATTCGTGCGATAGGCGACGCTCATTTGTTCCGGCTGAAGCGCCGACAGATCCAGCCGTAGAAGCCTGAAACAACGCCGGTCGGAACCGGGCAGATCGATCAGCGCAAAAGAGGAGCGCGCCCCCACCGACTTGATCTCCAATCCCGCGTCCACCGGATTCAGGGAGGTTTGGGCGATCGAGCGGACTGAAGACGGATCGACCGGTGCAATCCTCACCGGATCGGCCTCCCCAAGGAGTTGATCGTAGATCCGGTCGAGATCGATGCGCAGGTCCCGCAGGCCGGCTTCCGTGGTCTGGATCAGGATGCTGTCAAAACTGCGCCAGTCCTCGGTAGATCGCCGGTCAGGGATTGTCTCGGATGCAATGACATCCACGCGTTGGGCCATTTGGGCCAGATGCGGCAGCAGGCTCTCGATGCCGGCGTCACCGTAAACCAGGCCATGTCCCAGCCCATCCGCCCGCTCTCCGGCCAGCTGGCGGAGCGGTTGTTTGGGAAGCGCGACCTCACGTCCCAGCAAAAGCAGCTCGAGGTTGTCCTGCCGGTCCTCGGTGGCCATCACCGGAACAAGCGTCTTGGTCTTGAAAAGACTCTGGTGCAGGGCTTCCGCCGCCACGGCCGCCCCCCGGCCGTTCCAGTATCCGGTAGTAACGTCGTAGAGCAGGTGCGAGCCGAATTTATTGGCCATGATCGCCGTTTCCAGCGGCACCCAGGTTTTCAGCGGATGGGCGTATTGGGCTTCGCGCAGGCGATCATAGGCACTGCAGCGGCCGCCGGCCGGCAGGGGCACCCAGCCGACATACTCCGGGTAGACCGAGGCCTTGCTCGGCACCACCAGAAACCGGAAGCGCCGCCCGGAGGCCGTTACCACCCTATCGATCGCGTGCAGGTCGAGCAGCAGCCTTTGTGCCGATCCGGCATCTTCGCAGTGGGCCTGGACGTGGTTTTCGACATCCGCGCGCCTGAAAAGCCAGCCACGGCGCCCCACGTGAACATCATGACGATCCGTGCGGTTGAAAATTTTATAATCGATCCAGTTTTTGATGTGGCGCAATTGATCCCTGAAGACGAACTGCTCGTTGATATACCGGTCAAGCGCCCGGTAGTAATCCGTCTTGAGGAGGGCGCCGTCGTAGGGGCTGGGAAAATCCATGTGGAGACCGCCGGGCCCCGCTTGTAATGCGGGCCCCCGGAGCAACCAGGCGGGCACGGGCGTCAGCACCACGATGATGAAAAATAGAATGAGGGCTTTCTTCAGCATGGCCATTAAAACCGGAAATAGATGAACGGGGCCGCCGGTGTGCTGACAATCAGCAGGCCGCAAAGGGGAAAAACGACCAGCACAAGCAGCACGGCGGCCAGCGTCGGCCGCGGCCGCGGGCTGGCGATCAGCGACCGGTAGCCTGAATAGTCGCCCGGCAGCGCAAACACCACGGCGGCAATGACCAGGGCACCCAGATCCCAGGGATTGAATTTAAGGCTCAGCTCGTAGGCCAGCGGCAGATCCTGCCAGCTGAACATGGCGCGCAGCATAACGGCCGCCTGTCCGAAATCGGCGGCCCGGAAGAGAACCCATCCCACGATGACGATCAGCAGGGTGACGAGGCGCCGCGTGACAACCCACTGATCGGCCGGCAGCCGCCGCAATCCGCTGAGGCGCTCGATCACCAGGAACAGCCCGTGGTAGACGCCCCAGACCAGAAAGGTCCAGTTGGCCCCATGCCACAGCCCGCATAGCACGAAAACCACCGCCATGTTCAAACAGGCCCGCGCCGTGCCATGCCGATTGCCGCCCAGCGGAATGTAAAGGTAATCCCGGAACCAGCGGCTTAGCGAAATGTGCCAGCGCCGCCAGAAGTCCGTGATGCTGACCGCCGAGTAGGGACGATTGAAATTCTCGGGCAGTACGAACCCGAACAGGCGTCCCAAACCGATGGCAATGTCCGAGTAGCCCGAAAAATCGAAGTAGATCTGCAGGCTGTAGGTAAGGGCCCCCAGCCAGGCGGTTTTGGTATCCACCGCTCCCGGCGGCAGGGCGAAAACGGTGTCGGCAAAGCGGCCCAGGCTCTCAGCGATGATGATCTTTTTGGCCAAACCCCAGCAAATGCGGGTGAGGCCTTCAAAAAAACGATCCGTGTTCTCATGGCGTGCCCGCAACTGGGAGCGAATTTCACGGAATCTTACGATGGGGCCTGCAATCAACTGGGGGAACATGGCCACATAAAGGGCGAAATCCAGAGGGTCGCGCAGGACGTCTGCTTCCCCCCGGAAGACATCGATCACGTAGCTCAGCTTCTGAAAGGTAAAGAAGGAAATGCCAATGGGCAGCATGACCTCAACCCAGGCAATGGCGGGCAGCCCCAGTCGGGATCGCAGCAGATCGAATTCGTGGACAAAGAAATTGGCGTATTTGAAATAGATCAGCAGGCCGAGGTTAAGCGTCAGCGACACCACCAGCCACAGCCGCTTGCGCCCCTGGTCGCGGGCGATCAGATGTGCCAGGCCGAAATCCGCCAGGGTGGACAACAGGAGAATGGGCAGGAAATCGGCGGCCCCGTAAAGATAGTAGATATAGCTGAAAAACAGGAGGGTCAGATTGCGGCCGAGCTTGTGGGCTTGATTGGGAACAGCGTAGTAGACGAGCACGACGGCTGGTAGAAACATGAACAGGAATACGGTGCTGGCAAATATCATAATCGTATCGGCGGTAATTCAGATTAGGGTCGCAATGATACCCAAAGACCAGGGGATACCCAAATTGGCCTCCTAAGTATATCAAATTCTTTTAGTTTTCTACACAATTCTAAGGTGTGCGAGAGGCACAACGCGCGTGGCAGCGGTGGGAAGGAGGTTCAGGTCGGTGTACGCTGAGCGCCACCTTCAATCAGTGGTTAGAGGACACAATCGGCTTCGTCGCCTTCTGTCAGGCGATCCCGCATGAAGGCCGATAGATCGTCGGCATCATAGGTCATCTGCATGGTTTTGCGGAAGGCCGTCAGGTCGGTATAGATGTCGGCGGCGCTCTGATAGCGCGCATCCCGGTCTTTCGCGAGGCATTTCATGACGATGCGGTTCAATTCTTCCGGGATCTGCTTGATGATCGCCGTCAGTGGCTCAATATCTCTTTGGGGAATCGACCGGATGGCCTCGATCTCGTTTTCAAAACGAAAGACCCGCAGTCCGGTCAGCGATTCGTGGAAGAGCAGCCCCAGCGCGAATATATCCGCCCGGCGGTCCAAAGACTGCCCCAGGGCCTGCTCCGGAGACATGTAGGCCAGCTTGCCCTTGATGATACCGGCCTGGGTCAGATTGGGTTCGGACTGCGCTTTGGATATACCGAAGTCGCTGATTTTGACTTCGCCCTTGCAGGATACCAACATGTTCTGGGGACTGATATCGCGATGGACGATGTCAAGGGGTTCTCCCTTCGCATCATCGATGCGGGTATGTGAATAATCCAGACCTTTGCAGATTTCACTGACGATATAGACCGCCTGATCCACCGGAAGACCAATCCTCATGGTGGCCAGGATCTCGCCCAGGTTTTTACCGTCGACATACTCCATGGCAATGAAGTAGGCGTTGTCGATCTTTCCGTAGTCGAAAATCTGGACGATATTGGGGTGCTGCAGCAGCGCCGCCAGGCGGGCCTCGCGGGTGAACATATTGATAAAATCGGTGTTCTCCGCCAGATGCGGCCGAATACGCTTGATGGCCACCCTGCGGCGAAAACCGTCCTCACGCAGATAGTCGGCGTCAAAGAGCTCGGCCATCCCCCCCATGGCAATTTTCTCCTTGAGCACATAGGGACCGATGCGGTCCATGCTTTCCATCTCGGCCTGGGTTTGCAGCGCTTTCTTCTGCTTGCCCCGGTCCAGCCAGGTGAGCGTTGCAATACCACCTACCAGCAGCAGAGTTACCAGGGCCACATAGACCCCCTGCATAAACCCGATCTGCGCACGGAGATAATCGGCATCCAGAACGACGACCGCCTGCCCGATGGCCACGTCGGCAAACCGGATCGTTTCAAAAAACCCGACGACGTTTTTACGATCGGCGCTCAAACCGGCGATGGCCCGGGTTTCGGAGGCGGATTCGATTTCCTTGGCCTGACCCAGAGGGCGAAATTTCGTATTCATCATGTCGGCGTCGGTGTGCGACAAGATGATGTTCTGGTGGTCGACGATGGCGGCATAGGCCAGCGGCTCGAGCACGTTGACATCACGGAGCATCGCATTGAGGGCCAGCACGTCCTGGTCCAGGACGAAGGGACGACTCTTGGCGGCTATATTCTGGGCCGCCTGGAAACCGGACTGGTAGAAGACCTGGTTGGCGTTGGCCACCGTGGACCGATAGACCAGATACCCGCCGATGACTACCGCCAACCAGACCGCCGCGATGAGCACCACGCCGCGGCGGTTACGGGCCACGAAGGGCGTATCCGAAATCCTGGCCAAAACGCTGTTGACAATCTTGGTCGTCATCGCCCTTGCCCTTGCCACTGTCATCAAGGCTATATCGCTGACAAGCATGCCAGCCTCCCTCCCGGGATTGGTGCCATCCGTCAGGCGCACCCTGGAAGATGTCGGTACAGGCCGTCGGGGAGAACACTGCGTTGCGAAGCGTTCACTAACGGTTTAGCGGCTAACTTGTTTAGAGTAAGTATAAAATTTGCCGGCAGCAAGCGTTCAATTTGCGTCTGCCGGGCGCCTCAGCAAGGCCTGGAGACGCACAACCACCGCGGCGGCAACTTACTTGGAAAGCTTTTTTACAATTTCCAGGCAGCGGCGGATAACCTGCCCCTTTAACCCGGAGAGATCCTTGCGATGGGACAGGGCCAGCAAATCAATACCGTCTTCATCGATTAACGTGTCGATCCCCGTCGTATCTTTTGAAGATCCGACATTGACCAGTTTCTCAAACTTGGTACGGCGGAAGACATCCCGCGAGAAGGGTTTATGGGTGCCGCAGAGCGGACAGATGATCGTGGTTATGCCGCGCGCTTCGGATTCGTCCGATGTCGTGGCCACCTGGAGCTTGGTTTCCATCCGGTTGACGCGATCAATCCGGGTATTGAACCTGACCGCCACGAAGAGCAGGGTAAAAACCAGGGCGCCGACGAGGGCCGCTATCTGAAAGCCATTGCGGATGCCGTCGGTGTCCAGGGCCGAAAGCGCCATGACAACCTCGCCGATACGGGTGCCCGAAAAGAAGACATCGGCGGTGAAACGGAAAACTTTCTGATGGCTCTTGAGCAGACCTTCGAGATAGGCCACATCGTCCGATGGCGCGGCCGCGGCCCCACCGTCGGTACGGGGCACAAAATGCTCCGCTCCGGTGTAGGCGATGATCTGTCCGCCATGATCGGAAACCGACGCGTAAATCGCATTGGTTTCCTTGTGGGCCTGGCGTAAAAGCGCCTGTACGCCGGGTATGTTCTTTTCCAGGAGCGGCAGTCGGATTTGATCGGACAACTCCTCGGTGACGGCGATGCCGCGCTGGCGGGTGGCATCGTTGCGGCGGTTGAGCTGAAACGTCATGATCAGGTAGGCCGCCAGCAAAAGCAAAAGCCAGATCACGAGCCCGGCCACGAGGTGCTGGGCTTTCAAGCGGGATACATAAGATTGGCCCATGGGCATGAAACCAAATCTCCTGGCGGGTTGACCGGCTGTCGCCCCGCCACCGCCCCGAGGGCGGAAGCCTACTACAAGTTATCGGATTTAAAACAAATATTTAATATGGCCACCTTTGCATGTCAAGCCCATTCAAACCGATGGCAGTGCGCACGCGCCCATGGTCACGCCCCGGTGCCTTCTTCGGAAGCCTGTGATGCGCTCCTCGGCACGCCGACAGGCAGCTGCGCACGACGCTTTGAATGAAGGCATTTCCATTCCAAGCACTTGGTTTTAGCTGGGGCTACTCGCGAATTTTCGGCGCCTAGCGGGGCTTTCCGACTATTCGCGTTGTTCCGTGGGTCGCAAGCCAGCGGCATACGCCTGTACGGTGAGGACATACGCGCCAACACCGAGCCGGGGCCTATTTATTTGGAGACGACCGCTACACAGGGGCGTGGAAGGAGGCCCCCAGATTCTATTCGGAAAATACCATTACGCCCATGCCATGGTCGCCCGGCCGTGCCCAGGTCTATTTTTTTTCGTTTGGATCGTCTGCGCATGCATGTTACATTAAGAATTGGTCTAAACGCCTGATGCGATTTGCGAAACCGGAGCAGACGATGATCCCTGAGACTTCTGGCCGCTACCGACCTCACCGGACAGAGATTACCTGGCGGCGCCTGGCGCTGGCCTTCCTTTTGATTGTCAGCCTGTCAGGGCTTGGCGCCTGTGCGAGCCAGCCGCCGGTCGCACCGGCATCCGATCAGGACACCGTCTACCGTTCCAAGCACTATGTCGTCTACACCTCGGCAACCAAGCGATCGGTGCGAGATCTGGCCTCCGAGTTTCTGGGTGATCCGGAAAAATCCTGGATGATCGAAGAGGCCAATTCACCGGAACGCCTGCAATCCGGTCGGGCCATCGTCATCCCCCTGGTCGTCAGAAATAAGGGTGGTTTGACCCGCGCGGGCTTTCAGACGGTTCCGGTGCTGACCTATCATCGTTTTGGAGACAACTGCGATTCCCCGCTCTGCATGCCGGCCAAGGTCTTCGAGCAGCAGATACGGTATCTGAAGGATAGCGGGTTCCACACGGTTACACCCGACGAATTGCTTGATTTTTTGCACTATCGCAAACCGCTGCCCAAAAAATCCGTTTGGATCACCATGGACGACGGCTATCGCTCGACCTACAAGGTCGCCTATCCTATTCTTAAGAAGTATGGTTTTACGGCCACCATGTTCATCTATACGGAATTCGTGGGGGCTTCACGCCTGGCTGTGACCTGGGATCAGCTAAAAGAGATGAAAGTCAATGGTTTTTCCATCGGCTCGCATACCATCACCCATAGCGACCTCACCAAACCACTTGCTGACGAATCGACGGACGCCTTCATCGCGCGTATCCGCTCGGAACTGAGCGAATCCAAGAAGGTTATCGACAAAAAGCTGGGGCAGAACACCATCGTCCTGGCCTACCCTTTTGGCTACTATGACCGGCGGGCCGTCAACCTGGCCCATGAAGCCGGCTACCAGCTGGCCGCATCCGTGCGACGCGGCGGCAACCCCTTTTTTGCCAATCCGCTGGCCCTGAAGCGGGATCAAGTTCTCAAAAGGGATATGGGCACTTTTAAAAAACGACTCAAAACTTTTTATCCCCTGGTGCTGGAGTAAAGATACCATGAAACACGCATTGCAATTGTTGGTTGTTTTCTGTCTGCTGGCGATGTTGGCGGCCTGTGCTACGGGCCCCTCATCGCGCAAACTCGGCGCGGACTATCTGGCCAAGGCCCAGGCCTTCGAACAAGAGGGCGATCTGGTGGCCGCCTACGAGAACTACCAGCTGACATTGACTGTACAGCCCGACAATCAGACCGCCAAAGCCAAGGTGGCCGAACTTGCCCCCCAGTTGAAGGCGCTTGCCGATGATCACTATCAGACCGGGCTGCAGTTTTACAAAATGG
>JASJCD010000221.1 GCA_030066135.1 Desulfobacterales bacterium | reverse complement strand
TGACAGGGACGGGGCCGATGGTGTTTGTAGAAGCTATCTCAAAAAAGTCCTTTGATCCCATATCGGTGTTGGACGCCCGTTTACATCCTCGGAATACCAATGTATTCCTCAGGTGGTGACCCACAGGCAATGAATAATCCGACGGGAAGTCCCGCGCAGCGGGGAAACTTGCGGCCAGCCGTATCTGGAACCAAAATCCCAATTTTGAGATAACTTCTATAGCCCTGATACTGGAAACCCGACCGCCGGCGTTGACGACGCGGTAAACCATCGGCAACGCGATTCCACCGAGATGCACACGCGTAGCGCAAAATCAAGGCGCGGGTTGCGACAGCCCCGTCGCCAGGAAGGAAGCCGATGACACCCCAGGTGACCATTCCCGTCTTGTGGGAAATGAAGCAGCAGAATCAGAAGATCGTGGCCCTGACGGCCTACGATTTTACCTTCGCCCGCATGGTGGACGCGGCCGGGATCGACCTGATCCTGGTGGGGGATTCACTGGGCATGGTGGTCCAGGGCCGCACCAACACGCTCCCGGTCACGATGGACGAAATGATCTACCACACCGCCATGGTGGCCCGCGCGGCCGAACGCGCGCTGGTGGTGGGGGATATGCCCTTCATGTCCTACCAGACAGATATAGCCGCGGCGATCGGCAATGCAGGTCGTTTCATCAAGGAGGCCGGGGCGGCGGCCGTCAAGCTCGAGGGCGGGGCCGCGGTCAGTCCCGTGATCCGGGCCATCACCGACGCCGGTATTCCGGTCCAGGCCCACATCGGGCTCACACCGCAGTCGGTTCACCAGATGGGCGGCTATCGGGTTCAACGGGATGCCGAACGCCTGCTGGCCGATGCGCACGAGGTCCAGGCCGCCGGGGCTTTCTCGGTGGTGCTGGAAGGCATCCCGGCCGATATCGCCGAGACCATTACCGGGGCCCTCGATATCCCCACCATCGGCATCGGGGCCGGGCCGGACTGCGACGGCCAGATTCTGGTCCTGCACGATCTCCTGGGGCTGCACGACCGCAAACTGCCCAGGTTTGTCAAACAATACCGGGATCTGACGGCCCCCATCCGGGAAGGGCTCACAGCTTACAGTCTAGAAGTGCGTGCAGGGCGGTTCCCCGCCCCGGAGCATTGCTACCGGTGATGGCGGAAGACCACCGTATCGACAGCCTTCCCTGGCGGTATGCGATCGTTGGTTGTGGTCGGGTCGGCATTTCCTGGGCCCGGCATCTGGCCGTTGCCGGCGGGGTGCCGGTCGGTTTTGCCAGCCGCCGCCGCACTTCGGCGCGAACGGCCGCCGAAGCGGCCGGGGGCGGGAAGGTCTGCGAGGTATTGAGTGCCCTGCCTGAGGCGGACCTGGTGTTGATCACGACCCCTGACGGCCAGATCGAGGCCGTGGGGCGCGAACTGGCAACTACTGGCGCCCTGGCGCCGGGAACGGTCATACTGCATTGCAGCGGGGCGCTGGAGGCCGATCGCCTGGCCGTGCTGCGCGAGGGCGGCGCGCACATCGGCTCCCTGCACCCCCTGCAGAGTTTTGCAGCCCCGGCGTTGGACCACAATCCCTTTGAGGGTATCGTCATGGCCGGCGAAGGCGATCCCCCGGCCCTCACCCTGGCCGAAAGCCTGACCGGGCGGCTTGGCGCCCGATTCATCCGCCTGCCCGCGGGCACCAAAGGCCTCTACCATGCCGCTGCGGTGGTCGCCTCGAACTACCTGGTGACGCTCATGGGCGGTGCGCTTGAGATGCTTGCCGTCTGCGGGCTTAGTGGCAGAGATGCTTTCGCGGTGCTGGAACCGCTGACCCGGGGAACCCTGGATAATATCGGCCGGCTGGGCATCCCGAAGGCCCTGACCGGCCCCATCGCCCGCGGCGATGCGGCGACGGTCGAACACCACTGCCGCGATCTGGCAGCGCAACGACCGGCGTTGCTGCGGTTTTACCGCGTTCTGGGCGAATACACCCTCGATCTGACCAAGGGGCGCGGGGAGATCGACACGAAGGCGATCGAAGCGCTGCAATCGCTGCTGGCCGATACCCGCGAAAGTGGCAGCAACCGCGGGTGACGCTGACCTCAGATCGTATGCATTTCCAAAGAACCGGACGCCAGGCCTGAGTTGGCGCGCGCGATGGCCTCTTGGGATCCAATCACAGCCGTTCCCGCCTGTGATGCCGCTCCGGAAAAATAGCGTTCGGCTACAGCGGCGATCGCCTTGCGGTCGAGCGCCAGCAATCTTTCCTTAAACCGCTGGCGAACCTCATCCGCCAGCCCGGTCAGCTGGCGAAAGAAGGCCTTGCGGGCCGCCGTGCCGGGCGCATCCGGTTTGTCGATATCCGCGCACACCTGCAGGATTGCTTCTTTGATATCTTCATCCGAATAGCGGCCCGCGACGATGAAATCGCTGGCGCCATCGAACTTCTCCAGCGTGCGCACGATGTGCGGATCCCGGTAGGAGCCCAGTGCAAAAAGCCCGTCTTCGGGGTTGTAGAGGGCGAAACCGCCATAGGCGCCGCCTTTCTCGCGGATTTCACGGTGCAGGTATAGGGAGCGCAGCATTTTGGCAATCGCTGCCAGGGCCGGGGCGTCCTCGTGCGGGTAGCGCACGCAGGGAAAGGCCCGGGCCACGAAATTTACGGCCGTGCTGGTTTGCCAGCCTTCATGGATCGGTGTGTGCCCGCAGCCGTAACCCGAACCGGTTTCGGCCGGCGACCCGGAGGGGAAATGGGTGGGGAGGCTCTTGAGGCGGGGCAGAACCGTTTCCAGGGTCGGGCCTTCGGCCACGGCGGCCAAATGAAGATTACCGGGGCGGAACAGCTTTTGGTGCATATCGGCCAGGATCGCGCTCAGACGCTCCAGATCATCATCGGCCGGCTGGGCGCCCCAGGATTTGATCGTCCGGAGCTGATGTACGCCGTGCCAGAGTTCATTCAGCCGGGCGCTGGGGGTCAGGCCGCGGCTGGCCAGGGAGATGGCCAGCCGGTGCCCGTTGTGGATGACGGCCCTTTCCAGTGCCGCGCGGTATTCGAGCAAAATACGGCGCAGTTGGGGGATGTCGGTAAAGGCAACCATTCCCGTCAGCTCGGCAACCAGTTCGAAAAGATTTTCCTGGTAACGATCGAGGCACTTGGCGCCAAGGGTCAGCAGCGGACGCGGGGTGCCTTCCGCATCGTGGCGCGTGCGGGCCTGAACCGCCAAATCGAAACCGCCCGTGTAGCGATCCAGCCGGCGGGCCAACTCGGTGTAGTCGCACCGGCCGGTGCCCATGCGGGTGAAGGCATGGGCAAAAAAGGGCAGCAGGTGAAGGCTGTCATCGGGCATGGGCGGCAAATCCAGGGCGGCCGTCAGGTAAAAAATACCACCGGTGGGCTGTTGGAAGCAGGTCAGGGCTTCGGAGGGCGAAAGCGTGGAGGGCGCCAGTCGCCGAATGCTCGGCGGGATGTCGGAGCGTGAGAGGGTCGGCAGGACACCGAGGTCCTCGTCGGTTTCCTGGCGCGCTTTCAGCGCAGCGGCATCCGCCCGGATACGCGCCTGCTCGTCGGCCGACAACCGTTGGGCAATGGCCTGCAGCTTTTGCTTTTCGCGTACTTCATCCTGCTGCTGTTTTTCTTCGTCTGGGAGCAGTTTGAAAAGGATGCGGTGCGGATTTTCAAGCAAGTGGGTCCGAATCCGCTGCTCGAAAAAAGGTCCCTGGGCCAGCTCGTCGCGCAGGCGCGTGAGATGCTGATCGAGGTCCAGGACGGATTCCGGGCGGCCGCCGTGAAGCCATGTACTGGTGATGAACAACAGCAGTTTGAGACCGTAGGGGTAAGGCGCATTGGTGACTTCTTTGCGATGGAATTCGATCTGATGGATGGCCGCTTCGATCAGGTCGGGGGCGATGCCCTCGTTCGCCAGCCGTTCGAGCGTCGTCATGATCAGTTCTTCGATGGCCTCGGCGTCTGCAGCGGCTACATTCTTCAGGCCGCAGAAGAAGAGGGTGTCGCGGTTGTCGGCATCGAATCCGCTGGCGTCGGCCAGTGAAGATCCCAGTTCGGATTCCATCAGGGCCCGGCGCAGGGGCGAGGCCTGGTTGCCGAGAAGAATTTGCTCCAGCAGGGCGAGCGCGAGAACCTCGAACGTGTCCTGAATGTCGGCCAGCAGCCAGCCCAACCCGATCTGGCATTTACGCCCCGTGTCCTCTCCCGGGGCGATGGGATAGGTATAAGTGGCCTCGCGCGGTGTTGCCCAGCGCGGTTGGGGATCCACAGCAGTCCGCGGGTCGATCGGCTCGAACCGACGCAGGACTTTATCTTCGATAAAGACCAGGTGCTCCTCCAGCGGGAAACTGCCGTAGGAGTAGAAGAAGGCGTTACTAGGGTGGTAGTGGCGCTGGTGGAATTGCTTCAGCGCATGCCACGTCAAGTCGGGGATGGCCTGGGGATCGCCCCCGGAATTATGGCGGTAGGTGGTGTCCGGGTAGAGGGCGTTTAGCAGCGAGCGCGCCATGATTTGGTCGGGGGACGACATGGCCCCCTTCATCTCATTGAAGACAACCCCTTTGAAGACCAGGTTCTCCTTGTCCTGTTCGTCCGTTTCGAAGTCGAAGCGATGGCCCTCCTGGCGAAAGCTGGCCTCGTCCAGACGGGGAAAGAAAACGGCATCCAGATAGACATCCATCAAATTGTAGAAGTCTTTGCGGTTCTGGGTCGCAAACGGGTAGAGAGTCCAATCCGAGGCCGTAAAGGCATTCATGAAGGTGCTCAGGCTGCGTTTGAGCATGGCGAAAAAAGGATCGCGCACCGGATATTTGTCCGAACCGCACAGCACGGTATGCTCAAGAATGTGAGCCACCCCGCTCGAATCGCGCGGAACCGTCTTGAGCCCCACGCCGAAGGCATTTTCTGTATCGTCACGGCTGATATGAATATAGCGGGCCCCGGTGGGCTTGTGGGTGAGGGCATAATAAAACCCGCCGATCGCGGTCAGGGGCAGGGCGTTATCGATGGTGAAACCGCTGCGGTCGGCTTTGGCCTGCAAATCTTCATTCAAACGATCCTCTGGTGCTGCATTCATATATAGTCCCTTTCATCGGTGAAATATCGGTGCCCTTATCAACCAGGAAGCGGCGGGCCGGCGTGATGCAATCGCTCGCTGAGAGGGCCCTGTCAACCGCCCTGGGGCGCACCGGCGCGGCTTATGGGGTTGAACCGGTGCCAGATCCGCGTACCCTTATATGGCGGTATAGATGCCACGACTCTGGCGCTTTATTTTTTCAAGCTTGTTGAGCCGAAAGATGATGTTGCGGATTTTTTTGTCGTCAAATCCGGTTTTGGTTTGAATGTGTTTGAAGGAGGCCCCGTTGCGTGAACGCTTGATGACATTGTAGACGGTATCCATGGCTGTGGCGGCACCCCTCGTACTGCGGCTGGAAGCGGCGGCGGTGCGACCGGTCCCCGAGGCCGCTGTGGATCGGATCAATTTTTCCAACTGGGTGATCCTTTTTTCAATCCGATCGAAGTCCTTTTTGGTGGGAATTTTGTAATGCTGCAGAAAAAATTTAACCATGGCATCGAAACTGATCGGTTTTCCCTTTTTGCGCGTCATTTATTCCTCTCTTTGATTGCGGCCGGTATCGGACGTCGATGAGCATTGAACAGGAAAAAAATTACCAATGAACGCGTTAAAGTCAAGCCGGCTTGCCCTTGCTAACCCGAAGAATCGACAGCAATTTTTAACGGTCAAGCCTTGAGGGAAATGCTTGCGGCATAACTCGCCGCAGTTGGATTGCAGCCGTATCCTTGGCGCGTAGCGCGTCGCGAACCCGATCGGGTCGGGTCGTGCGAACCGTATCGGGTTGCCGTCCGCGTGTATGCAACTACGGCACCGGGGCTTGAAGACCGTCGTTATCCGTATTAGAGGAGCCTGGACAAAGAACAATGATAGGAAACGGGCACCCGAAGATGGATATGTCACGCTGCCCTTTAGGGTCCACAATAGGGCTTAACGCTGCGTTCCCGGCTCGTCGCAGCGCTGCGCGGAGGGGAACTTCCGCATGCCCCGCCCACTGGCGAGCGGCCCAGGATAACGCCTGATGATACCACCGCGCACACTGCTCCAGTCCCGAGGATTGCGGGCCCGCAAACGTCTTGGGCAGAATTTTCTGACCAACCCGGCGATTGCCGAAAAAATTATCGCCCAGGCGGCCGTCGGCCCCGGCGACGTCGTCCTGGAGATCGGCGCCGGTCTGGGGGCCCTGACCATACCGGCCGCCCGCAGTGCGCTTGCGGTCGTCGCCGTGGACAAGGATCCGCGGATATTCGATCTCCTGCGGGCGGAACTGGCCGCACGCAACCTCACCAACGTCGAACTGGTCGAGGCCGACTTTCTCAAGTTGGACCTGAAACGCCATCTGCCCGCAGGGTGCGGGCCGCTGATCGTTATCGGCAACCTGCCCTACAATATTTCCTCCCAGATCCTCGTGCGTCTGATTCAAAACCGGCAGCGCGTCCGGCGGGCCGTGGTGATGCTGCAGAAAGAAATGGCCGAGCGCCTGCTTTCGGCACCTGGAAGCCGCGACTATGGCCGCCTGTCCGTCATGCTGCAGTATTGCGCGGATCTAAAAAACGTGATTGCCGTTGACGCCACCCAGTTTTTCCCGCGCCCGCAAGTCGGTTCGGTGGTCATCGAAGCGCGTTTCCACCGTCGGCCGAAGGTGTTGGCGGACAACGAAAAGCTTCTCTTTGAGGTCGTCAAAGCGGCCTTCGGGCAACGCCGCAAGACACTGCGCAATGCCCTGCGCGGCAGTTTTTTAGACCTGTCGGCGGCGCTTATCGACCGCTGGTTGGCCGCCGCCGCGATCGATCCCCGCCGTCGCGCGGAAACGCTGGATGTGGCCGAGTTCGTAACGCTCAGCAACTGGCTGCATCATCACCTTGCAGCCGGCGATTGACATGCATAAAAAAATCAAATAAAAGCGTCTTTTTTTTTACGGAGCGACGCGCGCATCCCTTATGGCGGTCCCCTGACGGGACCCGCGGCACGGGGGCCGCGTTTTTCCCACGCGCCGATCGATAATTGTATGCGGTAAGTGAAAAGAGATGCCCATGGACAAGATGACGGATGCCAAAATTCGCGCCTGGCTGAAAGAAAACGACCCATCGATATTAGACGCCTACAATCGCTATCTGGAAGGGGCGCTGGCGGTCCTCGGCCCTCCTTCAGGCGATACGTCGACCGGACCGGAACCCCTGAGAGTATGGCTATTTAATCATTATCCGGAAATTCTGGATAAAATTTCAGTGGTTTAACCGCCGGACCGGCCCACCGAGCAATACTCACCCGGCACCATGTGGGGGGTGCCGCCGCTTCACGGGTAAGTAACAATTCCTGCCGAGGATAGCATCCGGCAGCCCTTCGAAATGATTGCCGGACGCGTTTTCACCCTCTGATTACCGGCGCTGCGGCCCCTGCCGCCAACCCATCCAATTCCCGATTCGCCTTGTCCGAACATGCGATCAGGACGTGGCGATTTGCACTCGCCCTGAATATGTGATTGAACATTATTGATAATCGACACAATCAGGCTTTACTGGACCTGACCAAATAACGGGCCCTGCATTACCGGCCCGTGACCTGCCGCCGTCTGTGAACGATCGGAAATGCAGGTCGCCCAGGGATGCAGAGCCCCTGGTTGCGAAATGGCCGGCCGATGCCCCTTGACGGTCAGGCATTAATATACAGCGGGCGCCCTTTTGAGGGTCTGCCTTCGGCATCAGGATCAATCTTCGATGACGCTAATTACAGAACGGCGAAACAAATACCGGTTCTTAACGCAACCGGACATCCCCGAAAAAGCGGCGCGCACCGGTCGTGCCAACCGCAGGGGGCGTGAACGCCTTCGCCTGCCCATATGGCTGCAGTTGTCCCTGATGACAGTCTTCCTGGCGCTCATCGTCATCTACATGCTGAGCTATTTCTTTCTGAACCGTCAGAAGGACCAACTTCATCAGCAGGCCGTCCAGCGCGGCATGCTGACGTTGAGTCAATACGCCCAACAGGCGCGCCTGCCCCTTGTCGAGAAAAACGATCTGCCACTCAATACGCTCATCAAGAACGCCACCAAAATCGAGGGCCTCGTGCTGGCTTATATCGTGGATAATACCGGCATGATAAGGGCCCACACCGAAATCGATCGCCTGCACACGCCCGCTGT
>JASJCD010000010.1 GCA_030066135.1 Desulfobacterales bacterium | reverse complement strand
CGATCATCAGCCGCGGCTATCGCAGTGGCGCCGAAAAAACCGGTGCCGTTGTCGATGCCGGGTGGCCGCTCTTTAATGCCGCTCGCCGGGTCGGCGACGAGCCTGCCTTGATGGCGCAAATGTTACGCAAACGGGGGATTCCCGTGCTGGTCGGCCGCGACCGGATTTCCTCCGGCCAATTTGCATGGGCCCATTATCGGCCGGATGTCATTATCATGGACGACGGCTTTCAACACCGTTGTCTGGCCCGTGATCTGGATATCGTCCTGCTCGACGCGGTGACCCCCTTGGGCAATGGTTATTTGCTACCGCGCGGCCCCCTGCGTGAACCACCGTCAGCCCTGCACAGGGCCCATATCCTCGTGTTGACCCGCGTGCCATCCACGGCGGCGGGTGAACCGGTGGTAAATGCGGGGCGCCATCTGGTAGAGACGGTTTCCGGTCTGGCGGCCAAACCGCTGTATACTTGCCGACATCGGCCGGTGGGCCGCGAACGTCTCGACACCCACCTGTCGGGCGGCCCCCGATCCCGGCCCCTTGATCTGGAAACGCTGGCCAACCTGCCGGTGCTGGCGTTTTCCGGGATTGCCCACAATGACACCTTTCGTCAGACGCTTATCGAACTGGGAGGCGATATTCGCGGCTGGGTCCCTTTCCGCGACCATTATCGCTACCGCATGGATGATTTGGCCGGCCTTATCCGCGAGGGGCGACGAAAAGGGGCGCGTGCCCTGGTGACCACCGACAAAGATCGCGTGCGGATTCACGATGACTGGGTGCAAGAGCTGCCACTCTTGGTCATCGGGGTGACCATCGATTTTACTGATCACCGCGGCGCCTTTGATCGGTCCGTTTTTGAAAAGCTCAATTTGAATACTTCTCGGGAGAAGTGTCCATGATCGTTCTGGGGCTGTCGGGTGCCCTGACCCATGATCCCTCGGCCGCTCTTTTCGTGGACGGCCAGCTCGTAAGCGCCGCCGAGGAGGAGCGCTTTCTGCGCGACAAGCATGCCAAACGATGCTGGCCGCTGCATGCCGCCCGCTACTGCCTGGATACCGGCGGTGTCGCCGCGGCGGATGTGGATGCCGTGGCCTTTCCCTTTGCGCCCTTTGGATGGGGCTACCCCGGACGCTGGCATTTCGCCCGTCGTTACTGGTACGCTCCCGACCGGGCCCTGAACGCGCTGTTCAACGGCAATCGTCTTTTCCGGCGCAACCGCCGGGCTATACTGAAGCTGATGCGGCAATTGGCCATCGATCCCGTGCGCACGCCCTTTTGGCCGGTGGCGCACCATCTGGCGCACGCCAGCAGCGCCTACCACCTGAGCGGTTTCAGCGGCAAGACAGCCATTCTGGGCATCGACGGCAAGGGGGAATACGCCACGACGTTTTTCGGCTATGGCGAAAACGGGCGCATTCACACCATCCGCGAGTTCTACGATCCCGATTCCCTCGGCGGCGTCTATGGCGCCCTGACCCAGTATCTCGGTTTCGAAATGCTGGACGGCGAGTTCAAGGTCATGGGGATGGCACCCTATGGCGATCCGGGTAAATACAACTTCGGTCGGTTGATAAGCTGTGACGGACGATCGTTCAGGGTGAACACCCGCCTCGTCAACACGGTGGGGCTCAGGCGTTACAAGCAGGATGGGCTGGGCTTTTATTTCAGCCCCGAACTGATCGACTGGCTTGGCCCCAAGCGCGTGGGGGACGAGATCGACGATCCCTATGTGGATTACGCCGCGAGCATGCAGGCGCTACTGGAAAAGGTGGCGCTCAAGCTCATCGACAGCTATCTGGCGGATGTGCTCGCCGAGAACGGACGGATGTGCTTCGCCGGCGGGGTGGCCTTGAACGTCAAGCTCAACCAGCAGATCATTGCCCGGCCCGATGTGAGCGAATTGTTTGTCCAGCCGGCGGCCAGCGATGCGGGGACGGCCATCGGCGCTGCTTCCTATGTGGCGCACGAAATGGGCGATGACATCCATCCGCTGGAGCATGTCTACCTGGGGCCATCCTTCACGACGGATGAGTGCCGTCGGGCCTGCGAAATCCATGCGGACCGTCCCCAATACAAAGCCGTTGCAGATGCACCGGACGAAGCGGCCCGCCTGCTGGCCGCGGGGCATCCCGTGGCCTGGTTTCAGGGGCGCATGGAATTCGGGCCGCGGGCACTGGGCAACCGCAGCATATTGGGCGATCCCAGCCGGGCCGGCATGGCCGACCGTATCAACGCCCAGATCAAGTACCGCGAACGCTGGCGACCGTTCTGCCCCAGTATTCTGGACCGCGCCGCGGCGGATATCCTGCAGACCCGTCATCCGGCGCCCTATATGACGCTGGCCTTCGATGTGGCCGATCACTGGAAGGCCCGCATACCGGAGGTCGTTCATATGGACGGTACGGCAAGGGCCCAGGTGGTGACCCGGGAGACCAATCCCCGCTACTATGCCCTGATCGAAGCGCTTGAAAAACATCGTGGTATTCCGGTTGTGCTGAATACATCCCTCAATCGTCGCGGTGAGCCGATTGTGTGCACGCCCGCCGACGCCCTGAACATGTTTTACGGCTCCGACCTGCGCTATCTGTTTCTTGAGGATCTGCTGGTGACAAAATAGTCTGGCGGCCGTTCCTTAATGCCAAATCGTTGTCGCCCGCTATCCCGGTCGTGCGTGGGGGACACCCGCCGTCAGCGGAGGGGCATGGGCCGGTTCAGCCCGGTTGGCTCTGAGAGGGCGGTTCGACCCTGCAGGGCGCGGCGGACAACCGCCACCCGGCGGGCCGGGATGGAGACCGGCGAGAACATGGCCCTTTACCGGGACGCCTAGCGTTCAGTTCGGACAAGCAGCCGACGCGGGCCGGCCATCCAGCGCTTTTTCTAATTTGTCGATCACCATGTCTGGTGTGATGGCGCGCATGCAGGTGCACTCGGGTAAGGGACATTGCTTGCGGTAGCATGCGGCGCATTCCGTATCCGTAACCACCGCCAGGTGTTCGCAACCATAGGGCACCACACGGCCAGGAGGCGTCGGTCCGAAAAGCGCCACGTAGGGGGTGCCGAGGGCGGCCGCCAGGTGCCCGGGGCCCGAATCCGGGCCGATGCCGGCCATTGCCCGGCCGAGGATGGCGGTCAGTTCCGTTAGAGACGTCCGCCCCGTAAGGTCGACCAGGCGATCAGTGTCGATTTCGGCGCATATTCTGCGGGCCAGGGGCATCTGGCTGTTGTCCCCCACCAGGGCGATACCGAGGGGCAGGTGCTTCAGAATGTGCGCCACCAACTGGCGATAGCCCTCTTCGTGCCAATTCTTGGTCACCCAGGACGAACCCATGACCACGGCGACATAGGGGCACGGCAGGTCGGGCCGCGCCTTCTCCGCGCTGCTCGGGCCGACGATGGCGCCCAGACCAAAGTCCAGCGGGCCGGTGGTGTCGATGCCCAGGGCGGCGGCAAACTGCAGGTAATGCGCCAACTTGGCATTGTCTTCATCGAAGTAGGGAATATGGGTGCTATTGAAAACCCAGTTGAATTCCTTGGCGTTGCGGGGATGAAAACCCAGCCGGCGCGGACTGCCGGAAAGCAGTGAAAACAGACCGCTTTTGAAATGCCGCTGCAGATCGAGGGTGATGTCGAAGGGACGCTTCCGCAGCATGCGGCGCAGGGCCGGAAGCGCTCTGAGGCCCCGCGGGCGGTTGAAAACCAGCATGGCGTCAATCTGTTGATGATGCGCCACCAGATCCTGCCAGCGTGGTTCCACCAGCCAGCTGATATGCACACCGGGATGTTCCCGCTTGATCAATCCGGGCAGACAGAAGGCGCGCACCAGATCGCCTAGGGATCCCATCAAGATGATGAGCATGGATTCCCGGCCTTTAAGGTATATGCTTTGACGCTTTGCGGTCATGTGCGTGGTTTAATCCTCGGGTTCCAAATTACGGTATTGACCTTATTCAAAATGCATCATGGCCGCCAGTTCGGGCGCGAGGTCATGTTTGCGCACCGCCCGCAGCCAGCGCTGCCGATAGCGCGACGCCAGGCGAGGACGTCGGCCGCGGTAGATGGCGGCTTTGTCGAAGTCGATGAACCAGGTCTGCCCCGCGGCATCCACCAGCACGTTGCCGGGGTGCAGGTCCGGGTGGAGAATGCTGTTCCCCATCAGGATGCTCGCCTGGCGGTTGCAATCCTGGATGGTGGCATCGAGTGCTGCGCGTGGCCCGGAATGCAACTGCGCCAGCGAAACGGCATCGGCCACCTCCCGGGTGACCAACCAGCAGCGGTAGAAAAGAGCGCCCCGGTGAGCAGCGGCGATCGGCTCCGGAGCGTTGATGCCCAGCTTTCGCACCCGCGTGAGCCATTCGAATTCCTTTTCGCTGCGGGTAACTCCCGCCCGCATGTAATACCGACGGTTGAACATGCCGATCAGGCCGCCGCGCCGATAGCATTTGATCACCACGCGCCCGATACGATCCAGCCGAACGGCGGGCATCTGGCGGCGCCCGCCCAGCTTTCCCGCGGACGGCCGGGTGCCCGCGCCGAAAAAGGCAATGAGCTGATCGAGTTGGCCGTCATCCAGGGCGGCATTTTTTATGAAACCATAGCCGCGGTAAGCTTTTCGTATCGTATCTTTCATGGCACGGGCAATACTGATTTTAAAGCGTCAAGGACCGCTTGGGGCGGCAGGGCTTCCATGCAGGCGCGTGTGCCGGTGGGACACTCGGGACCGCCGTGGCGGGCGCAGGGTTTGCACGGCAGATCGTCGGCTTCGACCACCACGGCATTGGGATTCTGCCAGGGACCGAATCCGAAAGCGGGGCTGGTGGCACAGAAAACGGCCACACAGGGCTTTTGAAAGGCCGAAGCCAGATGCAGGGCCATGCTGTCGTTGCAGACGATGCCATCCGCATGCTGAACCATGACCATGGCTTCGGCCACCGATGTTTGGCCCGTCAGGTCGATGATGGGCCGCCCGCGGGCCACGCGGCGGCCGACAGCTCTATCGCCGGCCGCACCCAACAGCAGCACACGGTAGCCCATATCGAGAACGCTGTCCGCCACGCTTCGGAAATGTTCCCAATGCCACCTTTTGGTTTCCCAGGCGCTGCCCGGCACCATAAGCACATAAGGGCGGGGGGCCTGAATATGGGCGGCCAGTTCAGACGCGATGTTTTCGACGGGCGGCGGGAAAAGGCGCAGGGCGGTATCAAAAGCGCTCAGCGGGGCTTCGTCCGCAAGCAGGGCCAGGTTGCGATAAACGTCATGTTGGCCGGGATTGCGGTCCGTCTTCGCGTGGAAGAGAAAGGCACATTTGGCTGTGCGGAAGCCGGTGCGGTGGCGAATACCGCTAAGGCCCAGCATCAAGGCCGTTCGATAGGACCGTTGCAGGGCATAGGCCCGATCGAATGCCAGACGCCGCAGGCGTTGGCTCATACGCACGAGACCGGCCAACCCCATATCCCGGGATCGCTTGTCGAAAACGATGACCTGATGCACCAGGGGATCGCCCCTGACGATGTCCGCCGCGACCGGTGTGGTCATCACGCTCAGTTCACAGCCAGGGTGGAGTTTATGCAGGGCGGCAATCAAGGGCGTTGAAAGGATGGTGTCGCCCAGATAGCTGGTCTGAACCAGCAGGATTCTGCGGGTAGACGGATTGGGCCGACGGCGGCAGGCCGTCCTCTTGATGGGCGACGATGGCATAGGGATTGTTCGGTTCTTTTAAATAAAGCGTTGCAAACTAATAAAGAAGTGGGGCGAATGTCAAACAGGAATCGTTGCCATAGCGCTTATGACAGGCGTTCACGGTGGCGGCTGTTGAGGATGTCGCAGATGGCCCGGCAGGCTTGGTCGGTGCCGCCGCGGTGACGCGCGCAGAAGCGCACCGCACGGCGTTGCACCGCAGTTGGCGGGAAAGGGCTTCTCAAGATCTGTACAAGCCGACGGGCCGCCTGCCGCCAGTCGGCGGCCACGTGGACCAACTGGTCGCGGAACAGTTCTGTCCCGACCCATTCAAAGGCGTGCCAGTGGGGACCGATGACGGGAGGGACGCCGCAGAGCAGGGGTTCGAGAAAATTATGACCCCCCACGGGCTTGAGACTGCCGCCGACAAAAGCGGCGGCCGCATATTCATAGCTCCGGGCCAGTTCACCGAAAATATCGCCGATGACAATGCTTCCGGCGGTGATGGGACCATCGATCCGGGAACGCCGGCAGGTCGGCAGACCAGCGGCCCGTAACCGTTCTTCCAGGGCTTTGATGCGATGCATGTGGCGTGGGAAAAGGCCCACGATGACATCGGGTTGCCGATGTTGCAGATAGGCAATCATTTTGACAATCACCCTTTCTTCCGTACGGTGGATCGAACCCAGAACGACGAAAGGGGCGCCGGGGGGGAGGTGCCGCCGCCAGAAATGGATGACGGTAGAAGGCTGGCCAGCCTTTGGCAGGGGGATTCGGTCGAACTTCATGTTCGGCATACACTCCACATTCTCGTCGCCGAAGAGATGCGCCAGGCGATCGGCATCTGGAGGGCTGACCGCCAGAATGCGATGCGGGGCCAGGTGCCGCCACAGCGCCGGCCACAAACGGTAGGCTTTCAGGCTGTGTGCCTGCAACCGCGCGTTCACCATGACGACGGGTATGCCCGCCTGACGCAAGGTGTGCAGGAGACCCGGCCAGATTTCGGTTTCAATCAGCACCATCAGGCGGGGTCGCAGGCTTGTGACGGCCCTGCGCATGACGGCCGGCCGGTCGAAAGGGAAGTAATGGATCCTTAGACTGTCGCGTGGAAGCTGGGGGGATATCCGATTGGCGGTGGCCGCCAGAATATCCATTCCCTGGCGGGTATTGGTGGTGGACAGGATCCGCAGATCGGTCTTCGCGGTCAGCCGTTCCATGAGCATACCCGCCAAGTGGGATTCGCCCGCGGAGGCCGCCTGAATCCATATGTCGGCCGGGCGCCGAAAGGGCCTCTTCAAAATACGCTGGTCAAAACCTTCGCGCAGTTTGACGTGGTGGCGAAGGACCGGCAGCGCTGGCCGCCAGAGTTGGTCGTAAACCCTGAAGGCCCCGCGGATGGTTATGGGAAGCGTCTTTTTCAATACCGGCATAAGGGCTCGGTTGATTAGTGAATCCCCCGGACCTGGGGCCGTAGGAGTCTGTGCGCCTGCAGAACGCTGAAACATAGATAAAAGCCTGTTCAGTGTCAAACACAATACGGTCGCGGCCGCGGCCGCAATCCGTACCGTGTCCACATGGCGGGGTAACCATTGAAGGTCACACGCTTTTATGCTATTGACGGCCAGCCTTGGCCAGACCCCCTAAGCGTTGAACGGATAACAGGAAACCTGGCCTGAATCGAGGTTATCATGCCCGCGGCCCACATCGTTGAAGTCGGACAAATCCTATGCGGATCAGAGCGCCTGTTTCTGATCGCCGGCCCCTGTGTCATTGAAGATGAAGCTACCATGATGCGCACGGCCGAAGGGTTGAAGACCATTGCTGCCAGCCTGGGGCTGCCGCTGATCTTCAAGTCTTCCTTTATGAAGGACAACCGCAGCGCCATCGATCACTATCATGGTCCGGGGCTGGAAAAGGGGCTGGCCATGCTCGCGCGTATCCGCGAGGCTTTTGATCTGCCCGTGATCACCGATGTGCACTACCCTGAGCAGGTTCCGGCCGTGGCCGATGCCGTGGATGTCATACAGATCCCGGCATACCTTTGCATGCAGAGCGCGCTGGTGATGGCCGCAGCCCGGACGGGCCGCCCCGTCAATTTAAAGCACGGCCAGTTTCTGGACCCGGCCAACATGCGCAAACCGGTCGCCAAAATCGAATCGACCGGATCGCGCCAGATCATGCTCACGGAACGTGGTTATACCTTTGGCTACAATGACCTGGTGGTCGATCCCCGCAGTTTTTACGAACTGCGGCAGACCGGCTACCCGGTGGTGTTCGACATAACGCATAGCATACGCCGCTACGGTATCCCCAGCAAGGACCCGCGTGGCAGCCGGCGTGAATACCTGAATACGATTGCACGCGCCGGGGTGGCTGCCGGTGTTCACGGCCTGTTCGTGGAAGCACACCCCAAACCGGCGGAGGCCCGTTGCGATGCCGCCAGCCAGGTGCCGCTGGCCGACATGGCGGCGTTCCTGAAACCACTGATCGAAATCCACACCTTGGTCAGCCGACAGCGGCAATGACGTGTTGAACCTCGACGGGCGAGACCATAGATAAAGCCATGAAAGGGTATTAATGCAATTATACCTCGACTCTGCTGATTTTCAGGAAATTGAAGAAGCCTTCCAGCTGGGTTTTATCCAGGGGCTTACCACCACGCCGACGTTTATGCACCGGCACGGCATATCCGACATCGATGGTGCCATTGTCAAGCTCTCCGGCATGGTGCCCGAACTGCATGTGGAAGCGCTGGGGGAAACCCACGCGGAAATCGTGGCCGAGGCCCAACGCATCCTTTCGCTGCCCCTGGTGCGTGAACCCGTCTTCAAGGTGCCGGTATCCATGGAAGGTCTGCGGGCCTGCAAACAGCTGGTGAACGCCGGCCATCGGGTGAATGTCCATCTGGTCTACACCTTAAATCAGGCCTACATGGCCATGGCCGCAGGGGCGTCCTATGTCTGCCCCCTGGCGGGACGGCTTCAGGACCAGGGCCACGATGCCCTGGCCCTCTTTGAGCAGTGTGTCCAAGTGGTCGACAAGCATGGCTACCCCACCCGCATCATGTTTTCTTCGGTGCGCTATCCCGAGCACGTCCGCCGGGCGGTGCAGCTTGGTGCGCATGTCTGTACCGTCCCCTGGAGCGTCATGCAGCGGCTCTGCGACAACACCCTCACCACCGAGGGTACGCATCAGTTCTGGGAGCACACGCGCCTGATGACCATCAAGGTCAAGGATGTGATCCGCGCGCACAACCCGGTTTGCCGTCTGGAAGATACCGTCAACCAGGCCCTGGTCAACATGACCCGCTCGCGCATCGGGGCGGTGACGCTGGTGGATGCGCAGGGGCGCCTGGCCGGTATATTCACCGATGGCGATATCCGTCGAAAGCTTCAGGCGTCCGGCCCCGCCATCCTGGAGCGTTGCATGGCCGACATCGATTTCAGTGATCAGCCCGTCACGGTCAACGCGGACGCCCTGGTGTACGAAGCCGTCAACCTTTTCAACAGCCACCAGATCGACAACATCGTGGTGCTCGAGGACAATGTCCCTGCCGGTATTCTCGACATTCAGGATCTGGTGCAGCTGGGGCTGCTCGGTTAGCCTGCAGGTGGCGGCCCTTGACTGACGTGACGCAATCCCAGACACCCAACCGCTTCAGGGAAATGATTCTTCGACGGGCCGGGGCGATCAAACCGTCCCGTCTCCAAGGCGCCGGGCGTATCATCGGCTGGCTGGCCTATCAAGTCGACATCCGCCACCGTCGTATCATTCGCCGGAATCTGGCTTTTATTTTCCCCGAGCGCTCCCGCCGTGAACGCGACCGGTTGGCCCTTCGCGTTTTTCAGCATTTCGGAGCGGTCGTGCTTGAAAGCCTCCAGGCGCTGGTGCTCTCCCGGGAGCAGTTCATCCGGCGCATACATATCGAAGGGCAGGCGATTCTTACGGATGCGTTGGCCCAGCCGCGCGGCTGTATCCTGTTCTCGGGTCATCTGGGCAACTGGGAGCTGGGACTGCTGGCCGGGGCGGCCAATTTCAACCAAACGGCGCTTACCGTGGCCAAGCCCGTCAAACTCAAACTGATTCACCGTTTGTTGACCGCTCTGCGCTCCCGTTTCGGCAACCGGGTGGCCTTCAAAAAAGGTGCCCTGCAGCTCATGACCCGCGCCCTGCGGGAAGGGCAGACCCTTATCATGCTGATCGACCAGGGTGTGCGACGGCCCGAGGCCGTCGAAATCCAGTTTTTCGGCAAGCGTACGCTGGCCTCACCTGCGGCGGCCTACCTGGCCTTCCGCTGCCGGGTGCCGGTGGTGCCGATTTTCTGCCTGCGCACACCGGATGGTACCTACCGTCTTGAAATCCTCCCGCCGGTCGAACCCCGACGCACGGGTTCCCTGCGGGCTGATATCCAGGACTATACCCAGGCGCTGATGGACACGGTGGAGGCGGCCGTGCGCCGGCATCCGGAGCAGTGGTTCTGGTTTCACAAACGCTGGAAGCGAACCTATCCCGACCTCTACCCGGAATATCAGGTCCTGCGCCGGCGACGCCGAAACAAGAAAAGGGCGGCCGCGCTTGGCGGCTGACCGTAAGGGGGTGGCCAGATGCCAGCCGGCCATCCGGGGCGAAGACGATGCGATCATCGCTGCGCGCTCATAATGATTTTATCGCGGCCCATTGGCTTGGAAGACTTGAAAGTCAAGGCCTGACGGATTTTGAACGCCTATGGCAACGCCGTCTGCCCCTTGTGGACAAGGCCAATACTTCGCGCGGGGGACGAAGCACGGTGGCCCTTCTGGTTGCGGAACCGGCCGGCGCCCAAGACTTCCGGCTGATCGTCAAACGGCAGCAGAACCACCAGAGCCGAACCTGGCGTCATCCGCTGCAGGGCATTCCGACTGTCAACAAAGAGTACTTCAACTTCCGTCGTTTCAACGCTTGCGGCCTGGCCACGGCCTCACCCGTCCTCTTTGCGCAGCGACAGGACAGTCGCGGCCGGCGCGCGATTCTCGTCACCGAATACCTCGAAGGGTACTGCTCCTTCGACGCTCTACTGAAGCGATGGTCCGTTGGGTCGGCCCCTGCGGACGAATACCGGGACACGATCCTGCGGTCGATAGCCAATCTGATTGCACGCATGCACCGGGCCGGCTTTCGGCACAACTGCCTCTATCCCAAACACGTTTTCGTGAACCGTCAAAGGCCCCGTCCGGATGTCAGATTGATCGATCTTGAAAAAGCCGGACGAGCGTTGGGATCAAGTCGTCGCATGATCCGGGACCTGGATGCCTTTTTCCGGAATTCTCCCTGCTGGTCCTCTTCGGATCAGGCCCGTTTTCTGGTTCACTACCACGGCGAATCCCATCTCACGCCAAAGATCGAACAGACCTGGCGCCGCATTCAGCGCCGCATGGCGCGCAAAGGCGGCCCCGTACCCAACTTGCAGCCAGGATCGTCTGACGGCGATCGTTGAGGGATTTTATGGGCTGGGGCCGCATGGGCGAGGGTGATTCGACCTCGTCCTTGCTGGCGGAATCCTCGGATAAGGCCCACCCATCCGGACTGGGCGCTGGCGTTTCCATGTTCTCGTTTGGGCTGAAGCGGGGTCATCAAGCGGGGTCGGCACGCTTAGCATCTAGCTGCCCAGCCGCTGGCCGACGGGGCGGGGCCAAGGGCATTATCGACCGCGGCGCGGACGGCGTGTCGATACCCTTAGGGGGATATTGCTCTTATCCAGGGCGATGCGGTTGACGCCTATTCGGCCATACGGATATCGCCGAGGGCGCGTCGGAGGGTGCGTGCGATGTTGGAATGACGGGGCCAGTTGCGAAGAAGCCGCTCGCAGTCTTTGCGGTGATGGCGCCTGAAGCCGGGCGTGCGGCGGTAGATTCGCAGCCCATCCAGATCCGTCAGAACAATTCTTCCAGCGTCAACAATCAGGTTCGTGGCCTTCATATCCCCGTGGCTGATCTGGGCGGCATCAAGGTGCATGACCAGGGTGGTCAAGGGCGCCAGGGCGTCCATGCGGGTGTCGTCGGTGTGCCAGTCGTGCTGCCAGTAATCGGCCAGTTTCATTCCGGGTTGATGGTCACAGATTAAGAATGCCCGGGCCCGAAACGGCCCCCAGCGCTCTTCGATCAGGGCCCGCGGTGCGGGCGTGTCGATGCCGACCAGCCCGAGCATATGGGCGTTGCGCCATGCCATTCGCCCCCGGCTGGGGCGCAGGCAGCGGCGCAGGCGATGCCAAAGGTTTTTGATATTGTAACGTTTGATCACCAGTGTCTGGTCGCGGTAACGGATTCGGGCGACGGTTGCACTGTTGCCGTCTTTGAGGTTGTGCCCCTTTTCGATAAACCGATCAGGGTCTTCCAATAAAGGTTGCATGGCGGCCGTGTACCATGCGCGGTCACAGGCCATGTACCGATACCAGCTTCTCTGGGCCATAATATCCGTGCAGGGGCGCGTCACCTTGGCGGCCCGTTTGCGCAGGCGCTTGTGACGACACCGGCGCATCAAGCGTTTCAAAGTCGGGAAGCGTTCCGTCTGGGCCCGCCAGCCGCGCTGGTGCTCATAGGCCCGCAGAGCGGCATGCGTCCAGTGATCCGTTGCCGGGTCGAACTGCACCAGGAAGGCGGCCAGGTTGACGAGGTAACGCCGTTCGTCTTTAGAAGATGGGTTTCCAAGCGTCCTGACGGCGTTGCCGTCGAGCATGAAGACGTCGGCGCCGGATATCAGAAAATTGCCGGGGTGGATATCCTCCTGGATGCAACCGGCGGCATGCAGGCGGGCGATCAGGCGGACGCAGGCCAACAGGTGGGACTGGCGCTGGCGCGTATTCCATTCCGGCCACCATGCCGCCAGGCTGCGTGCGCCCTCGATAGCGGCCGTTGCCACCAGGGGGGTTCGACCATCCGCGAGGGTCATGGGGGGCAGTAGCGTCGGGGTGGGAATCCCGGCCTTTTCAAGGATGCTGATGCCATTGCGTTCGCGTTTGTGGTGCCGGCCCGCCTGTCGGGGGGCCAGAAACAATTTTACCACCAGGGTTTCACCGTTGGGACGCGATGCCATGCAGACCAAACGTTTACCGGGAAGATGGCGCAATACGACGGTGCAGTTCAAGACCTCCCCGGATTCCGGGGCTGACAAGCGCAGGCGGAAAGGTGCGTTCAGGCCTCGTTGCTCACGGCGCAGGGCGTCGATACCGAATTCCCTGGGTACCTGGTCGGCCTCCTTTTCGGGTGATATGGTGTTCGGTGCCTTCATGCCGCCCAAGATACTAGCATATCCCCTTGAAAGCAATTTGGCTTGCGCGTCTGGCCGGAAGAATGACGTCAATGCCGATGCTGACCAGCAGCGCTGCGGGCGACCGCTGCCATTTGCCAGGATGCGCACCGGCGCCGTGGGGGCTCCGGCCGCAGCGGCTTCCGACCTTGCTAAAGACGGCCAAGCTTGATAGGAAGATCACCGCCGCAGGCAGTGGGCGCTGTATATGCGAATACGTGTAAGACCTTTATTTGCGACGCCGGAGGGCAGGGAGGCGATACCGAACCATGGGTTTGAAAAAAGAACTGCTGGAAATACTGGTATGCCCACAGTGCAAGGGGGATATCGACATCAACGAAAACGAGAATGGATTGATTTGCGAGGCCTGTCGCCTGATTTATGAAATCAAAGACGACATTCCAATCATGCTGGTGGATGAAGCCCTGCCGCTGGATAAATGAGCCAGCCCCGATCGGCATCCCCGGCTAAACTCATCGTTGGTTTCCTGGTGCGCGACCAATCGCTGGCCCGCGGCATCATTGACGCGCTGGGAGCGTCGTTCGGGCCTGTCGATCTGCTCAGCCCATGGCTGCCGTTTGATTTCACGGACTACTATACCCGGGAAATGGGCGCCCCCCTTTTCCGGCGTCTGCTGGCTTATAAAAACCTGGTGGCGCAGGACGAACTGCCGGCGATCAAGCATATCACCAATCGATTGGAGGCCCGCCACAGCGCCCAAGGCCGCCGGCGGGTCAACATCGATCCGGGACTACTGCTGCGCGAACGCTTCGTACTGGCCACCGGTAAAAATTTCACCCACCGGGTTTATCTGGGCCAGGGCATCTATGCCGATTTGACCCTCATCTATCGCCGGGACGCATTTCAGGCCCTGCCCTGGACCTATCCCGATTACACCGACGCCCGCCTGCAGGCTTTTCTGCTGCGCGCCCGGAGCAAGCTGCAACGGGATTTAAAGGCGGTCGACGGCGACCATGTGAGGGGGGCGGCGGATTGAACCCCGAAAGGAAAACAACGATGCTGCAAAGCATGACCGCCTTTGCGCGCAGCGAAAAGCACGGCCCGAACTACGAGATCGTCACCGAGGTGCGCAGCTACAACAGTAAAAACCTCGACCTGGTCGTGCGGCTGCCGCATTATGCCCAACCGTTGGAAGAGCGTATCAAAGCAATGGTGACCGGCCGCCTGTATCGCGGCCGCGTCGAAGTGCGGCTGGATATTCGTGACGTGGGCGAGGAGGTGCGCCGCTTCGAGGTCGATCTGCCGCGGGCCAGGGCTTATTATCAAGCCTTGGAGAAACTGCATGCCGAATTCAATCTCCAAGGCCGTATCGGTCTGGAATTGATGACCACCACCGGTGGTATCATCAAACCGGCTGAAAATGAACGTGACCTAGAGCAACTCTGGGAGTCGATTGCTGACGGCTTGGGCGAGGCGCTGGAAGCGCTCATCGCCATGCGCAGCCGTGAAGGGCGCAGCCTGCAAGCCGATTTCCTCGAACGTCTAAAGGCCATCGAGGGCCGCATCGATGCGGTCCATACCGCCAGCCGGGGCCTGCTGGACGCGTATCAGCAGCGTCTCAAGGAACGGATCGCCGTCTTGACCAGGGGCGTGGTCGATATCGACCCGGCCCGGATTGCCCAGGAAGCCGCCTTGCTGGCCGACCGCAGCGATATCGCCGAAGAAATTGTACGCGCCCGGAGTCATCTGGAACAGTTCCGTCATATCATGGCCAACGAATCGCCAGCCGGCCGCAAACTGAACTTTTTGGTTCAGGAATTCAACCGCGAATTCAACACCATGGGTTCCAAGACCGGCAAGGCCGAAGTGTCGCATCTGGTGGTTGAATTGAAAACCGAGCTTGAAAAGATAAGGGAACAGATCCAGAATGTCGAATAGCGGCGGCCACTTGAACCCCAACCCCAATCGCAGCTGGCTCAAGCCAGCTTCCGCTGAGGAGGTCAACGCCTTGATGGAGCCCAGATTGCTGAATATCGGATTCGGTAGCACCGTGGTCGCCGATCGGGTGGTGGCGATTGTGTCCCCCAATTCGGCCCCCATGAAACGCCTGAAGGACGAGGCCAAAAAGGATCAGCGTCTAATCGATGCCACCCATGGTCGGCGAACCCGTTCGATTATCATTGTCGACAGCAACCACATCATCCTTTCCGCCATTCAGGCGGAGACGATTTCGCAACGCTTCCTGACGGTCAAAGACAACGCATGAGTGCCGAACGCCCCAGGGAAACGATGGCCGCCACCAGAGCCCGCGGCCAAGATGCCCGCCGCCTGCGGGGGCGCCTGTTTGTCCTATCGGCCCCGTCCGGCGCCGGTAAATCGACCTTGTGTAGGTTATTGCGCGCCCAACGGCCGGATCTGCGCTACTCCATCAGTTACACGACGCGTCCTCCACGGCCGGGTGAGGTCGACGGGGTGGATTATTTCTTCATCGACGAAGCCGGTTTCACACAGGGGATTGCTGAAGGACGCTGGGTGGAGTGGGCCCGGGTCCACGACCATTATTATGGCACGGCGGCGGCCTTCATCGACGACATGCTCGACCAGGGTCACGACCTGCTGCTGGACATCGACGTCCAGGGCGCAGCGCAACTGGTGAAATTATTTCCTGACGCCGTGACCATATTTATCATGCCGCCCTCGATGGATGTCCTCAGACAGCGTCTGGAAGAACGCGGAACCGACAGCGCCGGCGTGATTGACCAGCGATTGCGCAACGCCATGGAAGAAATTGCAGCCCGCTTTCGCTATCGACACGTCGTCGTCAATGCGAAACTGGAAAGGGCCGTCGACGAACTGTTGGCTATTCTGGCGCCCAATGAAAACGGCGCTCGCGGTAGTGATGGGTCGACACCCGATCCCGGAAAGTGAATGGTGACGGCGGCAACCGAAATCCTCTTCGGAGTGCACCCGCTGGAAGAAGCCCTGCGCGCCGACCGCAGGACTTTCGAGGTCCTCTACATTCGCAAGGGAAAGGCCCAGCGGCGTCTGGCGGCAATCGCCGCGCTGGCGTCCGGACGCGGGATTTCCGTCCGCGCGGTTGACGAGACGGAACTTCGGCGGCTCGTGGGCCACGGCGGTCACCAGGGTCTTTGCGCCCGGGTGGGGCCGCTGCCGGTCTGGCATCCGGACCGCCTGCTGGAAACCATCGCAGCGGCATCCCGACCACCATTCTGGGTGATGCTTGATAATATCCAGGATCCGCATAACCTGGGCGCCATCGTGCGCACGGCGTACTGTGCCGGTGCCGACGGTGTGGTCATCCCCCGCGACCGGGCCGCCCCGCCGCTGCCCTCGGTTTCCAAAAGCTCGGCCGGTGCCCTCGAGCACCTCCCGGTGGTAAGGGTGACCAATCTGGTCAACCTTATTCGGGCGCTAAAAAAGGAAGGTCTCTGGGTGGCAGGGCTGGACGCCGGGTCCGAAACCCAGGTGTTCACGACACCGCTCGACGGGCCGCTGGCGCTGGTTGTCGGCGGCGAAAACAGGGGCCTGCGGCGGCTGGTGAAATCCCATTGTGATCTGCTGGTATCGATCCCCCAGGCCCGGGTTTTTGATTCGCTGAACGCTTCCGTGGCGGCCGCGCTGGTCATCTACGAAGTCTTTCGGCAGCGACAGTCGGCCTGATGGATGCCATCGCGATGATGACAGTGAATGGACAAAGACGATAGCAATAAGCAAACGCACGACGACACGGTCGAATCTTGCGCCGGCCATCTTCGAGGGGATTGCACCGTAACGCACAGGTCTCATGGGCCATTTGGGCCGGCGCACGCTACGGGTATTCTGGCTGCGAATTCAGGGGGTCTATCCTTGGGGATGCAGGGCGACCGGCGCACGGGCGTTAGACCCGGCGGCATGACCCGTCATCGCCTTCTCCTTTTTTGGCGGGCGCTGGTCGTATTTCTGTTTCCATCCCGCTGCGCCGCTTGCAGGTCGCTCTGGTGCCCGCCGAATTCGGCGGCTGGCGGGGTGGCGTCGTTGCCCGCTGTGCTCGGCCACGCGAGAGGTGTATTGTGCCCGGACTGCCTGGCGGACTGCCAGGTGGTGCGCAGCCCCATGTGCTCGCGTTGCGGGCTGATGTTTAAGAGCCGCCGCGGCGTCGACCACCGCTGCAGCGATTGTCTGGGCCACCCGGGCCACTACGACAGGGCCCGGGCCGTCGGCATATATGAGAGGGGGCTCATGGCCCTGGTGCACCAGCTGAAATACCGGGGACGTTTGGCCCTGGTGCCGGCCATGGCCCACATGCTTGGCACTACCTACCGGCGCCACTGGCACTCAAACCCGGTGGATTTGATGCTCCCGGTTCCGCTGCACTCGCGCCGCCTGCGCCGGCGTGGATTCAACCAGGCAGATCTGCTGCTGCGGGCCTGGCTGGAATCCACTGGTGGTGAAGCGGGACTCCCGAAACCGGAACGCTGTGGTCAGGCCCTGGTGCGCACCCGGGCCACGCCGCCCCAAACCGGGCTGAACCGCCGCGAGCGCCGACGCAATATTCGCGGCGCGTTCAGGGTGGTTGCGCCGCATGAGATTCAGAAGAAACGCCTGCTTCTGGTGGATGATGTCTTTACCACGGGGGCCACGGTCGAGGAGGCCGCCCGTGTGCTGCTGGCGGCCGGTGCCCGGTCAGTGGACGTTCTGACATTTGCACGCACGTTGCGTTAGACCTGCTGTTGCGGCCCGGCATGATCGTGTCAACCCAAGCGGAGAAAAACTATGGCCGCACCTTCTGCCGCATCCAAGCTCCTGACGCGCGCGAGCGCCTTACAACGGGCGGCCGCCTGTCGCCAGCGGGGTGAAAGCGTGGTATTCACCAACGGCTGTTTCGATGTCCTGCACGCCGGACACGTCCATTATCTCCAGGCGGCACGGGAAGCCGGCGATGTTCTTTTCGTGGGGCTCAACAGCGATGCGTCCGTGCGAACCTTCAAGGATCACGGGCGGCCTTTGAACGGCCAGGAAGACCGGGCTGCGGTTCTGGCGGCCCTGGGCTGCGTCGACGGTGTGATTCTGTTCGATACGCCCGATCCATTGGATTTGATTACGACCCTGGCGCCGGACGTGCTGGTAAAGGGCGCCGACTGGCCGGAGGCGGAGATCGTTGGCGCCGACGAGGTCAAGGCCTACGGGGGGCGCGTCATCCGGATCGATCTCAAACCGGGGCGATCGACATCATTGCTTATCCAGCGTATCCTCGAGCGCTATGCCCCCCCAGAGGGAGCGGTTTCGTGAAAGACACAATGAATGCGCCGGGGTTCATGACAAGGTCAGGAAACGCTGATCAAACTTTGGCCCTGGCCCCCCTGCGCCGGGATGATCTGCCCCTGCTGGGCTTTTCGCACCTGTCCCGGCAGCGCCGGCTGCAGCATGCCGTTACCACCCGCGATGGGGGCGCGCGCCGACCGCCGCAGAAGGATTTCAACCTTTCGTATACGGACAGCGACGACCCTGAGGCGGTTACCGCAAACCGCCTGCGACTGCAGCACGCCCTGGCGCCGGGCCGCCTCGTCTTCGCCCGTCAGGTGCATGGGACGGCTGTGGCGGCATTGAAGCAGCCTGTCGCCGCGGGGCGATTCCCGGTAGTGGGTACGGCGGATGCCATCGTCACCGATCGCCCCGGGCTTCTGCTGACGATTCTGGTGGCCGACTGCCAGGCGGTGATGCTGTTCGACCCGCATCGGCGCGTGGTGGCCAATGTCCATTCCGGCTGGCGCGGCAGCATCGCCAACGTCATCGGCGCCACTGTAACGGTCATGCAGCGGGACTTTGGGTGCCGCCCGGCCGACCTCCTGGCCGGCGTGGGACCCTCGCTGGGACCCTGCTGTGCTGAATTCATCCATTACCGCCGTGAAATACCACCGCCATTGTGGGCGTATCGGATTTCAGACCATCATTTTGATTTCTGGGCGCTCAGCCGCGACCAGTTGATCGGGGCCGGCCTTTCGGCAGATCGAATCGGTCTGGGGCGTGTCTGCACACGCTGTCATCCGGAAAGGTTCTTTTCTTACAGGGCCGGTGATAAGATCGGCCGCTTCGCTGCGGTCATCGGCCTGCAGCCGGATTGAGTGCTACTGGGCCGCTACCACCGGGGTCGAGGCTTTGGTCGCCTGGTCACGGGTCGAGGGCCAAAAGGAGATTGCCACCATGATTCAACAGTCCACGGCAACGGTCATTACCCATGAGTCGATGGGGCCGGGATACCTACGGATGACGCTGGTCTGTCCGGCCGATTTCAGCACCGCCCGTCCGGGCCAATTCGTCATGCTGGGCACCCCTGGCAACCAACTGCTGCGGCGGCCGTTTTCAGTTCATCGACTGACTGTTGGCGGCAATGGGCAGACCGAAGTCGCCATCCTTTATAAGGTCGTGGGGGCGGGAACCGCGGCGCTGGCGCGGCTGGCTGTTGGGGGCCAGGTAGACATCCTGGGGCCGTTGGGGCAGGGGTTCAGCATTCGGGAAGATTACGAGCGCATATTTATCGCTGCCGGGGGCATTGGTGTGGCCCCCATGCTGTATCTATTGGAGCATTTGGCCCTTACACGCAGCCCGGATGGCATAGAGCTGTTTCTCGGGGGGCGCAGCCGTGAGGATCTCCTTTGCCTCGATGATTTCAGAAGCCTGGGCCTGCGGGTGCATCGCACCACGGACGACGGCAGTGACGGGGCCCAGTGTTTCCTGACCCACCCCATGGAGATGGAAGCCCAGAAACGACCGCCGGATATCATTTACGCTTGCGGCCCCATGGATATGCTGAGCTGCGTGGCCGGTATCGCCGCGCGCCTGAAAATCCCCTGCCAGGTATCGATCGAATCGATGATGGCCTGCGGGGTGGGCGCCTGTCTAGGCTGCGCCGTAGAAGGGGCCTCCCAGGACGGCTATCTGCACGTCTGCAAGGACGGTCCGGTGTTTGATGCCGATCGACTGCGATGGTAATCACAGCGGCAATTATCGTTGACTTCACCAGGGGCCTATGTTAGATGCTCTTGACTTGATCCGACCGTTCCACGGGACGGGGTGCTTTTTGAGATATCCCTGCGCATGAAAAGAGAAACCCGACGGGCCTGGAGAGACTTTGCCTACTACAGCAGCCTTGGGTTTCAGGTCGCGTTGTCGATTTTCATCGGGCTGTTTGCAGGTATCTATCTCGACGGGCGTTTTGAAACCGCACCCTGGTTAACCCTGGTCGGGTTGGGGTTGGGCATTGCCGCCGGCTTTCGCAACATCGGGCTTGCGATCAAAAAAAGCCGGCGACTATGAGGCATCCACACCTTAACGGCGAGAGATTGAAAAGGCTGATTTGAACGTACAGGCGCGAATACTTCGTTTCGTCACCCGATCCAACTGGATACTGCTGATTGCCACCGCCGCCGCCGGCCTGGTGCTGACGCCTTTTGAATTCGCCCTGGGCATTATGGCCGGCGGGCTGATCGTTACGGTCAACTTTCACCTGCTCGCCCGCACGCTTAAAAAAGCCCTGCGCCCGCCTCACCTTGCCTCCCACCAGAGCATCATCGCCAAATATTACCTGCGCTTCATCGCGAGCGGCGTCATCATCTTTATGCTGATCGCCGGACATTGCGTTGATCCGTTAGGTCTGTTCATCGGGCTTTCGGTCGTGGTCGCCAGCATTTTCACCGCCACGGCCCTGGAACTTTCAAAACTCATTTTCAAGGAGGCGGTTTAAGGTATGGAACACCCGTGGATGTTTCTGGTTAAATTTTGCGAACTGCTCGGGCCCGGGCCGGCTCATTTTGCCCACGCCAATCCGCATGTCCTCTATGCCTGGCTGGTCATGCTTTTCCTTGTGGTCTGCGGTGCGCTGGGTGCCAAGGGCATCAGCATGGTTCCCGGAAAAGCCCAGAATTTTTTCGAGGTGGTTATTTCCGGCATCGAGGAGTTCATGGTGGATATCGCCGGTGACGAAGCCCGCTGGTTCTTCCCCTTGGTGGCCACGATTTTTATTTTCATCTTCATCAGCAACCTGGCCGGGATGGTGCCCACCTGCTTTCCGCCCACCGCCAATATCAACACGACCCTGGGATGCGCCCTGGTGGTTTTCTTTTTCACCCATTTTATCGGGATTAAATACCACGGCGTGCACTATTATAAACATTTTCTCGGACCGGTCTGGTGGATGGTTCCGATTATTATGCCGATTGAGATCATCGGACACCTGGCGCGGGTCCTGTCGCTGACCTTCCGTCTGTTCGGCAACATGATGGGGCACGAACTGGTGCTGACGATCCTGTTTCTGCTGGCCGGTGCCTTTTTTGCGCCGCTGCCGATCATGGCGCTGGGGGTCTTCGTGGCCCTCGTTCAGGCCTTCGTGTTCTTTCTGCTGTCGGTCATGTATTTTCAGGGCTCGATGGAACACGCCCACTAGAACTGCATCCTCCCGATAGAGAGAAAAAAGGGAGACGTAACCATATTTAAAGTGCCTGTCATGGGGCAATGGAAGAAGCCTAAACCATCATTTCATTCAAGGAGGAACGGTAGGTATGGAAGCTGAAGCTCTGAAATTTTTTGTCGCTTGTGTCACGGCCGCTGGTTTTGGTATTGCAATCGCCGCTTTTGGTTGCGGCATCGGGCAGGGTATTGGCCTCAAGTCGGCCGTCGAGGGTGTTGCCCGCAACCCGGAGTCTTCCGGTAAAGTGACCGTTACCATGCTCATCGGCCTGGCCATGATCGAGTCGCTGTGTATCTATGCGCTGGTTGTTTCGCTGATTCTGATCTACGCGACACCGATGGCCGGAATTGTAGAGGGACTCCTCAAGTAGATTTTTCCGCCAGTTAGTTGAAATAGGCCCGGTCGTAAAACGACCGGGCCTATTTTTTTGGGGTCGATGCGGTTGGGTTCAACGGGAACGCCTTTTAGTTTTGATTTAAACCCTCAACCTCTGGTGGAGGACCCGGAGAGATTTTACCGATCCGGGGTAAGGATTTTTTGTGTTTGTTCATTTTCTTCCACGTGGAAGAAAAGATGAAGTCGTATAACGTCATGTTTTAGACGGTCTCGAAAAAACGTCGAGATACGGCTTGCGATTCTCGAGGAATGAAGCGTACTGATGGTACGCTGCCATGACGAGAGATGAAGCGTAACGCTGATATCGGACTTTTTACGAGACCGTGAAGAAAACGAACCAAAAGAAGACGCCCGTGTCCCGCCTATCCTGCGCGTCGCCAAACCTAACGATACGCGGTGCCTCATGCCGCCATGCGGTGTTGCCCCGCGTTGCGGGATTCCTCATCTG
>JASJCD010000220.1 GCA_030066135.1 Desulfobacterales bacterium | reverse complement strand
CCTTGGGGGTGGTGTCGGGCATGGAAGCACATCAGCCGCCGGGGTATTCGGCATTGTTTAAAGGCGCAACCGCGAGCGCGCTTGGGCGTTCGGAGTCAATGGTCCGGCAGAATCCAAGTTCCTTTACACATGCTAACGTCGTTAGCTGATCGCCCCGGCCATTTTGAAAATGGGAAGGTACATGGCGACCACAAGTCCGCCAATGGTAACCCCCAGAAAGACCAACATGAAGGGCTCAATCAGTGAAGTCAGGTTTTCAACGGCCTGGTCGACTTCTTCGTCATAGAAATCAGCAATTTTCCCCAGCATAGCGTCCAGCGCACCGGTGGCCTCGCCGACGGAAATCATCTGACAGACCATCGAAGGGAAAACGCCACTCTCCGTCAGCGGGTCGGCCATCGTACGACCTTCGGATATCCCGGCGCGCACGCTGACAATGGCGTCCTCGATGGTCTTGTTCCCCGCCGTTTTGCCGACGATGTCCAATGCTTCCAGGATCGCCACGCCGCTGCCCAGCATGGTTCCCATTGTACGTGTGAATTTGGCCACGGCCACCTTGCGCAGCAAATCACCGAATACGGGCATCCGAAGCACGCTGCGATCGACGATCTCGCGTCCCTTCTCCGTTTTGTAGGCGCGTTTGAAAGCGATAATGCCAAGAACAGTGGCGCCGATGGCCAGTAAATACTTATCCTTGGCAAAATTGCTCATGGCAATGACCACGACAGTCGGTGCCGGCAGATCGGCGCCGAAGTCGGCAAACATCTCCTCGAAAACCGGGATGACGAAAATGAGAATGACAGCCAGAACAACAATCGCAATCAGGATGGTGACAATGGGGTAAGTCATGGCGCCTTTGACTTTGGCTTTGAGTTTGGCCGCCTTTTCCATATAGGTCGAGAGGCGCCGCAGGATCGTGTCGAGAATACCGCCGGTTTCGCCGGCATGGATCATGTTGACGAAAAGATCGTCGAATTGCTTGGGATAGGCCTTGAGGGCCTCAGCTAGTGTGCTGCCGCTTTCGACGCTGTCCTTGACTTTTTTCAACATCTTTTTGAATGTCGCGTTTTCCTGCTGGCTGTGCAGAATGTCGAGGCATTGAATAATGGGCAGACCGGCGTCGATCATGGTGGAAAACTGCCGGCAGAAAAGAATTACGTCCTTCTGCTTAACCGCCGGCTGCAGAAAACTGACGTTTTCAAAAAGGTCTTTAGGCTTCTTTTTGATACGCGTGGGCGTAATCTTGATCCGTGTTAGATGATTGCGCACGGCATCTTCAGTGGCAGCATCCATTTCCCCTTTTTGTATTTCGCCTTTCCTGTTTTTTCCTACCCAAAGGTAAACAGGCATATTGCATCCTCCTCATTCCGGTTGAGAACCAGCTGATGTAAATCAACGCGTGGTAGTCGCGAGCACGGGACACGACATTAGCATTCGATGCTTGAGGGGCGCACCATGGCCGCTGCGCCCCTGTCATCTGTTCCGATTATATATCCTTATCGGTTTAAGGTATTAAAATAATAAATTTTTATGGTAAATGTCAATTCAAACTGCTTATTTCTTTAGCTTCTTTCATGGGCTTGGCCATGTGTCGCCCCCGTCGGTTCGAATACTTCCCGTATGATTGCCGGCATCGGCCCCGTTCATGATGCGACGGGCTCGGCACAAGCAGCGCAGCCCCTTATAGGGCCGCGTTCTCCCCGTGCGAAGATCGTCGGTGCTTGATTCGCTGCTATTTCTATGCCACATTTTAGGAGGAACCTCAGATTTAATTCCAGGGCGTCTTGACGGCGTAAGTCGGCGATTAAGCGGCACGTAAATCTGGTATCTGAGCACTTGGGTCCGGTTCAGGATGCCCTGCATCCGCGCCTAGACTTGGTGCTGAACCCTGCCGCACAGGGACTCACCGCTGCAAAATGATCGGTGGGGACGTCCGCAAATTGGAAAACGCTGCCGGGATCGCTGGAATTCTTGAGGCGTTACCTCCTACTTACCTTCGGCCCCTTTACCTGCAGATGGCCACCCGTGGGAGGACGCCGTTCAGTAGCGCAACCACGATCCGCAGCACCTGCGATCGAGGGGCTGAGACACCCGTCAACCGCCGGTTGCATCGACTGCACTCAACCCAGATGGAATTATACCGTGGCTTCATCCTCTGCAAAATCACTTTCAGGCGGTCAGGCCGTCATCACCACCCACATCAACGCGGATTTCGACGCCATGGCCTCGATGCTGGCCGCGCAGAAGCTCTACCCTCAGGCGGTGGTCGTATTCCCCGGTTCCCAGGAGCGAAACCTGCGCAATTTTTTCATTAAATCGATGGTTTACCTGTTTAACATGACCGATTTGAAGGATCTTGATTTTGATAGCGTCCGGCAGCTCATCCTCGTCGATACCCGCCAGCGCGGTCGCATCGGCCGAATGGCTGACATCCTGGCCAACGACGATCTTGAGGTTCATATCTACGACCACCATCCCCCTGCCGAAAATGATATCAAGGGGAATTTCGAGCTTAATGAACTGACCGGTGCCAATACGACCCTGCTGGTGGAGATCATCAGGCAGCGAAACATCCGTATCTCCCCTGACGAGGCGACCATCATGTGCCTCGGCATCTATGAGGACACCGGCTCTTTCACCTTCCCCTCCACCACCAGCCGTGATTTGGAGACAGCGGCCTTTCTCGTCTCCCAAGGGGCCAATCTGAATGTCATTGCCAATCTCATCACGCGGGAAATTACGCCGGATCAAGTGGGTCTGCTCAATGACATGTTTCAAGCCGCCATCCGCCACCACATTCACGGTGTCGAGATCGTCGTCACCAGCGTGGCCAGCCACCGCTACATGCCGGATTTCGCCTTTCTGGTGCACAAGATGGTGCGCATGGAAAATATCGACGCCATTTTCGCCATTGCCCGTATGGACAACAAGATCCACATCGTCGCACGCAGCCGGATTCCGGAGGTCAATGCCGCACAGATCCTGGGTCCCTTCGGCGGCGGCGGTCATCCCTATGCCGCTGCCGCCTCGGTTAAACATAAAACCCTGGCCCAGACAGAACACGAGCTGGTGGACATGCTGTATGCCTCGGTCCAACCGCGTCGCCGTGCGGTCGATTTCATGTCGGCCCCCGCCATCAGTATCGATCACACCCTTTCCTGCGAGCGCGCCAATGCGATGCTCAATCGTTACAGCGTCAATGCCCTGCTGGTGATGGCGCCGGATGATGGGGACCCGCAACTGGCCGGCTTTATCACACGTCAAGTCATCGAGAAGGCCCTGCACCACCAGCTGGCCGACGCAACCGTCAGCGAATTCATGACCACCGATATCGCCCTCGTCGGCCCCGACGCGGATATCGACGAAATCCAGGACAAGATCATCGGCAACAAGCAGCGCATCCTGCCTGTGGTCGAAAACGAAATCGTCCGCGGGGTCATCACGCGGACGGATTTATTGAATCTGCTGGTCCGGCGCTACAACCGCAGTGCCAAGGCCAACGGCAGCGATACCAGCCTGATCGTCCATGCACGCACACGCGTCGTGGGCAAGTTCATGCGAGAGCGACTTGCCGGCCATATCCTTCAAATTCTGCGTGAAATTGGGACCACGGCCGATGAAATCGGTCTGAATGCCTATGTGATCGGCGGATTCGTGCGGGATCTGTTCCTCTACCGCACCAATGAAGATGTCGACATCGTCATCGAGGGCGACGGGATCGCCTTTGCCCGCCGTTATGCCCGCAAGGTCGGCGCGCGGGTCCACACCCATGCCAAATTCGGAACGGCCGTCGTTATTTTCACAAACGGGTTTAAAGTGGATGTGGCCTCGGCCCGCATGGAATATTATAAATTCCCGGCCGCCCTGCCGACGATCGAGATGAGTTCCCTCAAACTCGATCTCTATCGCCGTGATTTCAGTATCAACACCCTGTGTATCCATTTGAATCCCGGTAAATTTGGAACTTTGATCGATTTTTTTTCAGCCCAGAAAGACCTCAAGGAAAAAACCATCCGGGTGCTGCACAACTTGAGTTTTGTCGAGGACCCGACCCGCGCCTTCCGGGCCATCCGCTTTGAACAGCGCTTCGGTTTTACGATCGGCAAATTGACCGCGAACCTGATCCAAAATGCCATCCGCATGGATTTTTTCAAACGCTTGAGCGGCAAACGGGTATTTACCGAACTGCGGCAGATTCTGGCGGAAGAAAATCCGGGGCCGGCCGTGGCCCGTCTGCAGGATTACGATCTGCTGCGGGTGATTCATCCGTCGATCGAATTGACGCCCGCCATGGTCGCCCTGTTTTCCTCGACCAAAAGAGTCGTGGCCTGGTATGATTTGCTTTTTCTGGAGGAATCCTATATGAAGTGGTCCGTTTATTTCATGGGAATGATCCGTTCCTGTGATCGGGAGACCACCAGGGATATCTGCCGGCGTTTCGAGTTACCCCCGCGTGTGCAGGCTCTTTTCACCAAGGGTCGTTTTGCGGCTGAAAGGCGCCTGAATTCACTGGAGCGAAAACTCCCCTCGGACAACAGCCGCCTTTACCATGAACTGGCTGAATTCCGCATTGAATTGATTCTCTATATGATGGCCGCCGCCAAGTCGGAAAAGGTACGCAAGGCGATATCACATTATTGTGTGCATTTGCGCTTCATACGTCCCTTTTTAAAGGGTCGGGACCTGAAAGCGATGGGGTTGCCCCCCGGCCCGCGATATCGCCTGATTCTGGATGAACTGTTGAATGCCCGCTTGAATGGCCGCGTCGAATCCCGGGAAGATGAAACGGCGCTTGCGCGGCAGCTTATCGACACAGCCTGAATAAGCATGGGAGAAATGCCTAACTTGAATACCCCCGAAACGATTCTGACCGGTATCACCACCACCGGCACACCGCACATCGGCAATTACGTGGGCGCCATCCGACCGGCCATCGAGGCCAGCCGGCAGGCCGAAGCCAGGAGTTTCTATTTCCTGGCCGACTATCATGCCCTGGTCAAATGCCACGACCCCGGGGTATTGCGCCAATCAACCCTGGAAGTGGCCGCCGCCTGGCTGGCGCTGGGCTTGGACACCAACCGATCGATCTTCTATCGCCAGACCGATATTCCCGAAATCCCGGAATTGACCTGGATATTGACCTGCATGACCGCCAAGGGGCTCATGAACAGAGCGCACGCCTACAAAGCCGCCGTTCAAGAGAACGAAACCCTCAAAGCCAAGGACCCCGATAAGGGCATCAACATGGGCCTGTTCTGCTACCCGGTGTTGATGGCCGCCGACATCCTGATGTTCAAGGCCAGCAAAGTACCGGTGGGCAAGGACCAGATCCAGCATTTGGAAATGGCCCGCGATATCGCCATGCGGTTCAACCATACCTACGGTGCCACTTTCGTTCTGCCCGAGGCGGTCACAAGTGACAGCACAGCTGTTCTGCAGGGCTTGGACGGGCGCAAGATGAGCAAGAGCTACAACAACACCATCCCGTTGTTCCTACCCGCCAAGCGATTGCGCAAACTGATCATGAAGATCAAAACCAACTCGCAGGGACCGGACGAGCCCAAAGACCCGCACACCTGTACCCTGTTTCAGATATACCAGGCCTTCGCAACCCCCGAAGAGGTTGCCGAAATGCGGCATCGATATGCCGAAGGCATTGCCTGGGGTGAAATGAAACAACTGCTGTTCGCCTACCTCGACCAGCATTTGCAAACGCCCCGGGAGCGCTACGCGGAGCTGGTGCAGAACCCGGAACGGATTGAAAAAATCCTGATCGAAGGCGCCGCCAAGGCCCGCGCGTTCAGCCGCCCCTTTCTGGCCGACATTCGTAAAGCCATTGGCGTTCAGGCCGTGGGATAAGCGCTGCGGCAGCGGCCATCAATCCGTCCCCACGGCACGGCGCGTGTGCAGGGAAGCTCGCGCGCCCAGAGTATTACGCGTGGTTGGAATCGCCATCTTTAACCTAAAGCGACATTTTTATCGGGGCCGTCCGTATGGAAGCCATCCAATCAGAACACTATAAAGTCCAGCTCGAAGATGTATTCGAAGGCCCGATGGATCTTCTGCTTCATCTGATTAAAAAGAATGAAGTGGACATCTACGATATTCCGATCGCCCTCATCACCCAGCAGTATCTTGAATACCTGGAGTGGATGAAGGCCATGAATATCGAATTCGCGGGTGAGTTCATCGTGTTGGCGGCCACCCTGGCGCAGATCAAGTCCCGCATGCTGCTCCCCGCCTACGAAGGAGAGGACGAAGAGGAAGACGATCCGCGCGACAAGATCGCCCGTCCGCTGATTGAATACTTGCAGATGAAGACCGCCGCACAGAAGCTGGCGTCGCGAGACCTGTTGGGAGACCGCACCTTTATTCGTCCCATTCCGCCGGGACAGGCAGAACTGACCGGCGATGAAACCGAGATTCAAGTCGGTCTCTTTGAACTCATCGATGCCTTCCGGAAGATTTTGGACAACGCCCCCGGCGAGCACCATGTCGACCTTCAGACCGAAACCATCTCCGTTAAAGAACGCATCAACCAGCTCGTGGACCTATTTGAAATCAAGCACTCGTTGACCTTCGAAGAATTGTTTGAAAACCAGAAGACGAAAAGCGATATTATTGTCACTTTTCTGGCTGTTCTGGAAATGGTCAAAATCAACCTGCTGCGCGTCAGTCAGCAGGTTCAAACGAGTGTCATTCGACTTTTTTATCAATAATGGAAAATCTGAAACATATTATCGAAAGCCTGGTTTTTGTCTCCGAAACACCGCTTTCCATTGACCGCCTCAAAACCATTCTGGATGATGTGGACCGCCGCGATATCCGGCTGGCCCTGGCGGAACTGCAGGGGGAGTACGAAGATCGGAAAGGCGGGTTCGTATTGCAGGAGGTTGCCGGCGGGTTTCAATTTCGAACGCACGCCGATTACAGCGACTGGATCAAGAAACTCCTCAAACCATCCCCCACACGCCTAAGCCGCGCGGCGCTCGAAACACTGGCCATCATCGCCTACAAACAGCCGATCATCCGTGCCGATGTCGAACATATCCGTGGTGTCGATAGTGGCGGTGTGCTGCGCATGCTGCTCGAGCGAAAACTCATTCGGGTTTTGGGAAGAAAAGACATCCCCGGCCGCCCCATGATTTACGGCACCACCAAGGAATTCCTCGAGCTATTCAATCTGAAGGATCTGGGAGAACTCCCCTCCCCCAAAGAAATATCGTCATTAGGCTTGGCCGATGGCGATGAGGACATTCAGCTCGAAGACGCCAGCCAGCTGGCGGCCCTTTCAACGGTCAGCCCCGATGGGGAATCTGTTTCACCTGAGACAGATTCCCAAACCGAATCGGTTCCAGCCCCCCAGGCCGGCAGCGCTTCAGCGGATTCTGGAGACGCCGTGGCGCCATTACGGGATGAAGACGCCGCAGGATCAGATGGGGCCCATGATGCGGTACCGGATTCCGATGACGAAGACGGAAATCTGTCTCAACTAGAGACAACCCGGCCATCCGAATCGCCTGAAACCGGTCCCGACCAAGCCAAATGATCCATCCTCGGCATCGGGCGCAAAACTTGCTCAAGGCAATCGACCGGCATGGGGATTGCATTCCTAACATCTTGATATGTTTTGTTTATTTTTTTATTTTCGCAAATAATACTTGACTTCGATTTGGCCTGCTGTCTATAAATACAACGTTTTACTTTCCGGGATATGCATTAAGGGGTAAGGAGTTTTAATGAATAAGTCAGACCTGATGATGGCCCTCAAGGAAAAGGACAATCTCAGCCGTCAGGAGGCGGAAAGAATCGTCAACGTTTTCTTCAATTCAATTGAAGACTCCCTCTGCAACGGCGGTCGGGTGGAAATCAGAGGGTTCGGCAGTTTTACGGTCAACAACTACAAATCCTATCATGGACGGAATCCCAAGACCGGCGACCAGATTCTCGTTCCGGCCAAAAGACTCCCCTTTTTCAAAGTCGGAAAAGAACTCAAGGAACTTGTCGATTATTAGCTTACGGGCGGTTAACTCAGTGGGAGAGTGCTACCTTCACACGGTAGAAGTCACTGGTTCAATCCCAGTACCGCCCACCAGATAAGAT
>JASJCD010000219.1 GCA_030066135.1 Desulfobacterales bacterium | reverse complement strand
CCGGAAATGACGCTTTTGGAATCAAGCGTCATATAATCATGCCCTCCAGGTTGGATTGTTTCGCCGGAACCGATCCGCCGGCCTCATCGATTGTCAAAGGCCAGCTTGACACCGAAGCCGATCAGGGCCACCCCGGCCAGACGCGCAGCCACCAGTCGTGCATAGCGCCACCGGGCGAGCCGGCGCGCGACAGCATTGCCGACGATGACCAGCGCTGTTTGATAGATCGCGCTTATGACGGTGACATGCGCCATCAGGGCAACCAGGGTGACGGGCGTCGACGCCGGGCTGAGAAACAAGGGGAAAAAGGCCATGAAAAACATGATGACCTTGGGGTTGGTGAAGCTGACGGCGAGCGCCTGTCGGAACCAGGCCCAGCCCTCGAAATGACAGGCGACATCGGCCGGCTGGTCCGACACGATGATGCGCAGCTGGCGCCAGCCCAGCCAGCACAGGTAGATCACGCCCACCCATTGCGCACCCGCCAGGATATTGGGATAGGCCCCCAAAATGGCAGCCAGCCCGAGGACGGCGGCCAGCATGTAGAGGAAATCGCCCGACAAGGTCCCCAGCACCGCTTTCATGCCGCTACCGACACCCCCGCGCGCGGTGGCGTTCAGGATGGTGATCGTACCCGCCCCGGGGATGAGCTGGAACACGACGATCGCCATGATGAAACTGCCGTAGTTCTGGATCGCAAGCATTTGTAAAGCCTCGCATACCTGTGGGGGTGAGGGATTAAGATTCAGGGGTTGCCCGGCTTGGCGACATGATGGGTTCGCGCCCGGACGGCTCCTCCGGGCATTCAGTCAAAGCCTTGGGGATTGGCAACTTTTCTTTGCACTTTAATATTAACGCCCGTGCAAGTGCAACCCGGCAGCTCAGCGATTGCGCGCCACCCCGCCCCTCCGTTGCCGCTCGACGCCTATGGCCTCTGGATTTAGAACCTCATCCTCGGGCAGGGCCGCGTTTAACCAGGCTTCCAGCTGCCTGGCCGCAATCGCGACGAACTCATGGAGCACATCCCGCACCTGCCATCCGATGTGCGGCGTCAGCAGTACATTCGGCAATGCCCGCAGCGGGCTTGACGCCGGAAGCGGTTCGACCGCAAACACATCCAATCCGGCCCCGGCCAACCTTTTCGCCTGCAACGCCTCGATGAGGGCCGGTTCGTCGACAATCGCCCCACGGGAAGTGTTGATCAAGAGGGCCCCTTTTTTCATTTGCCTCAATTTTTCACGATCCAAAAGGCCACGCGATTCGTCTGACAATCGAAGATGGATGGAAACCACGTCGGCCGTGGCGAGCACATCGCCCAGCGCAAGCCGTTCGACACCAAACGCATCGATCCTGGGGTAGGACCCGCCACGGTCCCAGGCAACAACCTTCATCCCGAATGCTTCGGCCAAACGGGCGACAGGGCGTCCCAGGCGACCATACCCCAGGATTCCCAATGTCCGGCCCGCCACGGAACCACCAATCAACTGCGGCCAGCCACCCCTTCCCATCTCGGTGGATAAGCGATAAATCTGTCTTACCAGACCCAGCATCAGCCCGAAGACCAGTTCCGGGACAACGACCGTGGGTTTGGAAACGCCGCGGCCGAGGGCGACCACGATGCCATGTTGGGTTGCGGCCGAGCGGTCCAGGTGATAGGCATGCCCGCCTGTCTGCAGAACAAGCTCAAGGTTGGGGCAGCGATCGAAAATTCGGCGGTCCAGCGTTGTGCGCTCACGCAGCGCCAGGAGGATATGGCAGTCATTCAACAGACGCGCGTCATCAGCCCCTATGGGGCGGTCTAAAATGTTGAGGTCCGCGAGCCGACGCAATCGATCCATCGCCGGCGCCCGGGCCAACTCACCTTCATAATCATCCAGAACCAACAGGTTGACGTGTTTCATGACGCATTTCCTCGTCGACGGCCAGGCCTCTGTTCGCCAGGTTATTCCTTTTTTCCCACCACAAACTGATCCACGGCCCAAAGCCAACGCCCAACGGGTTGACGTCTGGCGACTTCAGCGGTGATATCACCATTCGCAAGCCTGGAGGAAGTCAGGGCGATATCGCCACTGCGCAGGGCCGGGGCCTGATTGCTTGGATCAAGCTGCGGACGCTTGGCCAAAAATTGGGTGAAGAACGCTCGGATTTGCATAGATCCAACGGCGATCACGTCGTCGCCGTCAGCGATGATGGCATGCGGCTCGTAAAGCGCCACGAGTCCCTCGACGTCGCCTGCATTGGCGCGCGCTATGAAAAGCTTCTCCAGGTCATTGGGTTTTTGGGCCGATTGATGCACCAGTAGAACCCCGAAGTTTGGATTGACGCTCCGGCGATCGGCGTAACCGAATAGTCGGCAGCGCGGCACTCGCTGGAAACCAGGCTGCCCGTTCAGGCCGTCGTTAAACCTCTATTTCTTTGCGTTTTGAATGCAACCAGCGAAGGGCCTCTTCTTCTGTGTGAAAGACATTAGCAGCAGCTACCCCCTCTTCTCTGTGCGCCATGAACTGGCGGATTTCTCCAAATGCAAAATCACTTCCAACGACCATAGCCAGGAAGTTGGGTTTGAGAAATTTCTTTTTGCCATAATCGGCGATAGCCTGCAAATCGGTGTATGACATGTTGAATTCGATTTTACTGAGGTCCCAAAGCCTTGCTCTGTATAGATCCCGTTCCGCCAGCTCATCAATAATGGCCTTTAGTGTTTTCATTTCGGGTTCTTTGGTGAGCCTTATGATGGTTATGCCACTCAAACTATAGATTGCGTATCCGCGCGACATCTCGATCACCAATTATGAGTCCAACACGTTATTTGCGCCGCCTCGCCACCGGGCCTGGCGTAACATCTCTCCAGTCGATAGGGATGGATAGAACAGTTTATCATCCCTTCATTCTTACTTGCCGACAGGGCAACCCCATTCACAGCTTCGGCAAAACTTAAGGACCTTGACGGATTCTGAGCACCCTTCCGGGACTTGCGCTTTAGCTTCATCGCTATCTTTACGAATCTGGATATAGCAGGTTGGGCGGGCGTAGCAGCCGTCCCTGCCCGGGAGGACGCCCAAATTATAATTCTTCGGTGAATCGAGGGGCGCATCAAAAGCATGCTGGGGGCACACCCGGCGACAGAGATCATCGCACCGAACGCATGGATCGAATCCTGAAGGTCCGGTTGACGGAATGGGAACACTCAGGGCCATGGCACGCAAGCGGACCCGGGGTCCAAACTCGGGCGTCACCACCATATTGTTCCTGCCGATACAGCCCAGCCCGGCCAGGACGGCGGCATCTTTCAAATAGATCCCACCGTGCTCAATGAAATAAGGAAAATGAAATACATCAATGGCGAAATTGGCCGGAATCCAATCACACAATGCTTTAACGGCACGAATCAGCAGCTTGTTACCCGATGGCGATATCTGACCGTACCACCAGTCCAACTCGGGGCGGTCTTCAGGATGCGCCACGGCAACGGTCAGGATCGATTTGGCCTCCGCGGGCCATTTCACCTCACCGGGATTGAGTTCCATCTCGCCTGCAAGGGTACCCAGAACTTTTTCAACGACCGGCAATTGGGGCGCCAAAACAAATGAGGGCGCCGCCTTCAGATCCTCAACATTGGCAAATCCCCCCAGATGCACCCCGAACTGCTTGGCCTTTTTGAGAATGGCGGATGAAGCTGAGAGTATTTCCTGATTGGTCATGGCGATACATCTCAATGCTTGCGCCTGCATTTCAAGCCGACACGATGCTCTGGATCAGTCGATCCGGATGACGAGTTTACCCCGGGTGTGCTTGGTCTCCTGCTGGGCGTGGGCTGCGCCGATTTTTTCCAGAGGGTAGATCTCCTGGATGATGGGTTTCAACCGGCCGGCATCGACCCACTGGCGGATCTGGTCCAGGTCTGCCCGGCGGGCCGCCACGACCACCAGCTGGGCTCTCTGCCCGGTGCTGTTCTGGGTTTCCTCGACGCTCTTGAAGACGTGGGGCTGAAGGACCGTGGAAACCCAGACGCCCTTTGGCTTCAGAATGGGCTTGACCTTGTCGAAGGGCTGGTTGCCAAAGACGTCGAAAAAGATGTCGAAGCGGTAATCGGTCTGGGTAATGTCCGTGGCGTTGTAGTCCACGCAGTGGTCGGCGCCCAGCGCGCGCAGGAAATCGTGGTTGCCGGCACTGGCGATGCCCGCTACCTCGGCGCCCAGGATCTTGGCGATGCGCACGCCCACGGAACCCACCCCGCCGGCCGCCCCGTTGATGCATACGGCGTGGCCGGCCTGAATCCCGGCCTGGTCGCGCAGGGCCTGCAGGGCCGTGGAGCATACCAGGGGCAGGGCCGCGGCCTCCTCGAACGACAGGGCCGCCGGCATGGCGGCCAGCTGGTGAGGCTGCACCGCCAGATACTCGGCGCAGGTTTTGCCCTCCCAGCTGTCGAGCATGCCGTAAACGGCGGTGCCCACCGCCGGCGCCTCGGCATCGTCACCTGCAGCCGTGATTTCACCGGCGAAATCGAACCCCGTCTGCATGGGGAAATTCGCACCGCTAAAGTCTTTTAAATACCCCTTGCGGATGAAGGTGTCCTTGGGATTGACGGCAGCGGCTTTGACCCGCACCAGGATCTCGTCGGGCTGGCGTTGGGGACGGGGAAGATCGACGATCTCAAGCTGGTCGGTGGGGCCAAAGGCGTGGATAACGGCAGCTTTCATAAGCCCTCCTAGCAGATGATTTCGGAACACGTCCGATAGCGGCGTTACGCTACGATTTTCGTCATTGCGGCATATTTGAGGACGGCCTCATTCCTCGAACCGCCAAGCCTTGCTCTCGAACTTGTTACAAAGCCGTCCGGATTTTCATTTTTCAAATCGGTTTATGGTGGCTATGTAAACATAGTGGCTTTTACCGAGAGGAAAGGGCCAGACTATACTTTAGCACTTGATAGTGCTTTGTCAGAAAGGACGCAAGGTTCAAAATGATGATCACCGCGTTTGATGTGCATTACCTCGAAGACGGCCGGGCCTCGGCCGCCGCCGTCGTGTTCGCCGACTTTGGTGACAAAGTGCCCGCGGCCGAATACCACCGCGTGATTGACCGTAGCGCTCCCTATGTGCCGGGAGTATTTTTCAAGCGCGAGCTGCCCGCCATCCTCGCGCTTCTGGAGCAGATTACCATACCACTCGCTACCCTGGTCGTAGATGGCTACGTCGTGCTCGGGTCGCGGCCTGGATTGGGGAAGCACCTCTACGAGACCCTGGATTCCAGCATTCCGGTCATCGGGGTGGCCAAATCGCGTTTCGAAGGGATGCCGGCCCATGCAATCATTCGCGGCGCCAGCCGACGCCCTTTATTCGTAACAGCCGCCGGCATCGATGCCGCCCAAGCAGCCGAAAACATCCGCAGGATGCACGGCCCCCACCGCATCCCCACCCTGCTGCAGCGCGTCGACCGCCTGGCACGGGAGAGCGCCGGCTGAGCACGGCAAAGAGATAAACGGAGTCTGCAAATGACTGAATCGCGACCGCTACTGGTTCAGCCGGTTTCGAAAAAGGTTCGAGAGCAAGGCCTGCAAGCTCCGAGGAATGAGGCGTACGTAAGTACGCCGCAATGAAGAGGAGCGAAGCGTAACGCCGCTATCGGGCCTTTTGCGGAACCGGCGCTACTGACGGTCCAGTTCCTTGCGAATGGCCATCCCGATTTTCTCCAGCAGATACGGCTTCTTGATGTACGCCCCCGCCCCCAGGGTCTGTGCCTCGCGTACCCGGTCGGTTTCCGAATAGCCGCTGGCAATTATCGCCTTCTGACCGGGATGCATCGCCTTGATCCGCCGGTAGGTCTCAAGCCCGTCGATCCCCGGCTCCATGATCATATCCAGAATCACAAGATCCACCACATTGTCCCGGAGAAAAGCCACGGCGTTCTCCCCTCCCGTCGCCGTTTCGACATGGTAGCCCAGTTTTTCCAGAATCAAGGTCGCGATCTCGATCTGTTCCGGAATATCATCGACAACGAGGATGCGTTCACCATGGCCCATGAGCTGATCGATGGATATCAGGGCCGGCTGCTGGCTGACATCCCGGCGGCTGGCGGGAAGGTAAACCGTAATGCGGGTGCCCTTTCCCACCCGGCTGGTGACTTCGACGTACCCCTGGTGATCCTTGACCGTTCCCCAGACGACCGCCATACCCAAGCCGGTGCCGCTGCGGCCCATAATTTTTTTCGTATAGAAGGGCTCAAAGATTCGATTGATATCTTCGGGCGAAATACCGGCCCCGTTGTCGGATACCGTCATGACCACATAATCGCCGGGCGCAATGTCCTCATAACCGCGCAAGGGGCGATCAATGTAACGATTGGCGGTCGCAATCCCGATGGTTCCCGGCCTGGCGAGGGCTTCGACCCCGTTGGAAACCAGGTTCATGATTGTCTTTGAAAGGTGAACCGGCGATCCGATGGTATTGAGGAGTTCATCTTCAAGCTCGAGTTGAATATCAAACGCCTCGTGGTAAGTCCTCAGCTTCTGGAGCTCGGGGGAATTCATAAGTTCGCGGATCAACTGGTTGAGATTGATCACTTCGGCTACGGGGACACCACGCCGGGCCAGCGTCAGCAAATCCTGAACGATATTGGCGGCCTTTTCCCCCGATTTCTGAATGGTCTGGATCGGTTTGCGCATCGGGTGGTCCGCGGCCAGATCCATCAGCAGAAGTTCCGGATAACTTACCAGGCCGGAAAGGACATTGTTCAGGTCGTGGGCCACGCCTCCGGCCAGCATCCCGATGGCCTCCATCTTCTGGGCGCGTCGGAGCCTGTCTTCGAGCTCTTCGCGGGCGGCCGCGGCGTTGAAGCGCGCTGTAATGTCGCGGACGATGGCTACGGCCTGCATTTCGGAATCCGCCACCAGGCGACTTTCGAAATGCCGCTGCGCTCCGTCGAGCTCGAGCGTATATTCAAAAACCTGGATCCTCTGGTGATCGATGGCCTGCTCCAGGCGCTGCATCATCACCGACGCGAGTTCCTCCGGAAAAATATCCGTGATTTTCCGACCGAGGAATTTTTCGGGCGGTATCATCAACATGTCCTGGGCGCCCTCGGATTCCAGAAAGGTTCCTTCGCGGTCGAACCGGAACATGAGATCCGGGATCGCGTCCAACAGGGCGCGGCTCCTGGCTTCACTGACGCGAATTTTTTTCTCGGCCCGATGCCGTTCCGCGACCTCCTGCTGCAGGGATCTTTCCCGGTCGCGCACGGTTTCGGCCATATTATGGAACCGCACAGCAATGTCGCTGAGTTCGCTGTGCTTTACGTCTATAAAGCCGTGGTCTTCTTCCCCGCGGGCCACCCGATCGATGCCTTCTTGCAGAATATTCAGCGGACGGCGTATGAGGACACGCAATATAAGGCCCGTCATGAACAAAATGACGACCAGCGAGCCCGTAAGGGTCAGGCCGACATTGCGCAGCCACAACAGATCGAACTCATGATCCGCCGGTATCAGATAGATATCGACCCTGCCGATCATCTGGCCGCGGTGAACGACCTCGACCTGTCGGGCGATGCGCGCAAGGCCATCATCCGCCTTGCGCGCATCAAACAGGATATTGCGGTCCGCGTCAGCGATCCGGATCTCGTGAACGGCCTGGTTACGGAAATAGCCTTCACCGATTTTCGCAATCTGCTCGTCGTCATAATCCCAGATGGGCACGGCCAGTACTTCCGCCAGGTTGCTGGCCTGGCTATCGGCCAAATGCTCAAGGTCGTGCGCGTGGGCCTCGTGATGAATGTGGTAAATCGCCGCCAGGAGAATGCCCTGGACGAGCACGACCAGCAGCATGAGGCTGATGGTCAGCTCCTTGGAAATCGAGCGGCGGCCTAACGTCCAGAGTATCCCCGACGGTCGCTGCGTTGTTTCTTGTTTCACTCGCGCCTCACTGGATTAACGTCCAACGCGGATATCATGCTTGCGCGCCATCCGCAGGTAAGTGCCGTCTCTTTTCATCCCTTCCAGGCAGCGCTGCCAGTCGCGGATGACCGCCAGCGGGGTGTCTCTCGAAAAGGCAATATAGTTGGAAACCTTGCGGAAGGCATACACCCTTTCAAACCGGCCGGGGTCGAAACCGGCCTGG
>JASJCD010000218.1 GCA_030066135.1 Desulfobacterales bacterium | reverse complement strand
ACCTTGCTTCCGTATGTGAAGCACGTGGATTTGAAGTCATGCGCCATTACGTCGAGGCAATGCCGGAACCCAAAATTGGTGCTTATTTTATAACAGCCTTTGAAGTGCTGGAGCATGTTCTTGATCCGTTATCATTCCTGAATGCCATTGGTTCACAATTGCAGGACCATGGCCTTTCCATGCTGACCACCTTAACCGTAACTGGTTTCGACATCCAGGTGCTCTGGGATCGCTCCAAAAGCGTCCATCCACCGCACCATATCAACCTGATGTCCATCGCGGGACTAGAAAAACTGGTGGCGCGCAGCCAATTGGATCTTGTCGAGATTGCAACCCCCGGTGAATTAGATGTCGACATTGTCCGCAATATGGCGAATGAGCAGACGGATATCAGACTGCCGCGGTTTGTATCCAGCATCATCCATGGGGACGATAACCTGCGCAATAATTTCCAGTCGTTTTTAAAAACAAACCGTTTAAGCTCGCATGTGCGTATTTGTGCCCGCAAAGGACAGCACCTGCCCAAGGATGCCTCGGACCAGTCCGTGAGGAAATGAATATGAAAAGGTATTACGACATCTCCCTGACGACCGGACCCGAACTGCCTGTGTGGCCCGGAGATCCTCAGATCCAAATCGAGCCTTTGCGCGCCATTCGTCTCGGACATGCGAGCAACGACAGCCAGCTTACCTGCAGTGTTCACAGTGGCACGCATATCGATGCGCCGCGGCATTTTTATGATGAGGGAAAGTCAGTCGAATCGCTCAGCCTCGAATCCCTTGTCGGCGAAGCCTATGTGGCCGAATTGCCCGCCGGGACCGAAATGGTTGCGGGCAACCTTCTGGAAAATATGCGAATACCAGACGATATTGAACGCCTTTTGCTGAAAAGCAGAAATTCGAATCTTTGGTCTCAAGCGAATCATGTCTTTCAGGATGATTATGTGGCTCTGGATGCCTCGGCAGCCGATTGGGTCGTGCGACGTGGGATTCGATTGATCGGAGTCGACTACCTTTCCATCGAGTACTTTCGAAGCCCGCATTCAGAGACGCACAAGATCCTTTTAAAGGCGGAGGTTGTGATTGTCGAAGGGCTCAATCTTCAACAGGTAGCAACGGGTCGCTACCAGTTACTATGTTTGCCTATCAAACTGCAGGGAGCCGATGGTGCCCCTGCACGCGCCATTCTTATCGAGGAATAAACCATGAACGATCCTAAAAAGATTATAGCTGTGATTCCTGCACGTATGGGATCTTCCCGTTTTCCCGGTAAACCACTCGCCAAGATACTCGGCCGGCCGATGATTGAACATGTTTATCGGAGAACGGCGATGTGCCAAAGATTGGCCGGTGTCGTCGTCGCCACCTGCGACCAAGAAATATACGACGCTGTGTACGCTTTTGGTGGTCATGCCGTTATGACCGCCGACACCCATGAGAGGGCCAGCGACCGTGTTGCCGAGGCGATCGAAGAAATGGATACGGATATCGTGGTGATGGTTCAGGGTGATGAACCCATGATTTTCCCAGAGATGATCGATGCCGCGTTAAATCCTTTCTTCGATGAAGAAGGCATTTGCTGTGTTAATCTCGCGGCACGGATTCAAAACCAGTCCGAGTTCGAGGATCCCAACACCATCAAAGTCGTCATGGATACCAATGGTATTGCCCTATTTATGTCGCGGGAGCCTATACCGACTTCACGGCAGCAATCTTTTGATCACATCCATGCGTACAAGCAGGTTTGCGTGATTCCGTTCACGGCCCAAGGCCTTCAAGTATTTACCCGTTTGGAGCCGACCCGCCTTGAAATCGCCGAATCGATCGATATGTTGCGGTTTCTCGAACACGGTATACGGGTCAAGATGGTCGAAACAACGTACGCCACGCAAGCAGTTGATACGCCTTCGGATTTGGAGAAAGTCGAAATACTGATGGGCACGGACCCATTGGTATCGCAGTATATGCAAGCATAGGAGGGTTGATTGAATTATGAAATGGCGAATTTTGGTCTCCGCCCCATATTTTCTTCCGGTTATCGAAGACTATCAACAAAAACTCGCATCCGAAGGCATCGAGCTTGTCGCGGCCACGGTGAATGAACGACTGGAGGAAGATGAGCTGCTCGAATTGATGGGCGACTTTGACGGCATCATCTGCGGAGACGACCGCATTACGGCACGCGTGCTGGATGCGTCCCCCCGCTTAAAGGTCATTTCCAAATGGGGAACGGGTATAGATTCCATCGATTCGAAGGAAGCCGCCAAACGCGGCATTTTGGTCTGCCGCACCCCCAACGCTTTTTCCGAACCGGTGGCTGATACGGTAATGGGTTATATCCTTCAATTCGCCCGTAACTTGTCCCGCATGGATCGTGAAATCCGCCAGGGTGTGTGGGCCAAGCCGCTTTCGCGATCCTTGAATGAATGCTGCCTGGGCGTCGTGGGAGTAGGGGATTGCGGTAAAGCCGTCATTCGACGAGCACGGGCGTTCGGCATGCAGATCATAGGAAACGATATCCGCGCCATATCATCAGATTTCATAGCAGAATATAGTGTTGAAATGGTGGCTTTGAAAACGTTGCTAGAGCAGGCGGATTTTATCAGTCTCAATACGGATCTCAATCCACACTCCTACCATCTGATCAGTGATGCGCAATTCGGTTTAATGAAAACCAGCGCCTGTTTGATCAATACTTCCCGTGGGCCGGTCGTCGATGAACCGGCACTGGTCAGAGCATTGAACACTAAGGCCATCGCAGGTGCTGCTCTGGATGTATTCGAAGACGAACCCCTTCCGCTTGATAGTCCGTTGCGCCAATTCCAAAACTGTTATTTCGCTCCACACAATGCCAATAGCAGTCCGATGGCATGGCAGCGGGTCCATGAAAGTACGGTGCGTAACTTGTTGGATGGCTTGAAGCAGGCAAGGTAAAACGCATGAATTCGCCCGAAATATCAATCATTATACGCACCTTTAACGAAGAGCGCCATCTGCCCAATCTATTATCGGCCCTGCGTCGTCAAACCAATCAGAGCTTCGAGATCATCGTCGTTGATTCCGGTTCGGTTGACCGCACACCCGAAATCGCCCGCAAGGCGGCTAATCGTTTTCTCCGGATTGAAAGCCGTGATTTCACCTTTGGGTATTCGCTCAATATCGGCATCCGTTCCGCGGCCGGTCGTTATATCGCTATCGTATCGGCGCACACGGTTCCCCTGGATGAGAATTGGCTTGAGCGCCTGATCGCCCCGCTTAGAAGTGATGCCACCGCCATGGTCTACGGTCGTCAGCTGGGAGGCGCCACCTCGAAGTTCAGCGAAGCCGAGGACATGCGCCGAACCTTTGGTAAAAAGCGCAAAGTACTCAAACCGCCTCATTTTTTCGCCAACAATGCCAATGCCGCAGTCAAAAAAGAACTCTGGGAGCAACACCCGTTTGATGAAAGCCTCCTGGGTTTGGAGGATATCGAATGGGCCAAGCACTGGATGCAGCGCGGTCGCCAAGTGATCTATGAACCCGATGCGGCGCTCTATCATATCCATGAAGAAAGTCAGCGACAGGTCCGACGACGGTATTATCGGGAAGCCATCGCGGCTCGGCGGATCGGCATCAAGCATGTCCGTCATGCTTTTTTCCTGCCATTCGAGGAAATTTACTGGTTTCTGCTGGATACCGTCCGGATCTGGAGCGGCAATGCAACCGGCGGTAACAATCTATCGCAGCGAAAGATGACGAAGTATGCCATGCGATTCCGCCTCCAAAAAGCCATCGGCGGTATCAAGGGCTTGCTGGACGGCATCAATATCGATAGCCCGGCGGAAAAAGAAAAGATCCTGTTTGACCGGTCATATCAGGCGGTCGTGGTCAGGGCGCCCGGTCAGGCATCACTTGAAAAGCTTGAGCTTCCGGAAGTAAAGCCGGGAGATGTCCTCCTGCGCCTTGCCTATGTCGCCGTATGCGCCACCGACATTGAAATTTTCGAGGGTTCGCTCAACTATTTCAAATCCGGCTTGTCCAAATATCCCATCGTGCCCGGACACGAGTTCAGTGCGCGTGTGGTATCTGTGGGTACCAATGTGACGCATCTCGCCGCCGGTGATCCCGTGGTGGTCGAATGTATTCAAAGTTGCGGAAAATGCAAAGAATGCCTGCGCGCGAACTATATCGGCTGTGCTGAGCGGACGGAAGTGGGCGTAATGCGACGCGATGGGGGCTATGCGGAATTTGCCGTCATGCCCGGGGCATTTGTCCACCGGCTGCCCTCGGATTTCGATCTCCTCAAGGCTTGTCTGTGCGAACCTCTGGCAGTGGTCCTGAAGGGGATTCGTCGCTTGGAGCGTATCTGGCCCGAAAACGGGAATTTCAAGCGCTGCGCCGTCATCGGGGCTGGTCCGCTGGGCCATCTTTGCGCCCTTGTCCTCGCTGCGCGTGGGCACCATGTGACCGTTTTCGATCGCAATCCGAAGCGCCTCAAACTGTTCAACCACCCCGGCATTGACACGGCCGAGGATCTGAACCAGCTGGGCAGCTTCGATACCTTGGTAGAAGTCACGGGAGACCCCGATGCGCTTAATACCATACTGCACGAAAGCCCGGCCGGCGCATCCATTTTACTGCTGGGCTTACCTTATGCCCATCGGTCTTTTACATTCGAAAATATCGTCACCTTCGATAAAGTCGTGGTGGGATCGGTGGGGAGTGCAGCTGAAGACTTCAAGGAAGCCATTGAGATTTTACCCCAGTTGGACACAGGGACATTCTGTGAGAAAGTGATGCCGTTGGAAGAATACGCTCACGCCTGGAAACTGGTTCGTGCCCAAACATATTTAAAAATCATGTTACAGAACAATGAAATCTGACTTATGCAAATGAGCATCTACCCTGCCGATTTTGAAAGAGCTTATGATGATATGCCAATTACGCTGGTTGACGTTGGTGCCAGCGGCGGCATGATGCCGATGTGGCAGCCTCACAGCCAACATATCAAGCTGATCGGGTTCGAACCGGATACCAGGGCTTTTGAAGCCCTCAAACAAAAGCAGAATGCTTTGACCGTATATTTCAATACCGCTTTGCACCGCCAATCGGGTCAGATACCATTTTATCTTACGCGGAAGCAGCAAAATTCATCGAGTTTCGTCCCCAACCATGAACTGTTGTCCAGATTTCCTAATCCTGCCCGCTTTGATGTGGTTGATCAAATCCGTATTGACTGCCATGGGCTTGACGAGTTCCTGCGCGCGGAAAAGATAACCGATGTCGATTTTATTAAACTTGATACCCAGGGTGCTGAATTGCCTATTTTGGAAGGTGCTTCGGATATCCTTCAGGATTCGCTGTTCGGCATGGAAATCGAGGTTCAGTTTGCGCCCTTGTACAAGGATTGTCCCCTGTTTCCGCAAATCGATCAATTTGTGGGCAAGTTAGGTTATGATTTGATTGATATGAGGCTCGTGTCTTGGAAAAGAAATGTTGGCGCCGAATTTGGAAACTCCAAAGGCCAGATCGTCTTCGCCGACACACTTTATTTCCGCAAGATCGAAAATTTCAAGGCTATGATTGGAAAATGTGATCATGAAATGGCCCGCAGCAAGTTGCTCAGGGCGATTTCAGTTTGTCTGATATATGGTTTTGCTGATTACGCCCTTGAACTACTGGACCTGACCGCTGGTGCGTTTTTTACACGCAGTGAGATCGAGTCTTTACAAGTCCACATCAAACAGCAAACCTCTCTGGCCAGCCGTCTGCCTCAATTTCCCGGGCGTAAATTTCTCCATAATATGTTCCATAAACTTTCGATTATGCTTGCCCAGCGGAAACACAAAGCAGTCATATCTGAATTAGGCAATCATTCATAAATACACATCAAGGATCAAGCCATGGAAACAACTTCACCCCGCAAACACAAAAGTCATTCTACGGGTGAATATTTTCCTTTCGTAAGCGCGAATATCTGCCGTTTCATAACGGAGCAACTTGTTCAACATGATTACGATTTCGTCATCGAATACGGATCCGGTGGTTCCACGATATATTATCTGCAGGCGCTGCTGGAAGCTCAGAAGCGATGCGTTTTTACATCGGTTGAGTACAATCCGGACTGGTTTCATAAGATGGTGAAAACGATCCAAGCCATGTGGCCTCAAGATGCGCTTGCAAGTGAAAAGCATGAACGTCATCCATGGCCTTTCGACAAGTGCAAGCGCTATATCCATGGTCGCAATGCGTCGCGGTTGGAGATACCTGAGGGAATGGGGCGCCTCAAGAAAGCCCAGGAAAAAATGGGTGGATTATGGAGTTTTCGCTTGCCACTGTTGCGGTTTTTTCCCAACTGCCGTCCCATCGACGGTTTTTACAGCGCGTCGATTAAAAATAGCATTGACATGCAGCTAATTCTGCGCACGGAATTATTCAAAGACCAGTATGGGGAATCGCCCATTCGCGAGGAATATGTGCAGAATCCCCTGAAACCCTTGCAATCCAGGATCGATGCCCAAAAGGAAGTGTCGGCCGCCTTTTTGATCGACGGAGGACCGCGCGGCGACATTTTGAAGACGATCTTGGATTTAGACGATCAGTATACTTGTTTTCGGCCGACTGTTTTTATGTGCGACGCCAATAAAGTTATTTATGCCAACCAGATGAAGCGGAGGCCAAAGGGGGTTTTTGTTGACGGCTCCAACCAGACCATCGATGGTTCGCCCCTCTACACCAGAAAGCTCTCAGGAGCCAAAGCCAGGTTTCTGCATGATGCTGAGCATGTGGATCCTTCCAGTCAGGCCAAAAAAGAACTCTGGTTCTATCGGTCCAATGCTATGGAAGAAAAGACTTGACTTGAATGCCTTCGTCAGATTTTGGATGTATTAAAGTCTAATCTCAAAAAAAATAATGGTCCCTGCCGGTGTTCCCCCTCTTGCGGGATTTAGCATTTGATTTAAATATAATTCGGTGCATTGTGAACCGGCACGTGGCAGAACCGTCGTGTCTCTAGTCTAGGAATCTGCACGCATAATCAATATATGCTCCGCTCGTTTGTCGAATCACGCCTTGTCAGGGAACCTTAATCTACATTTTGATCAGGCTCTGCAAGCCCGGCGGATTCGCCGGGAGGACTAATTGACGGCCGGGACCGACAGGCGAAATCCTATGAGATCGGTCAGAATGTTGCCGGCCCTTACTTGCAATCGCAGAGTTCCGGATCGAATTCCTGACGGTCTGAAGCGTCGCAATCGCAAGTCATGCTATCGTGCGCTTTTGGTGCTGCGGCCGCGGAAGCATCCATGCTGTCATCCCAGACGGTTCTAATTTCCAATATGCCGTTGTCATCGCAGACATTGCAGGCCTCTGCTTCGACCGGCCAGGTGCCTGGATCTTCGGCGTCGAAGCCATGGTCCCGCATGTACCGATAGAAGGTCAATTCATCAAAGCGACCGCCCGGTGCCTCGGCTTCGGCCCTGGCCAGTCGCGACCAGAAACCGCTGGGATCTTCAATCGTCCGACGACCTTTGCAGATTGGGCAGATTTCGCGCATTATCACATAGTTCTTCACCCCATTGATAGCTCCTGTAGTAGAAAGTCCAGGCTGATGCGGCCCAAGGTTTGTCTGGCACGCCACCAACCAGGCGCATAGCGATGAAAAAGAACCCACCAGGCCACTTGGATTTTGGCTCTGAATCCAACGTCGGACCTATTTGCCAGTTGCCTTCCGCACGCCGTTTGAACGACCCGCGGGCGGCTTACATTCCCCATGAATTCATCATTCGTGTGGAAGAGGACCAACGTTGGTCTTTTATATAGATTAGATAAGCATTGCCGACGAAATGAGAACCGGCCTTTAAAAAAATCCAAACGTTCCCGGCCATCGGTTTCAGAGGCGACCGTTGCACCCGGTCTTGCCGAGGCGCTCCGGTTTCAGAACGTAAAAAGCCCCACCCGAGAGAGGGTGAGGCCTGGATAGGGTCGCTGTCGAGGAAATACAGACTTGTTTTTGTATTGCCCCTGTATTACGATCGCGAAGCTTTTAATATGATAAGCAACTGATATAAATAAAAAAAATGGCGGAAGTGCATGGGAATCGAACCCACCCGGGACGGTGTTAACGCCCCACACCGGGTTTGAAGCCCGGGAGCCCCACCAGGTAGCTGCGCACTTCCGC
>JASJCD010000217.1 GCA_030066135.1 Desulfobacterales bacterium | reverse complement strand
CGGTCCCTGTTCAAGTACCTGGCCGATGCCCAGAGGGAAACGATCAACGACCTGCATACGCTGCATTTCGGCGAAGAGGGCCTGCTGCCGGACGACTTCTTTGCCAATCCCCTGCTGCATGCCGAGAACCCCGCCGCCGACGCTTTCATGGTGGACGCGTATGTGCTCCTGGGAAGCCGGCGCGAAGACATCAACCAGTACGAAACCATTCTGACGGCCCTGGGGGATTTCTTCTCCGGGCTGGCCGACAACCCCCTGTCCCCCGCCGAAGCGGAGCCGCCGACGGTGGCCGAGGCCAATGAAGGTGCGCCGTCCATCGGACCGGCCGGCCAGGAACCGCTCCCGGCCAACTGGATCAAACACGATGGCAATGTGGACGCCCTGTTCAACCACGAGCGCACCTTGCAAATGATGCGACGCAGCCGGCAAAAAACCGGCGAAAAGAAACGCGTGCGCAAGCTCAAACAGCTGGTCCGGCAGCAGAAGCGGCTGATGCTGCGCCTGCTCAAGGATTTCAATGCCCGGGGGCTGACGGGCATCATCATCGCCACCGATGTCATGAAAGCCTACAGCGAAGTTTACTGCCCTCCGCTGACACCCCATGAGGTGCTCAGCTACATCGTCGACCCCAAGGCGCGCAAACCCATCCGCATCAAGCTCAAACGCTTTCGCAAGAACTACGGCGAGGATTTCACCCTCAAACCGTTGCGCAGCGCGATCGGCAAGGTCCGCTGGATGCCGCGCGTGAAGCGTATGGAGATCCTGCTGGATTTTGCGCGCACCTTCGCCCGCTATCACCGTGACATGGGCAATTATTCGGCCGTTGCCAATGCCATCAACTATCTCAATTTCGTTTCCGACGAAAACCACATTAAACTCTCCCGGGCCAACAACTCGCTGTATGAATTCCTTCTGCCCAACGAGCAGGTGCCGGATGAAATGCCCATCATCAGTCATACGGTCATCAAAGCCGACGTGCGCGGCTCCACCGGCATCGTCAGTGAAATGAAGGCCAAAGGGCTCAATCCGGCCACGAATTTCAGTCTCAATTTCTTCGATCCCATCACCAGCATTCTGTCCCGCTTCGGCGCGCACAAGGTGTTCATCGAGGGCGATGCCATCATCCTGGCCATTTTCGAGCATGAAAACCAGCCCCAGAACTGGTACAGCGTAGCCCGGGCCTGCGGGCTGGCCATGAACATTCTCCTGATCGTGGATCGCTACAACCGTAAAAACCGCGAATCGCATCTGCCCCAGCTCGAATTCGGGCTCGGCATCAGCTACAACGGCAGCGCGCCGACCTTTTTCTTCGACGAGGACCACCGCATCATGATTTCGCCAGCCATCAACCTGGCTGACCGCCTCTCCGGCTGCTTCAAGCCGCTGCGGGATAAAAACCCCAAACAAAAATCACCCTTCAACGTTTTTGTCTTTCAAGTCGATCCCCAAAACCATGAGATGGCCGCGGAGAGCATGGTGCGCTACAATGTCAACGGCATCGAATTGAGTGTTGAGGCGTTCGAGAAGCTTAAACGCGAAATCCAGTTGGAAAGCCTGACACTCAAACTGCCCGGGCCCCAGGCCGGTCGCCAACGCCTCTATACCGGCAGCTATCCCACCACCTCCGGCACCTCCCACCAATTGGTCATCCGCGAGGCCGCCCTGCCCCGTATCGATCTGGCAGACTTGAATGTCACCGAGTGGACGGATCGCTTTTACTACGAAGTCTGCACCGATCCCGTCCTGCTGAAACGTGTCAAGGAGAGCCGCTGAAGAGCAGGCCGCAGGAAGCATTCGTCCGTGGCGGTGGTTCCTTCCGTCTGCCGATCCGCTGCCACCGTGCCTCCCTTTTGACATTCCCCGGGGGATTCATTATGCTCCCTGCATTAACTGCTGGTCTTACCGGGCAGCCGCGGGCCCGCCCCGCAGCACGGATGCCTTCGGTCACAGGAGGTGACGATCATGAACACGACCAAGTCATTTAAAATGATCTGCCTGATCATCATTCTGGTGTTTGCACTCGCTCCGGGTGGATGGACCCAGACATCGGAGAAAACAGCGGAAGCACCAGGAACAAAGGGCGGGGGTCCGACCGAAGAGGGTGAAGCGTCTGAAGAAGCAGACGACAGGCCGATAAAACCAGGGCCCAACCCCATGAACGTCGCCACCGATATCCTGATCCTGAGGCCTGTCGGGCTCATCATGATACCGGTAACGGCTATCATATACGCCATCGGCTACCCCTTTGCGGCCGCTTCCGGAACGGAAGAGGAGACCTATCAATCCCTTGTCGGCGATACAATCGACTACACCTTCGAACGCCCGCTGGGGGAAGGCGCCCCGTTTGATTAACGGCCGTTCCGATAAGGTCACGCACCGCCCCGAGCGCCTGGTCCTGCTAGGCTTTATTATTATGGCGTTCGTGATCACAGCGATCGCCTGCCGCTCTCCACGGCCAAAAACCCAGACCCTTACCGGCTACCAGGTCATCCGGCTCAACAAAGTTGCGGTCATGCCGTTTATGGCCGGCCTGGAGGAGGCCGGCGCGGACAGCCAGGCGACCCACCCCCTGGACTGCACCATGGCCCAGTTCTGTGCGGAGGTGAACGAACTGGGGATGCGGGCGGAAGATATTCTGACCCGGGAAATGCAAGCCGCTCTGGAACGGCGTCTGGATTACCGGGTGGCAAACCGGCAACTGGCCGAGCAGACCTATGATGCCATGCCCCTGGATCGCACGCGGGACACCCCGCGCGAAATCGCCCGGCGCTTCGGCCGGGCCCTGGATTGTGATCACGTCATGCTCGGAAAAGTCTGGCGTTATCGGGAGTATCAGGAAAACCAGGGCGCTTCCGTGGGCTTCGTTGTTTATCTGATCGAAGTCGAAAATGGCCGTCGGGTTTGGCGTGGTCGCTTCGACCGTAGCCAGAAGAGCCTTTTCGAGGATCTAAGCGCGTCGTCGGCCTTTTTTGCGGGCGGGGCCCGCTGGCTCTCGGCCCGGGAGCTGAGCCGTCTCGGCATCGATCAAATGCTGAATTCCTTTCCTCAGATAGCGGAGTGACCCTTGCGCATCGCCCTGATCGGCATGTCCGGCACCGGGAAATCCTACTGGTCCTTTCGGCTGGCCGGCACCGGTTTCGAGCGGTTGGGCTGCGACGATCAGATCGGCCGCAAACTGGCCCGACAATTGGCACTGGGGGATGGGTCGATCGAGACAATCGGGCAGTGGATGGGCTTCCCTTACGACGGTGGCTTCGCCGAGCGCGAGGCCCGTTATCTCGATCTCGAGCACCACGTGTTATCCGGTTTTCTGAACACCCTCGACCAACGGACCGATCAGAGGGCGCCCTCCTTCGTGATCGATACCACCGGTAGCGTGATTTATTTGGCGGACCCGCTTCTGGAGCGTCTCCGGCGAGCGGCCGTCGTGGTCTATCTGTCGGCAGCGCCCGCTAAACACCAACAACTCCTGGCTGCTTACCGAAACAAACCCCGACCGGTGGTCTGGCAGGGGAATTATCGCCGGAATCCCGGTGAAGACACGGCCGCCGCCCTGGCACGCTGTTATATGCAGCTGTTGGCCGACCGCGACGACCGCTACCGCCGCTGGGCCCATTTAACCCTCGATCTGCCGATCCCGGGAACAGCCGCCACGCCCGACGACGCCGAAATCCTGCTCAAACCGGTCCAGGCCTATCTGGATGAAAACGACCGTGCCGCCACCCCTTGACTGGTCCGGCCTGATTGTCGCCGGATTGACAGGCGGCATTGCCAGCGGCAAGTCGACCGTGGCCGGTATGCTCGAAGCGGCCGGCGCCCGGATCGTGGATGCGGACCGCATCGCCCACGCGGTGGTGCAGCCCGGCCGACCGGCGCTGGAAGCCGTAAGAAAACGCTTTGGCCAAGGGGTTGTCACAGCGGACGGCCGCCTGGACCGCGAAAAACTGGGGCAGCTCGTCTTTCATGACCCGGCCCTGCGGCATGATCTGGAGCAGATCGTCCACCCTTTCGTCTTCCGTCAGATAGCGGCTGAACTCAAGCAACTGGCAGCTGCATACCCGGGATCGGTGGTTATTCTGGATATCCCCCTGCTGATCGAATCTGGCCTGCACAAGGTGCTGCCCTTTACCGTGCTGGTCCATGTGCCCGAGACTGTTCAACGCGAACGCCTGATCCGCCGCGACGGTATTTCCGAAGCGGAGGCCCGTGCCCGCATCCGGGCCCAGATGCCGATCGACGCCAAACGCGACCATGTGAACCTGATCATCGACAATACCGGGACGCACGCCGCCACCCGTCGGCAGGTCCTGGCGCTGTATCGTCGGCTGCAGGCGCAGAAACCGGCACGGCCCTCAGGTGCGGGCGAATGAATACGGTCGAGGCCGCATTCGTGTCCGGGGCCTTTCTGGGGCTCAGCGCGGGCTGGTCGCCGGGACCGCTTTTAACCCTGGTCATCACCGAAACGCTGCGTTCGGGCATCGGCGCCGGCTTCCGCGTGGCCGTCGCCCCGCTCATCACCGATACGCCCATCATTCTGGTGGCCCTGGTGCTGATGCCGCGGTTGAACACTTCGCTGACCGTCATGGGCGTCATCACGTTGGCAGGGGCCGCCGTCATCTCCTGGATGGCCATCGAAAGCATGACCTTCAAGGGCACGGCCGGAGAGACCACGCCCGCACCGCCGGCCTCGATCTGGCGGGGGGTTGTGGCCAATGCCCTCAACCCCAGCCCCTATCTCTTCTGGTTTACCGTGGGCGGCGCACTGGTGCTGCGCACAGCCGATCAGAACCGCCCGGCCGCAGCGGTTTTTATCCTGGTTTTCTACAGTTGTCTGGTGGGATCGAAAATGATGCTGGCTCTTGCGGTGGGACGCTACCGTCGTTTTCTGCAGAGCCAGGTCTACGTGTGGACACTGCGCCTTCTGGGCGGCGTCCTGCTGATGTTTGCCGGCCGGTTTGTATGGCAGGCCGCCGGCTTCTTCGGCTGGATAACACGCTGAGGAGCGCTGACGGCGCTCACATCGGTTTGCGGCCCTGGATTTCCTTGATATAGGCTTTTTCGAAGCCGTTCAACGGCCGCCTTTCGAGCAGGCGGATGGAGTCGGGCTTATAGTCCTGCTCCAGGAAATCGTAGACTTCGTTTTCCTTGAGATAGTAGAGCCGGATACCGTCGAGGGCCTGAACGTTGTACTCGTTGATGAAATCCGGGATGCCCCGCTCCTTCACGAATTTATCCAAGGGCTCGCGGTAGCGGCAATTGATCATCAGCCTTTCGTAGCCCAGGTTCTTCCCGATCGGGTCCACCGGCAGATGAAAGGCATTGGACTGCATCTGGGAACTTTTGTATTCCCAATATTCCTTGGGATTGCAGGCCGCCAGGGTGGTGACCAGGGCGGCAATGCTTAAAATCCAGGTTGTTGTCTTCAAGGCCTCACCTCGCTTGTGATTTTTCCTACGACCGCTACCACGGCATCGTCAGCTCTCGCGGTATCCCACCAACCGGTCGGCTTCGCGGCGCAGCTGGTTCAGAAGCGCTTCGACTTCCCGGCACTTGGCCTGGAGGCGCGGGCCGCGAATCTCCGTACCGATGGTCAGGGGTTCACCATAGCAAACCACCACCCGGCTGAACGGCAGCGGAATCAGGGTGCGGTCCCACGTCCGGCGCAGCGTGATCGCCGGTGCCGCCGACATGACCACGGGCAGAAAGGGCACGGCGGCGTTGCGCGCCAGTTGCAGCATGCCGGGCTGCACCGTGAATCGCGGCCCGCGGGGACCGTCCAGCACGGTAGCGGCCTTGCGCGGCCCCGGCGCGTGCAGGTGCCGCAGCATGGTCCGCAGGGCGGAGGTTCCGCTGCGGCTTGAGGAACCCCGGGCCGCACGGACACCAAAGTTTTCAGCATATCCCGCGATCAGTTCGCCGTCGCGTGAGCGGCTGAACATGACCATCGGCCGCAGCCGGCGGTAGTACCAGACCAGAAATAGGGCGCCGCGGTGCCAGGTGCCGACGACCACCTTGTCTTCCACGTGCGCATAGCGGTGCTCGATTTCGCGGCCGATAACGGTAACCCGGCAGGTGGCAAACCAGACCCGCAGCAATTGTGTGGCCCAGTATACCAGAATTTGGCGGCCGCGGCCATTGTGCTTTGCAAGGTCCTTGACGTGCATCATGCCTTTCCCGCCTGATGGAGCAGGTAGGTTGCCAGCAGGTATGCATTCTTCTGGTAAGCATAATACGGGTTGAGCGTCGGTTGCTCTTCTTTGGCAAAGGCCCGCAGGTGCCGCGAGGGGATAATCGCCACCGGCTGATGGGGGTAGAGCTGAATCAGACCCTCCAGTTTGAAGGTGGTGCCGCCCGATGCAAACGTACCGATCTTCTTACGCTGGATGATGCCGATGCGGTCCGGTTGCCAGGTTTCCAGCAGCGCCTGGGCCGAGCGCCGGAAGCGGAGCACCTCGGCGGCGTCTTCGTCATCCCCGATTTCAAGGGGTCGCTGTCGTCCCGTGAGGTCGACGATCTGATCGCCTTCACGCGCGAGCGCCACGCAGATGGCCCGCCGGGCCGCGATCTCGATTCCACAGCAGATCATCGCCGTCATCGAATCCCGTCCGATGGCGACAGCCCGGGATACGCTCCCAAGGTGAAGCCGGAATCACGAGGGATCAAGGGTCCAAGTTTTGGAGGCATCGAGAAAAAGAATAGCATCACGGCAGAGATGGGGCCTCTTGGCCCCTCGAGTTCTTTTGCGCAGCACAATTGTTGGCATCCCCCCGTTTCCAATCGGTCGCTGGCATTGGCTTCAGGTCCCGAATGCTGTCAAGGCTTTCCCCGACTCTGACCATTGACAAGCGCCCCGGCGATCAGGTGGGCGCTGCGCAAAGGTTCGGGCAGGTGGCCGTGGATGGTAAAATGGTGCACGGTCTCCAGCGCCGCCTCCCGCTCGATACCGACGCGCTGTATGAAAACCGGTCCGGCCGGCTCCATCGGCCCGAGCCGTTCGATGGTGCGCCATTTGGCGGCTCCCTCCGGGATATGCTTGTGCAGGGCCGCCCGGATGGCGTTCAAATCCGGCGGGCGCCGGGCGATCACCAGCACCGGCCGTGCCAGGCGCCGCCGCAGTTCGAATACATCCACCACGTTGAAACCGCCCAGGGAGATACCCTGGAGCATGACCAGACGGATATGCGCGTCAAAACGCGACTGCACCACCATCCGCGCCAGCGCTTCGGCGGCGTCGCCGCCGTCTTTTTCGATCGCGCCGACAAGCACGCCGTCCAGGCGAAGATCGGCATAGACCGTCCCGACCACCGGAACGCTACCGGTCTGATCGTGCGCAAACGGCCCATCGTCAAAAGCGACCACATTGGTAAAGCGCCGCCGGGGCATGTTATTTTTTAAGGGATAGCGGCCCTCAAAGTCAAATGGGCGCCGAATATGCCGGGCCGGGGCACAATCAGCGAATCTGCTGCCCTCGGGAGGAAATCCGCGCAGGCGGATTGGGCATGGACGGTCGCCTGCTATTCATCCTGAAAAAGTTTACGAATGGCCACAGGATCGACTTCAAGCCAGCCCGCCGCCTGTTCCAGGGACCGGAAGCTGCGAAATTCGAAGGGCATGTCCATGGTGGCCGATAACATTTCGACCATCCGACCCAGGCCGAAATTGACCTCCGCGCTGACAACAAAGGCGGTTCGGCCACCGGTACGGCTGTGGGTATAGGTCCTGACCTCGGTGATAATCGCGTTAAGGTCATCACTGGGGATTCGCGCCAGGTCGGCGCCTGTAAAATCCCAGAGCACGTTGAGCGTCACGGCCTGATCGTAGAATCTTTTTGCCGTCCGACGAAGTTCGTCAATGTGGAGTTCACCGCGAACCCGGTGGAGCGTAAGATTCATCTGTTCCAGGGAGAATGATTGTATGTGGGCCATGTCAGATCGAAAAAAATAAGGTGTTCACAAGAAACAGGATCACCCAGACCACCAGGATGCGCGTGGCGGTGGTATACCGGCCGGCAACGGAGGCCGTCGTCCGGTCTCG
>JASJCD010000216.1 GCA_030066135.1 Desulfobacterales bacterium | reverse complement strand
AATATAAAAGCTGTCGTTATTGATGACCTGGATCTTTTCAGGCGGCAATTGGACAGCTTGGAGAGCTGAAATTCATGTTTTAGAAGTACACTAATGCTGGATATCGTAATTTTTTAAATGTAATCACTGCATATCTAGTGCACACGCCGATTATGACCCCATTTTAGCGCCTTGGCTAATTCTGCCATCATGTCGTAAGCTTCCGTTTCACTCAAACGAATAATCTGTCCGGTGGCCTTGAGCGCCAGACATACCCTCTTCTGTGCATCAGCCGCATTTTGCGGCTTGTTGTCGAAGTAAACTTTAAAACGTCTGGTCTCGTTGGCCCGCTTGTTGCCCGGAATGAAGTTACCGTTTACCATTTTGATTCTCCCTATAGGCAGATTAGATCTTGCGGTTTAAAAAAAAGCCAACGACGGAATGATCTCCCATCGTTGGCAATAATAATAGGTTAGGCTTTCGGGCTTACCCCGTGGACCTTTAAAAATGTATTCCACTCATCGACACTGATTTTTCCGTCTTTGTCGGTGTCGATCATATCGAAACCGGCGCGCAACATATCCATCTGTTTAGCAGAAAATTCCTCAAAGGAGAGCGTGCCGTCTCCGTTGCTGTCTTTGTCGGACATATTCCAGGACATATCTTTGCCATGACCATAACCGTGGTAGTGATGACCGGCGAAGGCTAACGGCACCGCAACAGCAAGTATGAAAGCGACCAAGAGAATTTTATTTGTGATATTCATGACGACTCCTTTATTTGATTTTAGTATTTAACTTTTGTTTAAATACTGTCTAAATAATAGCCGTCGCCGTATCTTTGTCAATAGGGTCATCCATTTTTTTGAGTATCTTGCCGCGGGCCCGCCGCAAAGGCTTCAACAACCATTCGTGACCGCCATCAGGGCTTTCTGCGGGGCCGCATTCATCCGTTGCATGCCACGGCGCCCGTATTCGATTTAGGGCTTAACCTGGCGGTAAAAGTCCCGATCGCCCTTCTTGCGGTGGGGCGCGTTGCCCTGGCGCAGCCGTAGATTCTGCTGAATTGGGCAACCGGTCATTGACGGTATGTCGGTAGAGTTCAGCCCGTCGCGGTCTGGGCGCTGGGCATCCATCTTTGGCTTTGCGTTCTTGTCTGCCGCCCTGAAGAAGATGAACGGTAGCAAAAAAAATGACCCCGCCTGGCAGCGGGGCCATTATATGTTGATTTGCCCGGTTTTATTCGCAGTAGTTCAGATCAAGATAGGCATACCCGTGATCGTGGTAGCGTTCATTGAGAAACTGCTGCACCTTGTAATGGCTCGGGCCGATCTCGGCCGCCAGCATGTCGTTCACCAGCTGGGCCCTGTAGGTTCTCAGATACTGGGCTTTGCCGGCCTCCTGACGCGCCTTGGCCCGAAGGGTCGGCGAGCGTGAATCCATCAGATGGCATTTCTGGAGGCAGTGGTCGATTTCCCAGGCAACCTGCGCTTCATAGTATTGCTTCATCTCTTGGCTGCTCCAATCGCCGGCATGAGCAGCCACGCCCATTACGGTCAGTCCCCAGACCAGAATAAAAAGCAGTGTTTTCCGCATGGCTTTTCTCCTTTCTATATAGCGGTTGTCGACTATGGTTGTGCGGCGGTGCGACTTGATCGCAAACCCCCGCGAAGTCATGGCGGAAATCAATGCCTGGGAAGTGATCTCGCGGCGTCGGGTCCGGCGTTGGCCTTAAGAGAGGGGTGTTTCAGGTCAGGTTTCGGGATGCAACCGGCTAAGAATGGGAGTTGGTTAGGCGGTCCTGGCATCTTGAAAACGGAAAAGAAGCAAAATAGGTGCCAAGCTGCCAACCCGCTGCAGGTTCAGGGAAGCGCGGCCATCTCTGGTTATAATTATTCGATAAATACCCCCCGGACGGCCAAGGGCAGACCGTCGGCGGGTCCGATAGCGGGCGGGGCGTTGCGTATAGGGGTTTTACAGGCAGGCTACAAAATAGACAAAGACGCGGCAGGGATAGGTCCGTTGCCTCCCCCTGCCGCCGTAAACCGTCAGGGCACCGTACAGGTCCCGAAAACCACGAAGGCCGCTTCCGTCGCAGCGGCCGAGAGCACAAAGCGACCATTTTCTTCGTCGATGATCATGCTCCACCCCAGACTTTCCGAAGCGCCTTCGTGGGCATTTTCAGCTCCCTGGATGATCATCTTACCGGAAATGCGCTCGATGCGTTCGATATCGGTCTTGCGTTTTTCATGTCCACTCTGCTCGGTGCGGATCTCTTTTTTCTTGAAGTCAAGCCGCACAAAATCGGGAAAGTCGATTTCGCTGGCCATAACCCGGTCGCATTCCGCTCCGGGCGCACATTCAACCACATCCACGGCGGCACAGATTATTTTCTTGGAGCCATCGAAGTCCCCGCCCATGGCCGGAGCGGCGATCAGGCCCAGCGCCAAAAGCAGTCCCGTCAATATCATTGATTTCTTCATTATCGTTTCTCCTTGCGGTCATCAAAATCGATTAAGTCAACAGCGGCCTGTTGCGCATGCATCTCAACCGTGAAGCATTCACGCCGGCCGGGCTATGAGCGCCCGGGCTTAACAGCGTTGCCCCCCTTGTATACCGGGGCTATTTGACGGAATAACCGCGGCCTTCGAGACAGGCGGCGTAGGCACGGTTGTAGGCATTGCGTCCGGCCTGGTAGCGGGAAACCTGTTCACGCTCCCACTGCTGCTGGCGTTGTTGATCACGCTTTTTCTGATCCGATCGGCGCATGCCGCCCACCAGGGCACCGCCTCCGGCGCCGATGAGGGCGCCTTTACCGGCACCGCTGCCGCCACCCGCGATGGCCCCGATACCCGCACCCAGCAGGCCGCCGCCGACGGCACCCTTGCCCGCCCCCCAGGTCTTTTCTTCTTTGGCCGGAGGCGGCGAGCTGGCCGTAGGCGTTTTCATGGGATCGAAGTTGCTTTCCCGCTTGGCCCAGTTATAGCACTCGTATTTGTCCTTTTCGGTCTGGTCCTGGCTCTGTCCCTTGGCCGGGTAGACCACGAAGTCACCGTCGGACCAGGCTGTACCGGCCATCCCGAGGGCCAACAACAAAACGATTGCAGATACCAACGTTCGCTTCATTTTCACTCCCCTTTGTGTTTATTGTGGTTCTACCAAACTGTTTTTAAGCGGTAACTGCCCGCCATCGGAATACGTTCCTGCGTCGGCGCCTGTCGCCCCGAACGTGCGGCGTGCATTTTGGCCTTCGCGATCAGGCAATTTGCTTGCGCATGCACACGGCCGTGTCGGGACAAAGGGTCTTGAACTCTTCCGTGGCCTCGAGCGATGCCGGCGCATCGCTGCGCTTGATGGTTAGATATTCGTACCGGCTGAAATAATCCTCGGCCGTCAGGGTCAGCAACACAAGCTGGGTTGCGCCCATCATACGGGCATAGCGTTCGGCCGCCTGGAGCAGCTTGCTCGCAATCCCCTGGCCGCGATAGGCTTCCTCCACGGCCAGCGACCGTAACAGGGCCTGGGGCGGAAACAGCTCCACCCCGACCGTCCCGACGACCACATCGCCCTTGCGGGCCACTATAAAATGACGCAGTTTTTCATCTGTCAGGTCGGCCGTGGGCAGATCGCAATCTGCCACCAGGCGCTTTACCGCCGGCGCCTCCTCGGGGCGCACCCCGCTCAGGGTCACGGCCAGTATTTGATCGAGGTCCATTGGCTATCTCCCACGATTCCCGGCTAATGGATCGCCACCGCAGGCAACCGGCCGGTTAGTTTCACCTTTGATTTAGGGGGAATTATTATGGTTGACGGTATTCGCAGCAAATCGGCCAAGATCGGAATGCCACACTCCGTTTCGGAACGGTTGGCATGTGCCAATATAGCCAGTTCTCACTAACTTGCAAGCATTTATCGAAGGGTGCCTGCGCGCCGCCGAAGCCCGCCGTCCAGCGCGACCGGCGGTAGTGACAAGCGGCCTTGGAGGAATTAGGATCTCTTTCAGCGGGCGCGATGCCGGCCGGTGCCTTTCAAGCCGATCGACACCATCGACGCTCGTCGACCATGGCCAAAATAAAGATGATGAAACCGCGACAGCCTGCATCACAATAATGCCAGACGCCGCAACGTTGCAAATACGGTGGACCCACCGGATCAGTCAAATCGAGGAGAGTGCATGGAATGCCCTGTGCGCAGACCTCGCGACCCCTTTCTTTGAGTGGGAGTGGCTGCGCTTGTTGGAAGAATCCGGCAGTGCCGTCGAATCCAACGGCTGGCTGCCCCATCACCTGACGGTCTGGCGCGACGACCGGCTGGTGGCCGCAGCCCCGCTCTACATCAAAAGTCACAGCGCCGGTGAGTTTGTTTTCGACCATATCTGGGTCGATGTGGCCCAACGCCTGGAGATAAAATACTATCCCAAACTGGTGGGTATGAGCCCGTTCTCACCAACCATCGGCTACCGTTTCCTGATCGCGCCCGGAGAGGACGAAAACGCCCTGAGCGGTGCCATGCTGAAAGCCATTGACGCCGTCTGCCGCCGCTATGGCCTTTCAGGATGCAGTTTCAATTATGTGGACCCCGACTGGGCCCGCGTCCTGGCATCCCACGGTTTTCTATCCTGGACCCACCAGAGCTTTGCTTGGAAAAACAAGAATTTTCAAAGCTTTGAGGACTATCTCGCCATTTTTAAATCCGGCCAGCGCCGCAACATCAAGCGGGAGCGCAGCGCCATGGCCAGGCAGGGCATCAGGCTGGTCCCGCTAAGTGGCGATCAGATCACGCCGGAACTGTTCAGACACATGTACGGCCTCTATACCGATACGAATGCCCAGTTCGGCCCTTGGGGCTGTCATTACCTGACCGCCGATTTTTTCGAAGGCCTGCATGCGCGCTACCGCCACCGTATCCTTCTGATAAACGCCTACCAGGACGACAGTCGCCTGCCCATCGGCATGTCGTTCCTGCTCTACAAGGGCAACCGGCTCTATGGCCGCTACTGGGGCGCCACCACCGAAGCCCATGCCCTCCATTTCAACGCCTGCTACTACGCTCCCATCGAGTGGGCCATTCAAAACGGCATCCGCAGTTTCGATCCCGGCATTGGCGGCCACCATAAAATCCGCCGGGGATTCGAGGCTGTGCCCAACTACAGCTACCACCGTTTCTCCGAGTGGCGCCTCCAGGAAATCCTGCGACTCAACATTGGCAAGATCAACCAGATGGAGATGGCCCAGATCGAGGACATCAACGCCGAACTCCCCCTGGCCAACCGCTGAACCCGAATAGACGCATGTTCGGCGTCGGTATCGCTATCGCTATCGGAATCGTCACCTCGCAATCCGTCATTCCTTCGAGATCCGATGCCGATGCCGACCCCGACCTGACGGCATACCCGACCAGAGCCGTTACGCGGCCGAGCCTGTTTTCAGGCAAATTTTAAAAACCGCCGGGCTATCCCTGTAGGCACAGGCTTTTATCGCTCCTCAACCGAACTGATCCTTCACCAACCGCTCGACCTCCGCATGCCGGTGGCAGGCCACCCAATGGCCCGCCGCCACTTCCGCCATGGCGGGCTCCATTTCGCGGCAGATGTTCAGCGCAAAGGGACAGCGGGTATGAAACCGGCAGGCCGCGGGCGGGTTGACCGGACTGGGCACATCGCCACTCAGGACGATCCGCCCGCCCCGGGGCCGGGTCGCGGGCACCGGTATACCCGATAGCAGGGCATGGGTGTACGGATGGCGGGCATGGCTGAAAACGGCCCCGGTGGGTGCCAGTTCAACCACTTTGCCAAGATACATGACCGCCAGTCGGCTGCTGATGTATTTGACCACCAGAAGGTGATGGGTCACGAAGAGATAGGTCAGTCCAAGCCGCTGACGGAGTTCTTCCAGGAGGTTCAGGATCTGGGCCTGAACGGAAACGTCCAGCGCCGAGGTGGGCTCGTCCAGCACCAGGAATTCGGGATGGGTGGCAATGGCCCGGGCCACGGCGATTCTCTGGCGCTGGCCGCCGGAGAATTCGTGCGGGTAGCGCAGCAGGTGATCCCGGGTCATACCCACCATGGCGAGCAACTCGAGAACCCTATCTTCGAGCGCGCGGCTGCCGAGCCGTTCCTGCGCCCGGATCGGTTCGGCCACGATATGCTTCACCAGCATCCGTGGGTTGAGCGAGGTGGTCGGATCCTGGAAGACCATCTGCAGTTTCCCCCGGACTCCCTGTCGCTTGAGTTCATGCCGTGACATGACCGCCAGATCCAAGGTCGTGTCCGTTGCCCCGTTGCGCGGGCGGTACAGGATCTGGCCCGCCGTAGGGGCATGCAGCCGGATGATGGCCTTGCCCGTTGTGGTCTTGCCGCAACCCGACTCGCCCACCAGCCCCAGGCATTCGCCGCGGTGAATATCCAAATCGATCCCGTCCAGGGCCCGCACGGCACCCACTGCATGCCGGAACACGCCGGCTTTAACGGGGTAATGCTTCTTAAGCCCCCGCAGTTCGATCAGATTTACATGGGGTCGCGTCAAAGGCGTTCCTTTTTGTTCGCGTTCGTAGCGTTCGGTTGGGGCTATCGGTTTTTCCCCTTTGCAGGCATCGACGCGACGGGCGGGTTAAGCGTGTGGACTGTCCGCTTGCAAGCGCTTCGCCTATCGCCGGTATTTATTTTGTCATTCGGTGTCGGTATCGCTATCGGTATCGGAATCGTCTTTTGTGTGTGCCGACCTTTTTTCGAGTACCGATACCGATACCGACCCCGATGGACACTCCGCGCCTTCCGAAGGTTCGTCTTCCACGTGGAAGAAAATGAACGAACCGTTCAACTGGATCGATAGAACATCGCCAGGTCCTCCACCCGAGGTGGAGGCTTCTGGTTATAACGAATTGAACAGGTTCGATCGTACCCGTGGCGTCATGCCCTCATCGCTCCCGGGCTTTGTCCGTATACAGATAGCAGGCCACTTCATGGTTGGGGCCCACGACCGCCATGGCCGGGAAATGCTCGCGACAGGGCGGTATAGCGTGCGGGCAGCGCGGATGAAACCGGCAGCCCGGGGGCGGGTCCACCAGGTTGGGCACGCTGCCCGCAATGCTTTTGAGCGCTTCCTGCTGGTCGATCCGGGGCACGGCCGCGAGCAGGGCACGGGTATACGGATGCCGTGGGGATGCAAACAGGTCGGCCACGTCGGCGACCTCGCAGAGGTTGCCGGCGTACATCACGCCCACCCGGTCGCAGGTTTCGGCCACCACCCCCAGGTCGTGGGTGATCAGCAGGATCGAGGCGATCTCGGTCCGCTTGAGCTGCCGCAGCAGATCCAGGATCTGGGCCTGGATGGTAACATCCAGGTTGGACGTGGCCTCGTCGGCGATCAGCAGCAGCGGGCTGCAGGCCAGCGCGATGGCGATCACGATGCGTTGCTTCATGCCCCCGGAAAGGTTGTGCGGGTAGCTGCGGGCAATATCACCGGGATTGGGGATGCCCAATTGGCCGATGATATCCACGGCCCGGGCCCAGGCCTCCCGCTGCAGGCGCTGCTGCCAGCGTCGGGCCAGCGGCAGCCGGTCGAGCAGGCGCAGCCCGGCCGCCCGTGGATTGCGGGCGGCCGTGGCATAGAGCTTCCGCTGTATTGCGATCAGCGGCCTGAAACCGCGCAGGCTTGGACTTTCCAGCGCTTCCAGGACACTGCGGCTCATCTCCCCCCGGCGGTGGAAAAGATAGCTTTCGGCCACCTGGGCGCCGATGGTCATGATCGGATTCAAGGCGGCGTTGGGCTCCTGAAAAATCATCGAAATCTGGTTGCCGCGCAGATTTTCCATGACCGCCGCGGACTGGGTCAGCAGGTCCAGGCCCTGCGCGCGGGTCTCTTCGTCGAAAAAGAAGAGCACCTTGCCGCCCTCCACGCGCCCGGGCGCGGGCACGATACGCATGATCGAACGCACGGTCACGCTCTTGCCGCAGCCCGATTCCCCCACCAGCCCGAACGTGGTGCCGATGTCCACCACCAGGCTGATGCGGTTGAGGGCTTTGACCACACCTTCGTAGGTGTAAAAGTTGGTGACGAGATCCCGTGTCTCGAGAAGGGTTGT
>JASJCD010000215.1 GCA_030066135.1 Desulfobacterales bacterium | reverse complement strand
GCCCTCGAACGTCTTACGAAGCCGTCGCTCCCGCAGACCGCAGCACTTAATGGCTGGCCAGGTAAAACCGTCAACGGCGGCGTTAGGCTTCAGACCGTGTTACTGCGGCGTACGGGGGTACGCCTCATTCCTCGGCCTTCGCAAGCCTGGCCCTCGAACGTCTTACGAAGCCGCCTGTGCATTTACATTGCTGCTTTAATGTTCGATTTTTACTGCCTGGATTTTTGCAAAATGGCAGGCGGGCTTTTCCTGGAAGGGCCGATGCCGCTCAATGATTATAGCAGCACGCAAGCGCTAAGTTAGACGGGGTCTAAAAATAGCGGCGCGCGCCCTTGTACCGCGGGCGAAAATAGCTGTTGTCCAGGGCGGCCGTGCGAATCGTCTTGCCGCGGCCCGGGGCGTGGATAAAATTACCCCCGCCGGTGTATATGCCCACATGCGACACCCGGCCGGTACGGCCGGTGGCGAAGAAGACGAGATCGCCGGGTCGCACGTCGCGCCTGGCCACGGGGATGCCCGCGCCATGTTGAGCGGCGGCACTGCGCGGCAGCTCGTATCCGTTTAGCCGGTAGACCGTCATGGTCAAACCGCTGCAGTCGAACCCCCTCCGGGCGGAGGTGCCGCCCCAGCGGTAGGGGCTGCCGATAAACCGCCGGGCCGTGCGGACCAGATCCTCCTCGCGCGCTCCGCGGCCGGTGGTGCGGCCGGGCCGCACGATATAGAAGTCTTCGATCAGGCCGCGGGCCTTCAGGCTCTGGGCCCGCCGGCGCGCGGCCGCCTTGGAGTCGAAACGCTCGAAGCGGACCTTGCTCAGACCGTCGCGGTCGATGAAATGGAAAGCGTCCAGGCCGGCCGCCGCCAGATGCTCGGCATAGCGGGCCGCGCGCTCGACCGTTGAAAAAGCCCCCACCTGGATGGTGTAGGCAATGGTTGGCAGGGTGGTCGGTGTTTTACGGACCTGTTCACCGGCGCATGCCGTTAATACCATCGCCAGAAGCAGGAGCAGACCCCAGCTATGCCAGGGGCGCAAAAGCCCCCCTGCTCCTGTGGCCTGTTTGAGATGTCCCTCGCAGCGCATTCGTCTGGCATTCCCTTCCCGGCCGTGAACCTGCCGTTGACACCGGGCGCCATCTTAACTAAAAAAACAGAGGATGCCAAACGGCCGCAACCTGGCGGCTTCGGCCGGCTCCCCATCCGACCCCGACCGGTATAACCACGATCGCATGCCATTCTCCTCGAGAGCCAGCCTGCCGTCAGGCCAAAGCTCCGTTGTTACGTCGGCGCGAAATCCAGTTGCAACCCCATCAACCCACAGCAAACTGCGATTACGGCAGGAAGGGAGGTCCATGTGAAAATGACGGTCATGGAAATGCTTCGTAAAACAGTGGCAGCCCATGGAAACCACCCGGCCCTGAAACACAAACGCAACGGCGACTGGGAAACCCTTACCTGGCAGGACTACGAAACCCATATCCGGATGGCGGCCAAAGCATTTATCGCCCTGGGACTCGAACGCGGCAAGGCGGTGAGTATTCTTGGCCGCAACTGCCCCGCGTGGTTCATCAGCAACGTTGCGGCCATCTATGCCGGCGCCATTCCCGGCGGCATCTACACCACCAGCACATCAGAGCAGTGCCATTTTATCGCCGCGCACAGCGAGGCCAACATCGTGGTCGTGGAAAATGCCGAACAATTGGCCAAGTTCGTACCACTCTGGGACCGTCTTCCAGATCTGAAAGCCATCGTCATGATGGAGGGTGAGGATGCCGACGAGCGCGTGCATGCCTGGAAAGACCTGCCCGGTCTGGCTGCCGACATTACCGATGAGGCGCTCGAGGCCCGCATCAAAAACCAGAGCCCGGATGATTGCTGCACCCTGATCTACACCTCCGGCACGACCGGCAATCCCAAGGGGGTGATGATCACCCACCACAATATCGTCTGGACCGCCCGCAGGATCATCGAACTCTGTGAGGCCGATCACCAGGATCAGCTCATCAGCTATCTGCCCCTGAGCCACATCGCCGAGCAGATGGTGAGCCTGATGGTGCCGATGGCCCTTGGCTGCACCTCGTGGTTTGCCGAAAGCCTCGATTTGCTGGGCGACAACTTGCGCGAGGTCCGGCCCACCATTTTCGTTGGGGTGCCGCGAGTCTGGGAAAAAATTCAGGCCAAAATGGTCGAAGCCGGCGCACAGAACCCGCCATTAAAAAAGAAGATTGCCGCCTGGGCGCGCAAACAGGGGCTTGCCGGCGGATACGCCCACCAGGTCGGCAAACCCAAACCGGCCCTCTACTCCCTGGCAGACAAACTCGTTTTTTCCAAGGTTCGCGAACGACTGGGCCTCGATCGCTGCCGGCTGTTCTTCTCGACGGCGGCACCCATCGCCGTGGACACCCTGGAGTTCTTCATGAGCCTGGGCATACCGATTGCCGAAATCTACGGGATGAGCGAATGCACCGGCCCTGCCACCGTATCGTTGCTCAAGCCCCATTGCTACCGTACCGGCTGGGCCGGGCCCGCCATGGAAGGGACTGAACTTGCCCTGGGTGAATTCAACGAAATCATGATGCGCGGACCGCATGTCTTCAAGGGTTACTACAAGAACGAGGCCGCCACCCGCGAGACCATCGATACCGAGGGCTGGTTGCACTCCGGTGATGTGGGTGAGATCGATGCCGCCGGTTTCCTCAAGGTCACCGACCGCATGAAAGAGCTGATCATCACGGCCGGCGGTGAAAACGTTCCACCGCAGGTCCTGGAGAGCAAAATGAAAGCGATACCGGTCATCAACCAGGTGGTGGTGGTCGGCGACCGACGCAAGTATGTATCCGCCTTGCTGACCCTGGACCCGGCCAAGATCCCCCTGTTCGCAAAGGAGGCCGGCAGCCGGGCCGGTGACGCTGCCGCGGCGGCCGAATGCGAGGCCTTCAGGGCCTCACTTCAGGAACAGGTGTCGGGCGTCAACACCACCCTGCCCCGCTCCTGGACCATCAAGAAATTCGAGATCCTACCGCAGGAACTCTCCATCGCCAGGGATGAACTGACCCCGACCATGAAACTCAAGCGACGGGTCATCCTGGCCAACTACGCCGAAGAGATCGAGGGCATGTATGCGGAGTAAAACGCTCCTGCAAAGCGGGAGGCTGCAGGTGGCCCGCCGGAGGGAGACCTATCAATCGGTTGGGTTCCCGCTTTTATCCCTTTGTCCCGCGCCGAGCATCGACACGTCGGGCGGAATCAGCGCGCGGACTTGTCTGAGCGAAGCGAGTTTCCGCGCGCGCCGACCGACGTGGCGACGCGCAGGACCAAGCGGGACACGGGCGTCTTCTTTTGGTTCGTTTTCTTCCACGTGGAAGAAAATGAACAAACAAGGAAAAACCTTACCTCGGATCGGTAGAACCTCTCAGGATCCTCCAAAAGTGCTGGAGGGTTTAAATCAAAACGAGGGCTTAGAGCTGAGGGCAAAAAGCATCTTGGACCATCAAAGGGAGTATCAGTGGGGTGCGAGCTGTTTTTCCTTCGTCTCGCATCGGGCATCGATGTATCGAACGGATTAGGCTCGCCGACTTGTTTGAGCGAAGCGCGTTTCCTATCAGCGGTATTTATTATTCGGTGTCGATATCGCTATCGGAATCGTGTCTTTCGTGTGCCGAACATTTTTCGAGTTTCGATACCGATCTCGACCCCGATAGACATCAATGAACAAGGATGCCTGCGGTATCGACCGTACTACCCACACCACCTATTCGCTTTTAAAAGCCGGCTTGATATCCAGGATAGGTGTCCCGTCGAACATGTCCAGCCCCCGCACCCTGAGTCGGCATTCTTCCACCGCCAGCACCTCGACAACAGACAACCCGATGGGATTGGGCCGCCGGGGTGAGCAAATGCTGAAGACGCCTTTGATCTCTTTGCTGTGGCGGGTTTCCTGCGTGAGAAGATCTTCGGTAAAGGGCGGGCTTTGATCGAAGGCGAAGATAACGACGATCTTCTGGCCGGCGGCGATATCCGCCAGTCCGGCCGCGAACGCGGGACGGATTTCGAGATCGCCCTCCATTTCGGAGACAGACCAGTGGCGGGGGACATCTTCAGCGTCGTGCCGAATCCATCCGATGGCCTGTAGTTTTATGGCCAGCAAGTGTTCATTCGGGGGGGGCATCGACCAAATCCTCCGGTGATAGATCTTTGCAGCGCTGGTCCAGTTGGTGAATCACACGCGTCATCATCTCCTGAGATACGGGCCGGGGCGTGATATGGTCAAACAACGAGGCAAACTGCTTGGGGTTGACCACCGGCGGACCCTCCGGCGATACGCGTTTGACCAACCAGCCCGGCAGCGCGATCACCGCCCGCACCGTCAGGGGTTCGCCCACCGCCTGACTCAGCCAGCGCGCCAGCCATTTGCTTTGGCGTTTGGCCTGATCGATCATCTCGTGATTGCTGCCCGTGGGGAAATGCAGCATGCGGCCGTCGTAGGTCACGGTGGCGTCTTCCCTGCGGCTGCGTGTCACCGGTTTCGAGCGGGTCTTGGTTTCGACGGCAAATACGCCTTTGGGACCGACCAGAACATGATCGATATTGAACCCCTCAGCCGGGAAGTCGTGGTAGACCCGCCAGCCCTCCAGCATCATGCGATTGAGACCCTGGCCGACCGTCAATTCACCGATATAGTCCAAACGCAGCGAACGACGCGTTCTGATCAACCGCGAAGCCGTCAATAAAAAAAAGCCGCTGAGTGTCAACCCCGTCACGGACAGCAGGCCCATGCCAATCGGGTCGGCGCTGCGGCCCGTAGCATACAAAAGCGTGATATAGCCGGCATACAGGACGATCGGCATGGTAATCAATGCAACGACCCGGACCGTGATTTCTTCCGACAGTTCATCGATGCGGCCCAAGAGGCTGCCCCCCGGAACCCTTTCGAGCTGCGGGGTAAAAGGCGCCCGACGCGGTTTCCGGTTCCGGATCAAACGCAGCAGCATCAGGCTTCCCAGGCAAAGACAGACGGGCCCAAGTGTCCAGATTAAAAATTGCCAGTCAATTCCTGAATTCAAAAGGTTTTCTCCCGGCCACGGTCCATAGCACCGGCCCGAGTTTTAGCAGCATCCATTGGCAGCACGGTATTCCAGCGCCGTCGGCGCTTCCTTTTTTAGAACATACCCCAACCACAACTTCCTGCCACCGCTGGCGCAGGGCCCGCGGCGAAAATGGCAGACCGTCAGGCCAAGTGCCTTGAAAATATAAGCCAATTCCGCATGCGACCACAGAAAGCATTCCCGACCGCGCCCGTCCCGATACCGACCGTGCCCCTCTTTGAGTGAAAGGTAGACCAGCCCTGTCTCCCCGGGAAGGGCATCGTCTCGCGCCGGTTCGTTGAGCGGACGCGGCTTTAGTGCCGACAGGATTCGGGCCAGAACGGTCACCAGCACGTCGTGGGGAACATGCACCAGGGCACCTGACATGAGAAGGGCATCCATTGCCAGGGAAGTAAAATCGAATCGCGTGAAATCGCCGCCAACCACATCGCATTCAGCCTGCCGGCGCGCCAGCGCGGCCAGCCCCGGGGCACGCTCGAAACCGAGCACCCGAAACCCTTGCCGCTTGAGCCAGAGAAGATCGCGTCCCGATCCGCAGCCGATATCCAGGACCCGGCTGCCCGGACGGAGCCGCTGGGCAAACGGCCCCAGGAAGGGCTGCGGATCGATGTTAAACGTCTCCGCGTGGTAGGACTGATAATGGGCCGCGTAATATTCAGCCGCGGATGTTCCCGGGTTGTCCGGAACCCGGGGAGATCGCCGCCGCCGAAGTGTAGGCCTACCAGTTTTCACACAACAGCTCGAAATAACCCCGGGGTTTGACGCAGGCCGGACATTTGTCCGGCGCGCTTTCGCCCGTGTGCAGATAGCCGCAGTTGCGACAGCGCCACACCGTTTCTTCCCGACGTGCGAAGGCCCGTTCCCCCAGCAGGTTGGCGGCCAGATCGCGATAGCGCTTCTCATGCTGCTGCTCCGAGACACTGATGGCCTCCCAGGTGTCGGCGGCCCGCGCGAAACCCTCGTCGTTGGCGATGCGGGCAAAGCCCGGGTACATTTCCGTGTGCTCGTAACGCTCCCCGTCGGCGGCCGCGATCAGGTTGGCATAAGTGTCCTGGACCACGCCGGCCGGAAACTGCCAACGGACTTCCAACTCGCCACCGTTGAAAAACTTGAAGAAGCGCAGGGCATGTTCGCATTCATGCCCGGCCGTCTCCTCGAAGATGTCGGCAATCTGGATCAGGCCTTCCTCACGCGCCCGTCGGGCGAAATAGGTATAGCGATTGCGGGCCTGGGATTCGCCGGCAAAGGCGGTCAGCAGGTTGCGGGCGGTCTGGCTGTCTCTGAACTTGCCCATGGTGATTCCCCCTTGAATAATTCTTCTTCCACAGAACAGAAGGCATCCGCCCCCCATCCGGGGTTTATCGATACGCTTCGAATTCCGGCCTCGGATCTTCTCTGGTCCGGCACCCGGCATCAAGAAGCAAACAGGGATACAACGTGTGGGCCCGGGCCGCTATACAAATCGCTTGCGCCCCCGATATTAAATCAACATCAAGTGGGAAGCGGCCGGATGAGCTTTTTTTTGGTTTTACTTTGCGGATACCTTCGTCTTTCCCATCGCCGGAAAAAATCAGCACCCTATCGCCTCCCGGGCTCTCAAAAACGCTTCGCATCCGTCTTCTGAGCAGGCAGGTACCCGGCTTGGGGCCAACCTTATTCTTCGATGACGATGGCGTCCGCCCCGCACTCCTGCGCCGCCTGGCGCACGACCGCTTCGTATTGTTCAGGAATCTCGTCAAATTTGACGATGGAGAGCAGTTGATCCTCGTCATACTCGAAAACCTCGGGACAGAGTTTGTTGCAGTTGCGGTCGCCCATGCATTGTTCGGTAATCGTGACTTTCATGCGATCTCCTTTCAGTTGAACGGGTTGCTCTGATGGTTTTGGCCGCAGATTGATCCAGACGATACAGCCGTTGAAGGGTCGGTTGGTGGTGTCTGTGCGCATCAGGCACGGACGGAACGATTCTTTACAGAAAACCTCAGCCCTGTCAATGAAATGCTGTGGCCGCGGTGTTTATCCATTTTTGCAATGATTTCAGATAAAAAGGCTTTCCTGTCATGATCCGGTGAGTGGGCGCCCATCGATGCAGGGGGTAAAAATGGTGCGGCGTGTATAATATAGTTGCATATTTCCGAAATAGCGCTATATTACAGGCAATCTAAATGGCCTGTTCATATCGACAGGCCGGTTTCGTTCTGAAGGACAGTTCCATTTGCAAAAGTGGCATCCTGCAGGCGTGAACTAAGAGAACTTTTCAGGAAGGAGGATGTCAAAATGGCAAATGGAATTGTTAAATGGTTTAACAGCAGTAAAGGCTACGGTTTCATCGAGCAGGAAGACGGACCGGATGTCTTCGTCCATCATTCCGCGATCAATGCTACCGGTTTCCGCTCCCTCAACGAGGGCGACCGCGTAACCTTCGACGTTGAAGAAGGCCAGAAGGGCCCGGCCGCGGCCAACGTCACCGTCGTCTAAGCGTACCTAAATAAGTCAAAAGAGGCGGGCCTGCAGGCCTGCCCCTTTTTTTTGGGCCGACACAAAATCTTCCCGCAACCGACCGTCACCCCTCCTCCGGACCCGGAATGTGGTCCATGCAGGGCACGTCCGCCTGGCACAGGCCGCAGGCATGGGTATCGATCCCATATCGTTTTTGCATTACGGTGTTCATTCCGGACTCGGTGTACTGCATGCATTTGTGCTTGTCGTGACCTTCCGTGCTCAGCGCCCCCACGGGGCAGCGCGGGATGCATTTCCCGCAACTGCCGTGGCTGTAGAAAAGGCAGTAGGCCTGATGATCACGGTAGGGCTTTGGCGTGGGGGAGATAATCAGTTTGGCCACCACCGATCCCACGCGCACCGCTTTGCCCACCGGTGTGATGAGCCCGTCGCAGAGACCGAAGGTCCCCAGGCCGGCGGCATGGGCGGCATGCCGCTCCGACCAGTTGGAGCAGGGTGCATAGG
>JASJCD010000214.1 GCA_030066135.1 Desulfobacterales bacterium | reverse complement strand
GGGCTTTCTATGAGATCGACTCGGTGGAGGGCATCTGGAACACCGGCCGGGACGAAGGCCCCAACCTGGGCTACAAGCCGCGTCACAAACAAGGCTATTTCCCGGTACCGCCCATGGACAAATTCCAGGACCTGCGCACCGAAATGCTGCTGACCCTGGAACAGCTGGGTATCGCCGTGGAATGCCAGCACCACGAGGTGGCCACCGCGGGTCAGGCCGAGATCGACATGCGTTTTCAGCCCCTGCTCACGATGGGCGATCAACTGATGTGGTTCAAATACGTGCTGAAGAACGTTGCCGCGCGCAACGGCTATACCGTGACCTTCATGCCCAAACCCCTGTTCGAAGACAACGGCACCGGCATGCACACCCACATGAGCATCTGGAAGGAGGGGGAACCCACCTTCGCCGGCGACGGCTACGCCGGCATTTCGGACACGGGCCTCTACGCCATCGGCGGCATCCTGAAACATGCCCGGGCCCTCTGCGCCTTCACCAACCCGACGACCAACTCCTACAAGCGCCTCGTACCGGGCTTTGAGGCGCCGGTCAACCTGGCTTACTCTAGCCGCAATCGCAGTGCATCGGTGCGTATCCCCATGTATTCGGCCTCACCTAAGGCTAAACGCATCGAGTTCCGTACGCCGGATCCGTCCTGCAACGGCTACTTGGCCTTCTCGGCCATGCTCATGGCGGCCCTGGACGGCATCGAGAACAAAGTCGACCCGGGCGAGCCGCTTGACAAGGACATTTACGGCCTGTCCCCCGAAGAGCTGGCCGAAGTCCCCTCGGCCCCGGGCAGCCTGGCCGAAGCGCTCGACGCCCTTAAGGAGGACCATGACTTTCTGATGAAGGGCGACGTTTTCACCCCGGATGTCATCGATACCTGGATCGAGTACAAAACCGAAAACGAGGTCAACGACGTCAACCTGCGGCCCCATCCGCATGAGTTTTTCCTGTATTTTGACATTTAATGCCATCATGCGCGGGCCGAGGGATATGGCTTAGCGCAGATGTTAAGCGGCTTTGAGACCTATCGCCGACCATGAGAAGCCGCCGGGTGTAAGCCTGGCGGCTTCTCATCTTCCAAAGCCCACCTGCAGCTTTTCCGATATGGGCACCACACCTGTATTACCCAATTTTTATACGTATTTTTACGCTATTCATACCGCATTGAACAATCGTTCTTTTTGATTTATCAATCCTCTTACTCTCAGACATCATTATAAAAATCCTGATACGGCACAGAAGCGGAGAGGGCAGGCGGACAACCAGGATGCGCTGATGGGATTCGCCCTGTGGGGCCGGCAACTCACAGGTGCGGGTGTGGTCCGTCTTAAAACGAGGTGCGATTGGAGGGATTGCATGCAATTAACTGGAGAACAACTCAACAAAATCCTTGCAGAGAAGGAGGGTATCTCCCAGAAGAAAGCCAAACGGATTATCGACACCATGTTCCGGACAATGGCCGAGTCTTTAAAGGCTTCCGAACGCGTCGATATTCGCGGCTTTGGGACTTTCAAGGTCAAGCAGTACGATGGTTATACCGGCCGCAACCCCAAAACCGGCGAGTCCGTTGACGTAAAGCGCAAAAAACTGCCCTGCTTCAAGGTCGGTAAAGCGCTCAAGGAGCGTGTGAACAACGGTCACGACCACTAGGCTTGTCCCTGCACGCCATAAAAGCGGGACGGCGAAAGCGTTGCGCCATCTTGATCAGGCCGCCTGGGCCATGCAAGCTTCACGGCAGACCTCGAAGTCCCAGATCAGAGGGATATGATCGGAGAACTGGACCGCCGGGGCTTCGAAACGGGTGGCACGAATCGTCGGGCTGTGCAGGATAAAATCCAGCTGACGTTTGGGCAGACGACTGGGGTGCGAAGGCATGCCCTGGGTATTGGCATTCAGCAATCCGGTTGCCCCCATAAACAGCGACAACTCCTCCTGTCCCCTGAAAACATTGAAATCCCCGGCCACAATCACCGGTTTGCGGGCATCCCGCACCATTCCGTAAAGGTCGCGCAGCTGGTCCTGCCGATGCCGGTATTTCAGCGACAGATGCACGATAAACGTCGTAAATTCTCTAAGCTCCGCCTCTATGACCAGCCGTTTGAATCCATTGTTCAAATAGTGAAATTTCAATCTTGAGATTTCCTGATTGGTCAAGAGCGCATTGCCCTGTTTGTTCAGCAAGGGCAAGCGCCGCGCCATGGAAGTCCCGCCGTACTTGTTTTCAAAAACGTGGTGCTGGTCAAGCGCGGCGGCAATCGACTGGGCCTGACAGCGGCGCTCGGTGCGGAAAGAGCCGCTATCGACTTCAATCAGCCCGGTGATGTCCGGGTTGACGGAACGGATGAAATCCGCGATGCGGCGAAAATTCCGTCCCGTGGGTTTAAGGTATCCGCCAAAAGGCATGGGGAAATGAACCCGCCAGCCGCTTCCGGCGCCGTAACGAATGTTGTAGAGCAGAAATCGCATCTGATTCCCTTTGATTATATCCCGCAAAGATTGCATGCGTCGCGGTTTTTGGGGTCCAAAACGAGAGATTGAAAATTCACAAATTGGCAAACAATGCGCACGCCAGGCAGCGCTGTCAAATAGGCGCGCGTAGCCATTCGGGGCGCGCCGCCTGCAAATCCCGCCTCATTCGATCGACCCATGACGGGCGAATTCCGACAGCACCAACCACGTCTTGACGTCAATCTTCAGGGTGGGGTCATCGATCAGGCGCCCGGCCGCATCGGCGCTTACAAATACCGACTGGATATCCTCGGAGCTCTCATTGGCGGCATCGGAAGGTTCCCCATCGCATTCCGCGTAAACGAGCGACACCGACTCATCCGTTACGCCGCTGGAAGAATAGACCGGCAGACTGCAGCGCATCACCCGCCTGAGGATCAGACCGGTTTCCTCGAAGAGTTCCCGTCGCGCCGTTTCGACGATCGTTTCACCGGGGTCCATGAGCCCGGCCGGGAATCCGACCTGATAATCCCCCAGGACGACGCGGTATTCTCTGATGACCACCAGTTGCTGACGTTTGACGTGCCAAGGGACAATCACAACGGCGTCCGGCCGCTCCCAATTCGAGGTTTCAATCCTGGGGGTTTCCTGGCGGGAGGCATAAATCCAGGATCGGGGCTTACCTCTTTGGTCCTGGTAATCGGCACGAAAGAGGTTCAAATGCGAATGGCGGGTTATTTTTTCGGTTTGGATCAGCTTCAAGAGCCCACTCCTGATCATTCGGGTTCAAGTTTCGACGGCGCCTGGTCGATAAGGTCCTTGCGGCCCGGTTGTCAGAAGCACTTGGCTTCGGGAGCCTCAAACGCCCTATCAGCAAACTGGACATTAAGGATGGAACGCATGACGCGACAGCTCATCATTGGTCTGGCCCTTGCCGCCTGGCTGGCCGGCTGCACCTATATAGTGCCCGTGAAATCCACCGAGGCTTACAGTGTCGAAGACTGCCAATATGTGGGGACCTTTGAGGAAATCAACAACCCCGGGCAGGTCAGTTTCGGCACCCTGAAACACTACATCGACACCACGACGGTTGAATTCCGGGTCAAACAGCGGGCTTTCCAGACCGGTGCCACCCATCTGGTCTGGCTCTACAATCACAGCGAAGCCGCCGGCGCCATGGCCTACAGCTGTCCGGCAGGCACGCCGGGCGCCTACAATCAACTGGCCGCCCTGGATTTCAGCCCTGCCGATAAGCCCTAGATGGGCTCCGAACAACCGGACCGCGCCGGCAAGACAAGACAAACCCCAAAAAACGCGTACGTGCCGGATGGGCGCACGGCCAGATGGGAGTTGGGCGTGCACCCTCCGCCATCGATTTCAGAACCCCGACAGGAACTTTGTCAAAGATCCATCCGGTGTCCCGTCAACTCCGTGCTGTAGCCGCCCAGGGTACGAACACGCCGCTTGAAACGCTCGCCGCGAATCGTATCCAGCAAAATCTGCAGACTGTCCATCTGAAAAAACCGATCCGGAATCACGAGATCGTATTGTTCGGTCACCACCGGAATGAAATCGAGATCAAGCGCGCGGGCCGCGGCCTGGATGCCGAGCCCCACATCGGCGGTTCCGCTGAGCACTGCGACCGCCACGGCCATGTGCGTGAATTCCTCATCCGTGTAGCCGGAGATGTTCCTGGGGTCCAGGCCCAGCTGCTTGAGACGGTAATCGAGCAGGATGCGGGTTCCGGATCCCCCCTGGCGGTTGATGAAATGAAGGTCGTTACGCCCCAGGTCTTCGAGACCGCGGATGTTCTTGGGGTTGCCTTTGGGAATCAGCAGACCCTGATCGCGCAGCACAAGGTTCACCAGGTGGACATCCATATCCGCCAGGTACTTGCGCACATAAGACCGGTTGTAGGAGCCGTCGCTGGTATCGAGCAGATGGGCGCCGGCCAGATGGCAGACCCCGCGTTTGATGGCCATCAGCCCCCCCAGGCTGCCTACATGGCTAGAAGAAAGGGTCAGGCCCGAGGCGCCCCGCCGTATTTCGTCCGCCAGAATGTCCAGGGTGTTGTCATGGCTGCCGACGATCAGAAGGGTTTTTTCCAGCGCCGCGCGGGGACGGATCAACTCGGCCATGGCCGCTTCCCCATCGTTCAGCCCTTCGGTATTGGCCGGTATGCGCAGGAGGCCGTCGGCCTCGGTAATGGTGGTGATGCAGCCGGCCCCCCGGGGCAGGGGTGCCGCTACGGTCTGGCCATCCACCTGCCCCAGCTTCACACGCAGGAACTCTTCCAGGCCAAGCTTGGAGGGTATCTTGCGCGTGGTTTGGACCGCCACCCGCTCGGGCACGTCGTCGGGCTGTCCGATGAATCGCCGGATCAGGGGGCGGACGAACTGCTCGAAGGCAATGATGGCGGAAACCGGATAACCGGGGACGCCGAAAACGGGTTTGCCCTGCACCGCACCGATCAGTACGGGCTTGCCAGGCATGATGGTGACCCCATGAACCAATACCTCCCCCAGGGATTCGACCACGCTCTTGGTATAGTCTTCCGAACCGGCCGAGGAGCCGCCCACCATGAGGACGAGATCACAGCCGTCGTCAATGGCCGCCGCGACCGCTTTTTCAATGGCCGCCGGATCGTCCGTCATGATGCCGTGGCGTTGATATACACCGCCGGCGGCCTCCACCAGCTTGCCCAGCATGTAGGCGTTGGTTTCAAGTACCTGACCGGGCGCCGGCACGATGGTGGGATCCCCCTGCCAGTCCACCAGTTCCGAACCGGTTGGTATGATCATCACGCGCGGCGGCCGGTAGACTTCGACCTCAAATATGCCGCCCGCGAGCAGCGCGCCCACGCAGTAGGCGCTGACCATATGGTTGCGGGGAAACAGCAGCTCGGTGGCCACGATGTCTTCGCCCATGCGGCGGACGTGCTGCCAGGGAAAAGCCGGCGCCTCGATCTCGACCCGTCCGTCCCCCAGATCGTTGACCTGCTCGATCATGATAACGGCATTGGTTTCGGCGGGCAGGACATGGCCGGTATTGATGCTCAGCGCCTCTCGGCCCAGGGTCAGCTGCCGCGGTTCGGTCTCGCTGGCCCCGAAGGTGTCCTCCGCCCGCACGGCAATACCGTCCATGGCCGCGGCGTGGAAATTGGGTGCCGACAGCCGGGCAAATACCGGCCTGGCCAGGATGCGCCCCACGGCATCGGGTACCGCGAGCATTTCCGTGCGCGGCGGGTCCGGCGCAGCAAAGCGGTCCTGAACAATTCCTCTGGCTTCGGCCAGCGGCTTCATTTTGAGGTAGATATTGCGTTTACGTTCCATATCAAACTCCGACAGATTCGATCGGCCGCCTGTTTTCAGGCGCCGGAGGGGATGCGTTTAGAACAATTCAACCGGCACAACGGCACCGCGGTCCAGGCCCTCGGTGTTCGCATCGATGCACAGCAGCCCGTCGGCAATGGCCATGGTGCGGATCAAGCCCGATTTGCCCAGCACCGGGTCGGCTTCGATGCCATCGCTCCCTGCCACCAGGCGAACCCGGACGTAGTCGACCCGGCCCTGCACCGAGGGCAGGTTGCGGGTCAGGCGTGCCGGCACCTGGATACGGCGCAGGAATTGCGGATCCATCCCGCCGAGGTGCTCGAGAAATGGGCGTACAAGCACCGCAAACACCACCATGGCCGACGTCACGTGACCTGGCAGGCCCCAGACCGGTTTGCCGCCGGCGCGGGCCAGGATGGTCGGCTTGCCGGGCCGGATGGAGACTCCGTGAACCAGGATTTCCGCGGCATCGAGCGCCTGCAGGACATCGATTGTGAAATCACGGGTGCCCACCGAGCTCCCCCCGGAAATGAGCACCATATCATTCGCCTGCAGGGCCTGCCGGCAGGCGGCCAGCAGGGCCTCGTAGTCATCCGGCACGATCCCATAAGCCTGCGGAAGGCCCCCGGCCGCCCTGATGAAGGCCGCCAGGGCGGCACTGTTGACATCACGGATCTGCCCCGGTTGCGGCATCACGTCCACCGGCACGACCTCATCGCCCGTGGACAGAATGCCGACACGCGGGCGCCTGAAAACCTCCAGGCGGGTTCGGCCCACGGCGGCCAGCAGCCCGATTTCCTGGGGCCGCAACCGCTGCCCGCGATGCAGAACCCCATCGCCCGAATGCATGTCTTCGCCCCGGGCGATCACGTGCTGGCCGGGGGCGGCGCTTTTGTATACCTCTATGGTTTCGGCATCGATGGATTCCGTGTGCTCCACCATGATCACCGCGTCGCTGCCCACCGGCAGCATGCCACCGGTGGCAATCCGCACGGCTTCTCCCGGACCGACGGTGATGTCCGGCCTTTCTCCCATGGCGACACTGCCGGTCACCGCCAGAAATGCCGGATTGCCCTCGGAAGCCCCGAAAGTCGATGCCCCCTGAACCGCAAAACCATCCATGGTGGCGCGCGAAAAACCGGGAATATCCACATCGGCACAAATTTCTTCGGCGAGCACGCGCCCATGCGCCGCAGACAGATCAACCGCTTCAGTCGGCTGGGCCTCAAATGACCCCGCCAGCGCCAGTACCGTTTCGATATCGACGACTTTGAAAAAATTTCGCATGGCACTCCCGCATCCTCTTGCAGCGCGTATAATAAAACAACAATGTTCTCGGCAGGTTTGGCTTGATTTTCTGAGCTTCCAGCCGTAAGTTAGGCTTTATCCTTCGATTATTATTAAAAATCAATATCTTTAAGAAAGACGACCACCATTATCGATGAGCGAGACGCCCCCCCCCAATGGCGAACAAGGCGACGCCCCTCCCCCCGGGCCGGCAAAGGGCTTGCGGCGCGCCATGCATTCCCTGACGACCAGACTGTTTAAAAAAAACCCGGATGATAGCCCCCGGCCCGGTCATGACGCCGCCCAAGACAGCGGGATCGAAAAGCAAGAGGTATCTATGCGTAGTGCAACCGATGAAGCCCCTGACGAGCAGGGCCGGGCTGACAAACCCAATTTTCTGACCACCACCGCCTTCGATACCTTCGATTTGCCCGCGGAGGTGCTTAAGGGACTCGCCGAAGCGCAGTTCGTCAACTGCACGCCGATCCAGGCCCAGGTTTTACCCGTGGCCCTGGCCGGCAAGGATATCGCCGGACAGGCCCAGACCGGCACCGGCAAAACCGGCGCCTTTCTGGTAACCGTCCTGACCCGCCTGCTGCGGCTGCCCGACCGCCCCCCCAACCTGCCTGCAGCCATCATCGTGGCCCCTACACGGGAATTGGCCTCCCAGATCCATGAAGAGGCTTTGCTGATCGGGGCCCATACCGGTCTGAGCTTCGCCCAGATCGTCGGCGGTGTCGATTATCAGAAACAGGCCGCTCTCCTTAAAAAAGGCGTCGATGTGGTCATCTGCACGCCCGGCCGCATCATCGACTATTTCAAGCAGGGCATTTTTAAAACCACCGGCATCCAGATCGTCGTGATCGACGAGGCCGACCGTTTGCTTGACCTGGGGTTTGCACGCGATATGCGCTTTATTCTCCGCAAGCTGCCCCATTACGAAAAACGCCAGTCCATGCTTTTTTCAGCCACCCTTTCCCACCGGGTTCTCGAAC
>JASJCD010000213.1 GCA_030066135.1 Desulfobacterales bacterium | reverse complement strand
AATTGTTTGCGCTTCAACGATCAACATGCTTCCGACCGGTCCCTTCCGGTTGCATCCGGGCCCGGGTGCTGGGACTGATCCTCACCGCCCTGTTGCCGGCCGTGGGTGTTTTCCATGCCCGTGAAGCCGCCGCCGGGGTCAGTCTTTACGACCAGCTGGCAACGCCGGCCCGGCCTTTTTATCTGAAGCTGCGGACCCATCGCGGTCCTCTGCCCATGGGGGGGGTGCGGGGCACCCTCTGGATCGACGGGCAAAAGATCGGTAACGTGCTTACCGGTGCAGATGGCTACGGGTATTTCAAATACGTGGCCCGCGGCAACGGTTCCTTTACCCTTAAGGTCCAGACAGAAGCAGGCGATGCCCAGGCACGGCTGCGTATTGTCGCCCCCGCGGCACCTGTTGTGCTCTTCGAGGCGGAGGCATTGCTTTGGCACATGCTGGTCAGGGAGCAGAGGGCCGCAGCCGCCAATGCCTTGCGGCAGGTGGCCGCGAACTTCGAATTGGCCTATCTGTGCGGCCCCATGGGCAGGCCTGCCGCGCAGCAGTTGATCGAGGACAGGGGCCTGCCCGCGCGTGTCGTCCTGGCGGGCAAAAGCCGGGCCCGGTTCGAACAGCTATCCGAACGGGGCGTCTTCATTTTCGCAGTGGTGGGATCGGCGCAATTCGTAGCGGCGGGTCGGGACCTCAGTCAGCGGCGCTTCATTTTCGATCCCGGCGCCCCTGGCCGCCATCAGGCGCAATGGGATGATCTGCTCGAGCAACTCAATCAGAAGGATGAAGCCCCATGAAGCGTTGGCGCTGTATTCTCTGCGGCTATATCCACGACGGCCCGACCCCGCCCTTCCGCTGCCCGGTATGCGGCGCGCCGCGGGAAATGTTCGAAGCCTTGGACACCCCCGACAAACCCTGATGCCGCCGCTAGAAGACCGGCTATTCTCGAAGCACAGCATGCCCTGGGACGCACTTCAACTTTCGTATGACGGTGGGATGTGGCATGGCGGGCGGGGTCGTAAAAAGGGGGCACCACGGATCATCAGCGCGTGTATGAACTGACTTGTTCGTCGATGCGCATCATGCGGCACAGGGCGTCGAAACGAAGGGGTTGGACCTGGTAGAGTTCGCGACCGGCGTCAAACGCCTGAAAACGTTCAGCCTCCGTGCTGTATCCGGTCGTTAGCACGACTTCACATGGGTTCTGCCACAGGCGCGAGGCCGACAGACTGACGCCCCCGTTGCCGTTCAGATTGATGTTGCTGAGTATCAGACGGGCATTGCAATCCAGATGCAGAAAATAGAGCGCCTGCCCGAGATCGTTGAAAACGGAAAGATGGCAATTGGGCTCAGCGAGAAAATGCTCCTTCAGGACCTCCCGGATCACCCAGTCGTCTTCGACGATCAGGATATGGGTTTTTTGCGGATAAGGAATGATCTGCGCCATTGTCGTATCTCAGCCCGTTTGTGTTTAACCGCATGCAGTGCACTGGACACGTGGAAGCCAGGTTGTGATGACTAATGTTAGCAAAAAGCATGCAAACGTATATTGTGGTTATTGAGGTCCCAAACCACTATATGGAGTGTAATTTAGCGGTATATTTTTACACAATAGGCAACTGAGTTCTCATATCAGGAATGAGAATCAATAAAAAGGCAGGGATCCGGTATTCAGAGGACGACATACTCATCATCGACGGCCATCGCTTTGGGACAGAGGCTTTCGACGACCCCGGCCGCCGTATGCAGGCAGCTCAAGCCAAGGGTAAAGCCCTGATAGGTTACGATGACATATCCGCCCGTGTTACACCTTAACTGTTCGGCGGTTGCGGGGAAATCGCGCCGTGCCAGATAGGCCTTGAGCTGATCGGTCGAAAGGGCCATCCGGTTGCGGGTGGCCCCTGGCCCCAGCAGCATGGCGGCCGCCGTCGTCAATTTGGGGTACCGATTCCCAACCCGCACGAAGGGCATCCCCATGGCCGGTTTGCCCATGGCCGGCGGGCGGTGGTCGACCGCCACGATGCTGATCTCCCGCCTGTTTTTCTGAATGATAGCGAGCCGATCGTAACAATCGGCGGCAAGCCCGAAGCGCCGCCGGATTTCAGCCGGGACCGGATCATCCGGATACAGCCGGTTTGGCCCGACGCCGCCCTCAGACGGGGTGCCAGGACCAATGCGGGGAGTTGCGGCGGAATGGGGGGCATCGGCAGCCTGTTTTTCCATCAGGGCCACATAAAACCCGGCCGTGTCGTTGTGATGGGGCCAGATGCGCATGGAATGCCGCAGATCAGGATGAAAATCCCGGCCCCGCCAACATGTCAGTCCAGGCGCCGTGCGCAGACCGTCCACACGGGCCGGCAGAAGACGAACCGCCCCGGGCCACTCGCGCATGACCGCATCCACGACGGCTTCATTCTCTTCGGGGGCATAGGTACAGGTGCTGTAGACAATCCGTCCGCCCCGGGCACAGCGCCGGATCGCCTGCCGCAGCAGCAGTTTCTGCTTGGCAGCTTTTTTCTGATAAGGCGGGGCGATATCCAGACCGCGGTCCGGATTGCGGCGGGATGTCGCTTCACAGGTACAGGGCGCATCCACCAGAACAGCATCGAAAATACCGGCCGAGCGCGGGTAGTTCACGCCATCCCGGCAGGTCAGGGTCACGTTGACCAGTCCCAGGCGGTCGAGAATCATCCGCGTGGCCCGCTGGCGCTCGCCGATCATGTCGTTGGACACCACCGTTCCCCGGTTTTCCAAAGCCAGGGCGATCTGGGCGGTCTTGTTGCCCGGGGCGGCACAAAGATCCAGAACCCTTTCACCAGGTTGTGGATTCATTACCAGAACCGGTATCATGGAACCGGCTTCCTGGATTTGAAAGAGGCCCGCCCGGTGGGCCCAGTGGCGCCCCAAACCCTCGGCCGGGCCGGATATTCGCAGGCCCTGACCATGCCAGGGCAGATCTCGGACGGCAAAGCCCGATTTCATCAACCACCGCCGTACCGTCGCGATGTCGGTGCGCTGCGGATGGACCCACACGAAACGATCAATGGATCTTGCCAGCGCATGTTCAAAGGCCACCGGATCATCAAGGATGTCGCCATAGCGCCGTATCAGTGAATGGTTTTTCTTCATCATCGGCAAGTCTCAATCGGGTCCCAAAAAGTCGGCGGTTTGTTGCCGGCGGGCATCAGAACGGTTCAACATGCACCCGGGGTCCCCACGGCCGCCATACAGCGGGATCGGTGGGGCCAAAAAAAACCGTTGTGGGCGCACCCAGCAAGCCGGCCAGATGAGCCGGCCCGCTGTCATTGGCGAATACCGCCACGGCATCTTTCATAAGGGATGCCAGATCTTCCAGCAAAGGCATCTCGATTCGGGCATACGGCTCAGGAAACCGCGCCGCGACACCCGTTTGGATTTCGACTTCGCCTGCCACAAACACCGGAGAAACGCCCTTCGCGGCCAAATCGCGGGCATGTGCCTCGAAAACCTTCAAGGGCGCTCTTTTGGCCGCGCAGCCCGCCCCCGGTGCCAGGACCCCGTAAGGCGGCTCAACTAACCGGGCTGATTTCAACTGCGGGCTGGCAAGCGCTTCCCGAGAGAGCGCCCGCCCGTGCGGAAAGCATGCGCACAGGCACGCATGCAGATAGACGGCCATGTGTTGACCGGCCTGCCGGTTGTGCGACGGGTGCGAAGCCACAGACCGCGCGCCGGCAACCGTTTTTAGAGATTGCCTGTCTTCCTTGCCAAGAGGCATAAAGGCAATCACCGCGGCCTTGTTCAGCTGTTCGTATTCGGCCTTGGAGGGCACGAAGAGGTTCATTTTTTCGATATCGCCCACCGCATCAGCCAGTCCGAAGAGGTGGAGCAGCTTTACAGCGGGCATGCTGCCCACCACGGTAATGTCGAGTGCGGGACGGCCTTCCCGCAAGGCGCGCAGGGCCGGTGCCAACAGCAGCGTATCCCCCAGCGCACCGGGTTTGATAATGACCAGTTTATCGGCGATCTTGTCCATATAATCCGACGCTCTGCTTACCTATGCATCGCGCACCATCCGGCGCAGCCCTTATATAAGCTTTGTCCGCCGTCGTAAAGTCGGCCGCCTTAAGGGCTGTACGACAATGCCGCTCAAATCCCGGCGATCCTGCCGCGCCCCTTTCGATCGCCCGGCAACCGTGCTATAAAAACAAATACGTTGGCCATTTCGCGGGGCACGTCATCTCACGCGTTGCATCAGCGGACGAACACCTGCGTTAAACCGGCCCCTGACCTGCTACCCGCCAGAATGCATGCGACCGGCACGGAGAAGCCCGTTGACTGTCTCGGCCAATATTCTGATCACAGGCCCCCCCGGCATCGGCAAGACCACGCTGATAAAGAACGTCTGCAGCGCGCTCGGCGATCAGCAGATCGCCGGATTCTACACGGAAGAAATACGCCGCGACGGCGAACGCCGCGGCTTTGAGTTGGTGGGCCTCAACGGTGAGCGCGCACTTCTGTCCCATGTCGACATCCGCAGCCCTTTCCGGGTCGGCAAGTACGGCGTCGATATCGATTCCCTGGATCGTTTTCTTCAAACCCTGGCCTGCCTGGAACCGGACACCGATCTGGTCGTCATCGATGAAATCGGAAAGATGGAATGCTTCTCGGCCGCATTTAGAGGACTGGCCCAGCATGCCCTGGCCTCGGAGACTCCGGTGGTGGCCAGCGTGGCCCAGCGCGGCGGTGGTTTCATCGCCGAAGTCAAGGAACGCTGGGATGTCCGCCTGCTGGACATGGGCTGGGACAACCGGCATCATCTTCTGCCCCAAATTCTCAGCCAACTGCCGTGAGCAAACCTGACCATCACCCCCTGCCCCGCCCCCCGATTGCAACCCTCTGGCCGGCCACCGGGAAATGTCAATCCCCGCCGGACGGGCCACCCGACCGTATGGTTATGGGCTACACGGCGGCTTCGGCCTCCGCAGAGGACCTGTGCAGTGCCTTGGCCCGTCGTTCCGGTCTTTCCAAGACCCGGATCAAACAGGCCATGAACAAGGGGGCAGTGTGGCTCAAACGCAGGCGGGGGCGGCGCCGGCGCGTGCGCCGTGCCACCACACGCCCCAAGCCGGGTGACCGGATCGAACTCTACTATGACGCCGCCATTCTGGATCGCCAGCCGCTCGAGAGCGAGTGTGTCGAGGATCATTCCATCTTCAGCGTGTGGTTCAAACCGGCCGGCATGCTCACCCAGGGAACGCATTTTGGTGATCATTGCAGCCTTCTGCGCACCGTCGAGAAAGCCTTCAAGCAGCAGCGCCGGGTTTTTCCCGTTCACCGGCTTGACCGGGAAGCCCGGGGCCTGGTGCTGATCGCCCATGACCGCGCCACGGCCGAAGCATTGTCCAGGCGGTTTCGCCACCGTCAGATAACCAAAGGGTATCACGCCGTCCTGAAGGGGCGTTTGAAGCCGTCACCCGGAATTCATACGATTCGCCGTTCCCTGGATGGAAAGCCCGCCATCACCCGCTATCGTGTGATTCACCATGAGCGTGCCGCGGAGCGCACCGTGGTCGCGATATGGATCGAGACCGGGCGCCGTCACCAGATCCGGCGGCATTTCGAAGGCATCGGTCATCCGCTCATCGGCGACCCCCGTTACGGACAGGGCAATCAGGATGGCGACGGTCTGCGCCTGTGGGCCTCTTCACTGGCATTCATCTGCCCGCAGTGCAGGCAAAAACATCACTATACCAGGCCGCCGTCCTTTCTGGAGAACCATTCCCTCCCATCTAACTTAAACGATCCCCTGAAGGAAAGCTCACCGTGAGTCTGAAAAAAATTACAGACGACCTGGCCTCGAAACTGGAGCACCTGAACTTCTCCCCGCCGGTCACGCATGTCTACAATCCCTTGCGTTATGCGCGCCGCCCCTATGATCGCTACCTGCGCATCTACGGCCGCCGCCCCAAACGGGTGCTACTGGTGGGCATGAATCCCGGGCCCTGGGGGATGGCCCAAACCGGCGTGCCCTTTGGCGAAGTCCATCTTGTCCGCGACTGGATGGGTATCTGCGATCCGGTGGAAAAGCCGGCCCGGGAACACCCCAAGCGTCCGGTGACGGGCTTCGACTGCGGGCGCAGCGAAGTCAGCGGCCGGCGGCTCTGGGGCTGGGCGGCCGAAACCTACGGAACGCCACGAGCCTTCTTCAAGCACTTTTTCGTGGCCAACTACTGTCCTTTGATGTTCATGGAGGCCGAAGGCCGCAATCGCACGCCGGACAAACTGCCGGTCGCTGAACGGCGTCCCCTGCTGGCCATCTGCGACGAGGCGCTCAGACGAACGCTGCAGCACTTCCAGCCCGAATTTGCTGTGGGCATCGGCGCGTTTGCCGCCCGGCGCGTGGCTGCGGCGGCTGACGGCGGCATCGTTACCGGTCAGATTACGCATCCCAGCCCAGCCAATCCGCGCGCCAATCGCGGCTGGCGCGCCGTTGTCACGGCCGAACTTCAGAAATTGGGGATTTCCTGCTGAAAATCAGGCGCGCCGGCTTGTCTGGCATCCATCCGCCTGGGCGCATCGCGCCGCGCCATCAAACCGTATGGCGTCTGGCCGGCGGTTCAAGCATGGCTGCCAGCTGATCACGGCTGCGCCGCAGATCGTCGCGATTTTCCGAGAAGATCTCAAGCGTTACGCCTTCGCGATAGCCGATCTGTTTCAGGGCTGCGGCAACCGCCGGGAAATCGATACGGCCCTCCCCGATGGGCAGGTGGTCGTCCCAACGGCCAAAGTTGTCGCTGACGTGGAGATGCCGCAACCGTGATTTGAAGCGGGAGATGAAATCCAGGATCCGCGGCATACCGCCCGGTCCGATGTGGGCGTGGGCGATGTCCAGGGTCAGACCCAACTGCGGATACCGTTCGAAACACGCCTCCCAGTCATCCGGCGTGCCAAATGGTGTCAACTGGGGGAAGAGATTTTCCAGGCACAGATCGAGGCCCACATCATCGGCGCAGCGAACAGCCTCATCCAGACTTTCGCGGGCATAGCCAGCCGCTAGCGCCGGCACGTTGCGCCCCATCCCACCGATGAAGCTTGGGTGCAGAACCGCCCGGCGGGCCTTCAGCTTGGCGGCCACTTCGATGGAGGCCCGCAACTCACGCCGCGACGCGCGGCGGATACTCGCGGTCAGGTCGGCGGTGGAAATAAAGGTCGGCAGATGGCAGACCAGCGCCATCCGGTGATGGGCGAGACGGGCCATAATGGCAGCGGATTGGACCTGCAGTCTTTCATGATGGGCTTCAGGAGGATCCATGGCCAGTTCAAGATAATCAAAACCCATCGCAGCGAAGGTTTCGATTTCTTCCAGCACCGGAAGGATAGGATAGTTCATGGCCCCGAAATACATACGCTTGCTCCTTCAACCGGCGCCGGTCATATACTCCGGCGTCAGTTCACGTTCAATCACCCCCAGGGTTTCAATGCCAGGGGCGGTAAACCCCATGACGCGATCGAGGAAGCGCATCGCAATGCGGTAGGTGGCACCCCACAAAATTTCGGCGCCTTGCGGGGTCGACCATTGCAAAGCCGGGAAATCGAGGCGATTGGCGCCGCCCGCACCCGGGGGGGATCGCGGCATGGATAGACGGTAGCAAATATAGTGATCCGGTTTTAGGAGGGTATGCAGGGGAATCCTTACCACGCGTTCGACCTCCCAGTTGGGATAAAACCGTTGCTGGCGGTCGACCCAGACTACGAGGGGATAGATCACCCGGCGGAACATGACCAGGGGCTCAGGTGGCAGGCTTCCCAGAAAGCGCACCGTCAGCGGATTGAGGCGCATTTCTTCAAGGCCCTCGCGCAGCGCGGTGGCCAGCAGAAGGTGAAGCCTTTTGAGTTCGCGTGGATGTTCCGACTGCCACCGGCGATAGTGGACCCAGTTCCTGAGCGGTGAGCCCGGCAGACGGAGCAGATGCGCCAGCAGCGTGTCGATGCGGGGTTCCACACCGCCCCCCGGGCAGCAGATGTCGCCGGGCTGCCGTACCCGCG
>JASJCD010000212.1 GCA_030066135.1 Desulfobacterales bacterium | reverse complement strand
CAAACCGGTCAGCGATGCCGACATTGGAAAGGTCGCTGCGGATAATACCGTAAGTGTTGGTCGTAATAATATCGGCCCCGGCGGCGATGTAATCCATATGGATCTGGCGAACGACACCGGGATCCGTTATAAGGGCCCCCGCCGACCAGATGGTTTCGGGCACATCCACCCCCCGAAAACGCAATTCGCGCCCCATACCTCCGTCCAGTAAAATCGGTCTGTATTTCAGTTGCTCGGGCATCTGTCGTTTCCGTACCTTTTTATATTGGCTTTATCATAAGACAAACGATTGCGGCCGTCCACAGGCAACAGGTGTGAGTACCCTATCACGCCTAAACAGGTATTACTGCCATTTACAAGCGTTGCCGATATCGATTACTGGTTACGGAGGGAGAGCAATTGGGCTCTCATGATACGGGTGTCGCCGAGAGGTGTCTGCCCTGGTGGAGATTGATTGAGATCGGCTGTTCAATATAGCTGCCGGCTTGATTCGTGCGGGACCAGCAGCCGCCATCGTCCGGTCAACTGGCAGATACGATGGAGGAATCTGTAACCCTGAGGTGAAGGCGGTTTTGGGGACTTGGCTGATTGGTGAGTCAGAGCGCTAACCTCAGCCCATATCAATTACCGATGACGAAGGCAGGAAACCGAGAAAAACTGCCAGCTGGGGCAAAAAGGTGAATCTGGGCGGTCGGCTGTATCAGCAATGCGATTGTATCCAGATCTCCCGCTCGCAGATCATTTGCAATCACTCTGACAATCCGCTGTGAAGCAGGCATTTCATGCGCATCGCTTCATCCCGGTTATCCTGAAGCCCGGCGTTGCAGACATGATCCGACTCCCACTCCTGCGCAAAGAGTCTGGTCGTGCCCCATATGATCCATCTCAGCAGCAGGACGCAGGCGAGGCCGAAGACAATGGTTGTTATCATTTGAGTTCAACTCCTCTTTATTCCAATGAGTTGCATCCGGGCCAACACACACCACTCATCAGGATTAAGTGAAATCTATTAGAAGCTATCTCAAAAATGGGATTTTGGTTCCAGATCAAGGCGGCCGCGAATTTCAAGCCGGAGGAATACGCCTGTATTTCGATGACTTGAAATGAGCGCCCAACACAGAGATGGGGCCAAAAGACTTTTTTGAGATAGCTTCTAATAATTATTAGAACACAGCCTTGCAACAACGGCGTAAAAAATATTTTAGGTGCAGGTATTGCCGGTTGTTGCCAATCGGTCAACCACTTCCATGCCTTCCAGCTCAAGGCTTTGGCGATCTTGTTACTTGCCTTATCCAGGCCGTGTGCACCCCTTTCAATGCCGGTGCCGCCTCCACGGCAACGCTTCCCCGGTTGAGGACCAATTTCAATTTGAATACCCACCCACGACAACAGCGCTGGCCTGACGGAATTTTTCTGCCAATTCTCAAAAATAGTCCTTGGCTTGAAGATTTACGGGATCATTTTTTACGGGGTTAGGATGTAAAAGACACCTGAATTATTTTTTAGATATGTTCTTGAAACTGGGGTCGTTCAGCGTCCAATCCCAGTCCGAATACTTCAGATCCAGGCTGCCGCCCAACCGGTCGATTTTGGCGGCCTGTTCGGGGGAGGAATACTTCCGCACAAAGGCGACTTTGTCTTCCTTCTTGCCCCAATCCTCGCTAAACCAGTCAAGGACCTTACTGACATAAAGGTCTTCGCCCTCCAGACGGGTATGGGCGGAATCGGCCATGTTCTGGCGGGTCAACTTATCCAGGGTAGCGTCTATGGTCTTGCCTTCAAAGGGATTAGCGTGCAGGGGCGGGCAGCCCAGGGAAGCACAGTTGACCGCAAAGTGAAGCCGCGGATCCTTGTATGTGGGCCTTAAAATTTCGTGTTCCACGTGGTCCAGGTGCACCTTTTTGCCTTTCAGCATGATGAATTCGATTTTCCAGGGATTGCCGAAAAAGCCGCCGATATCCTTGATGGAATCGATACCGGGATAATTATCCAGAATAAGGTCGATGGTGGCGGCATTGTACAGATTGATGTAGTAGGCGAAGGCATCGTCGCGGCTCAACTCGTCCGGATTGATTCCTGCCAGGTAAGCTAAATATTTTTTAAGCTTCGGATGCTCCGCTTTAAAGCTTGCATAGTCGACCAGGCCTTCGCTGGTATGCTTGCCCAGCAGTTCGGCATACAGGCGGTTATCGACCTTTAAGTCTGCCCCTGCCTGTGGGGTGAGAATTGCAAGCATGCCTGGCAGCAAGAAAAAGACCATCAAACTGCGTATCACGCCTAATGGTTTGAAAATTCTTGATATTTTCATTATGATTTGCCTCGCAACACGTCTCATTGTCTGGTGTGGCTCTTTTTCTAAAAAGTGTGGACCTAAATTGCTTTTAGGATTGGTGTCGATTGATAATTGTCAAGGTGGAATAAATTTGGCAGCAACACACACATCCAGGTCAGATGATCATAGCGGGATCGCAGGCAAGGTCATCTTGAGGCATGCGAATCAGTCAGCCACCCAGCGGTACCCTGAAATCATAAGCGATGTCGAAGCGATCCGGTGAATCGAAAATATTTACAGATAGATAAGAATCGGGGCGCCGGCTACCGGTGCCCTTAAACATGAAAATTTATCATTAAAAAATACCACGAGATGTTTTAACGGCCTGCTCAAAATTGCAGAGCGGTTTTTGTCGGCCCGAACTATAAATCTAAGGAACATGCTTGAATTATGACCTGGTGGTACTAGAATACGAACTATAGAGCTCAACCTGTGGACTCGCTTCTTCTCACTGACCCTCCTCTGCAAACTGCGCCTGTCTGTTCCAATCAAATATCCGCCTAATCTGACGGTAACAAGTCGAATTTTATAAAAAAAATTTTGAATCATACGACGAGGAGGCTTCGTTATGTTTATGCGTGTCGTAACCTACCATGCCCTTCCGGGTAAAAAGGTCGAAAAATGGATGGAAACTTCAGCATCGGAACTTCGTGGGGTTAATGGTGTCCGTCGTGCAGAGTTTTTCCGAAACTCAAGTGACGAATCTCAATATGGAGCAATAATTCTTTTTAGAAACAAGGCGGATTTATACAAATACAAAGAAGAGCAAGCCGGGACATATCAAAAATTGGTTCGGAGTGTGAGAGAGACTTGGTGTGATAATTCGAAGCCGGTCACTGAGCAGATTTACGAAATTCTCGATATTTAAAGCAAGGGCCGCACATCCAACCCGGATATTTCACGCGTTCGAGATGTTCATTGGCAAGGCATCAGGGGGGCCGCTGTACCCCTGCTACCGCAAGCCCCTGATGACGCCGCCAATGGGCATCCCGGACGCGCCCGCAGGGTGAATTCTTTCTGCGTTCCCGGAAAACGGCGCAGGATACAAACGGTCACCAGAAAATCACACCGCCAATAGCGCTTATATCATCAATATATTTCCATAAAATTTATTGGGTAGAAAATTTTCATGAAATATTCGGGACAAACTAGTTGATCGCGTCCATGCCCTTTCGTTTAATGGTGGCACGCGATTGGGATCGGATATCTCAAGAATTGGCCGCCCTGATTAGTGCTTAGAGGGTGCCCATGCGCTGGATCGAGGGACCGCTCATGGCCTGCGTATCGCCGGCCGCATAGCGGGATAGAAACCAGCGCAGGGAAAAATACATTCCAAGCGCAACAATTACTGCGGCCGCGACAAAAAGCACTGCATCGAGCCATGAAGGGAGTGGTAGAAAGGGCATTGCGTATTCTCCGGATATAACCGCTTAGAATACATTTTGATATGTGGCTATCGAATATATTCCCACTCGGTGGATCGTGCCTTCAGCCGTGTCAACGGATATCGTCGTCATCCTGTCCATCATCACCGCCCATGACATCGTCTTCGAGCGGCGCGTCAGTCAGTTCGCCTTCGACACCCTTAGACTTTGTATCGTCATGCGTTTTTACCTCCGGCCGCACCGAATCGCTGGCATGTGTGGGGGGGATCTGCGCAACCTGCGCGCCCAGGGCCGCGGCCTGGGCCAGAACCGCGCTGGGCGAGAAGGTCTCTTCCTCGGACTCCCAGCGCTGCCCCACGGTGAGGGGGCGCTTGTCGTCGCCGGCCAGGTGCAGGGTCTGGGTGGGGAAGGCGAAATCGATTCCCTCGGCGTTGAAGCGCTCCATGATCTGGATGTTGATCCAGGTGGCGTGCTCCAGGTAGGGCCAGTATTCGGGCGGGTGGTACCAGTACATGACGAGGATATTCAGGGAATCCGCGTTCAGTTCGTTGAAATAGACCCGCGGAGGAAAATCCTTCTGGTTGATGGCTTCGTTGGGATGGCGCTCTTTTTCAGCATCCTCGATAATGGCCGCGAGGGCGGGGGACAACATGGACGCCAATTCTTTATCGGGGGCCGGCGACCTATCTTCTTCGGGCACGGACAGAATCTCCCTCAGGATCTCAACCGCGCGAACAATTTTCTCCGGCGGCGTGTCGTAGGTGATGGTGACGTTGAACAGGCGGCGGATGTAGGGTCGGCGTCCGATATTCTCGACCTCGGCCGTGACCATTTTCTCGTTGGGAATCGAGGTCAGCGGCCCGGTCAATAGCCGGATCCGGGTGGAGCGCAGCCCGATGGCCTCCACGGTGCCGTTCTGCCCCAGCACGTTGACACGCTGGCCCACGCGGTAGGGCTTGTCCAGGTAGATCATGAAGCTGCTGATGATGTTCTCCATGGTCGGCCGGGCGGCCAGGGCCACGGCCAGACCACCCACCCCCAGGCTGGCCACCAGGGGCACCACGTTCACACCCAGCGCGCGTAACCCCTCCACAAACACCCATGCGAAGAGCAGGGCGCCAACAATGCGTGAACTCAGGTTGAGCAGGCTTGCGCGCACGCTCTCCGGGTCGACATGCGGCAGGGCAATAATCGATTGCGCAACTGCCCGGCAGAGGTCGTAGACCGCCCAGGCGATCATCGCGGTGACCAGCGCACTGCCCGCCGTGGAAACGACCAGCAAGACATCGCCGGTGATATTGAGATCATTGCTGACGAATTCGATGACAACGTATACGAATCCGGCGATGGCAAGCGGGGTCAGGAGCTTGAGCCACTCATCCAGGGGCGGGTCCAGCTTTTCCGCCAGGCGTTTGATGACAAGGTAGGTTACCAGGGCCGTGGCAGCGACCACAAGGAACGTGAGCATGAGGGCAATCCACTGCCAGAGCGTCTGGTCATGGTAGATGTTGTGGAAATTGCCAGGGAGGCCTTCGACCAGGCGTCCCAGAAATGATAACTGCGGCACCAGGTAGCCGGGGGTGGAGATATAGAAATTGTGGAATCCCTCGGATTTTTCCGGTGAAATGTAATCCCCCTGGTTGCGGATATAATCCGGGCGATAGGGCAGGTTTTCGACTTGCTCGTAATATGTTTTCAAATGGCGGACGGTCTCCGCGCTGAAAAGGAACTGTCCGTGCTGGGCGCCTTCCAAAATCTCGACAATTTCGATACGGGTATTCGGGTATCGCCAGCGCACCGGCCCTGCGCCGCCAAGGCGCGCCCGCTCCGTGCGGACAATTGCCAGGTCGTAAACGGTTTCGATCGGCGGAAGGGCCATCCGGTCGAATATCTCCTTCAACAGCAGGACGGATTCGGCGGCGAATTTATTGCGAATGGCCGGGGGCACCTGGCGCAGATCGAGGGTCGCCTGGGCGCGCCGCAGTAAATTCCGGGCCTCGGTTCTATTTTTACGGGCCTCGTCCAACGTGATCGTCGGCGGGTCGTCCCTGAGCGCGGCATTGGTATCCGTTGCCAGGGCATAGGCGTGGTTGACACTGTCCAGAAAACCCTGAAGCGTGGAGCGGGGGCTGGTGGTATCGACGGGCCGCAGTCGGTTGCGGATGGCCGCCTCGCGATAAAAGATGGTTTCCTGGCTGCGCAGCATCGATTCATAGATGCCGGGGATCGCCCCCGGTTTATAGGGCAAATGCTTGATCTTCCAATAAAACCTGTGCAGCCGCTGAACCGTCCAGGCTGAAAATAGAAACTCGCCGTCGCGCGGGCCCTCGGCGATCTGCTGGATATGGATCCGGGAACCCGGCACGGTCCATCGGGTCAAATGCCCCTGGGCCACATCGTCCTCTCCGGGAATCGCGTTGTCGGGCGGCAAGGCGATGCGTGCCAGGATTTCATACAGCATACTTATTCTGGCCGAATTAACCGACCAAGACTCGCTGTCCGGCGTCGTGCTGAAGTCCAGGGTCGATGCGGCGCGATTAAGGGCCCGAAGGGCGCGGGGGGTTGTGGTCCTCCCGCTTTTTTGCTGCTCATCTATTATTACCTTAGCGTCCTCGAGGAAGCTTCGCAGAGTGGCACGTGGGCTGGAGGTGTCCGCCGGCTGGAGCGGGTTCTCAAGCGTTTCTGCCGGGGGTGAGACGCCCCGATCGTTATCCGCTTCGGGTGCGTTTTCCGAAGCGCGCGCCTGTGAGGCCGCATTGGTCACCATCAGTGCCGCCGTGACCCCCATGATCAAGAAACAGATGATCAATCGCCTGAATGTCATGCAATCATCTCCATTGATTCAACAACGATTTTATTTGATTACGTCCCACCGGGGTTGTTTGGCACACGGATACTGGACACGATTTCATGCGCCTGTTGACGTGGCGTCAAAAAAACCCACCTATCTATGCAGTTCTCTGATTAAGATCACTAAAAAAAATTAAAATTAACACCTGTATTCCCATGTCAACCGCTGCCGGTTCGGGTCTATTTCGAGATGGTGATCGGAATCCCCACCTGGGAGACGTCCGAAACGGTTACCTATAAGTGAATAAGGAGCACATTGAAAGCGACCCGGTCCCACGCACTGTCGGCCAGGGTGTAATATTTACCCTTGTAGCGGGCGAGACTATCGGCCGTTCATAATGGGTCGATGCCGGCTTCTTTGGGTTGATATAAATAGGGAGCATCACGTGAAAATCGTGGCTGAGGAAATTTACGATTGCGTGCCACGAAACCAGCAATCGTATTATTTCAAATAGAGTGCGAGTAAGCCAAAATGACTGAGATCGTTAAATCCTGTACTCACCAATTTTATATGCAGACCGAGAACCATCTCTCCTGGGATATGTATGACCACCAATTCCCATACACGCTCAGTATGTGGTGTTTGGTGTGCCTGATGCGCTCTCGTTTATACGGACGATGAAATGCCCGGCGGCTGCATAACAATGTTTCCGAAATAGTTCTTCTTGAGGAATTCCCGCTGGGCGTCATGGATATTGCGCAGATCGAATTGATGGGCCAGCAGGGGGCGGATTTCACCGTTCTCGATGTATTCGACGAGGCGGGCGAAGATTCCCGGCGGCATGACGGTGGCGCCGTGCATCACCAGGTCTTTGAGATAGAGGGCCCGCAGGTCCAGTTCGACCATGGGGCCGGCGATGGCGCCGGAGGCCACATAGCGTCCGCCCCTGCACAGCAGCGCAATCAGTATCGAAAAAGTGTCGCCCCCGACCACGTCGGCCACCACGTCGCATTCCCCCCCGGGCAGGGATTTCTTCAGCCGATCCGTCAGATCGCCGGTCGCGCGATCGATAACCGCATCTGCTCCCAGGTTTTGGAGGGCCTCCTGTTTACTACCACTGGAGATTGCCAAAACCATGGCGCCGCGGCGTTTGGCCAGCTGCACCAGGGCGGAGCCCACGCCGCCCGAAGCGCCGGTGATCACGATCCTCTCGCCGGCTTGCAGGTCGACCCGGGTCAGCATGTGTTCGGCTGTGGAGTAGGCGCAGGGGAAGGAGGCCAACTCGGCATCTGAATAGTCGGATTGAATCGTAAAGGCGTTTTCTTCCGGGACGGCCGCATACTGGGCGAAACCCCCGTCGCGTTCGCTTCCCAGGTAGCCGGCCCGGTTGCGATCGGTCGGGTTGG
>JASJCD010000211.1 GCA_030066135.1 Desulfobacterales bacterium | reverse complement strand
AGCGGCCGTCCTCGGTGTAGGTGTGGCAGATCCCGGCGGGGGCCGCATTGCCCAGCCCCTGGCCGCTGTTTTTACGCCGGCTGCCGCTGGAGGCACAGGAAACGTCGTACTTGGCGGCGTCCGCCAGGATGGTCAGCTTGTCTTCGAGATTCACGACCCACCCGCCGCCGCGGCCGGGCGCGTCATGATGTAGATGTGCTCGTCTGCGCGGTCATCCACGCTGTCGCCGCCGTAGGTGATGCGCATGTCCGCGTCCGTGTAGACTTCCCGCAGGGCACCGCCGCCGAAGAACCAGCGCACGATGAAACCCGGCACGATGGTGGTCTTAGCGGGCAGTTTACCGGCCTCGGCCAAGGCGGCCAGCTCCCAGATGGGGATGTCCGCGGGCCGCCCCTTGTTGCCCGGAAAGCGGGTGAAGCGCACCCGCAGCATGTCCGGTTTGTCCGGTACGAGCTGAAACTCCCCGCGCAGGAGCGCAATCCGGTCCTTACCCCGTACCGGATTGACGTTGTAATAGTAGCCGTCGCGGAAGACGACCTGGTAGATTTCATCCACCGTGATCTTGGGATCCACCGTGCCGCGGTCGTTGCCGCGGTAGTCGTAGGGCCCCCAAACCTGGTACCAGGGGCCGGCCAAGAGGTCCATCCGGTCGCGTACCGGCGGCTGGGGGGCGGCCGCCAGCAGCTCGGTCACCAGGACTTCGAGCGTCCGCTGTTTGGAGAAATCCGGATCGCCCTGGCCGATGAAGCCTTGGGACAAATTCAGGATGTCAGCCTTGATGGCCGCCACCGAACGCGCGGCGGATGCGTCTGCGCTCATCGAGGCGACCATCACGCCCATGCAAATAAGGTTTAACCATGGCGGTTTATAGGTCATAATGCCGTTCGTTCCCGATTCAGGGTTGAGGGCTAAAATAATAGGCACACCGACCGGGCCTGGCAATCCATCCGGCGCTGATTACCGGGAAGGTGTGCCAAACGGCGGGCGTGGCCATTCATGGCTGGTTGAGAAAACGGCCCATGCGGGCATAAACCGCTTGGCAGGTGTCCGGGACCAGATCCTCCAGGTTCAGGAAGGCGTGGATCATGTCGTCCAGATGCAAGTGCTCGGCCTCGATGCCGGCCTGTCCCAATGTTTCCACATAGGCCTGGCCCTCGTCGCGCAGCGGACAGAATTCGGCCGTGATCACCAGGGTGGCGGGCATCCGGTCGCTTGTCTCCATGTAAAGGGGCGATACCGCCCTGCGGTTTGTACCCGCAGGGAAATAGTGGTCGAAATACCACTCGATCCGACGCCGCTCCAGGAGATACCCCGCTGCATTCTGTTCGATGGAAGGCCACTGCAGGGTGTAATCCAGGCTGGGGTAGATCAGCACCTGGCGACGGATGGTGATCCCGCTATCGAACTGGATCCGATGCGCCGCGCTGGCGCACAACGCACCGCCACCGCTGTCGCCGGCCAGAGAAAGCTGCGCGTTAAACTTGAGCCCGCGGGCCTTGAGTACCGGCCAAAGATGCTTGATCACGTTGCAGGCGTCGGTGACACCGGCCGGGTAGGGGCATTCCGGGGCCAGGCGGTAGTCGGCCGACACCACGATATGCCGCGCGGCCCGCGCCAGCTTGCGGCAGATCGGGTCGTAGACGGTCACGCTGCCGGCCATATGCCCACCCCCGTGAAGATAGACCAGGACCGGCAGGGCCTCGGTAGGTTCCGGGTGATAGATGCGCACGGGCACATCAAAAGGGTGAGCGGCGATCATGTCGTCCTGGCACCAGGCAATGTCGGGAATCTCCGTGACCAGCGCCCGTGTCAGGTTGGCCAGGCCCTCGCGTGCATTGGTCGGCGTGGCCTTAAACCCCCCGGCCACCAGATCAGCCATCTGCCGATTGAATGTCTCCAGCCAGGGCTGAAGCCCGGGCGATACCTGCCGTTGGTTGATCATGCCGTACCTCTTCAAGTTCCGAGTGCTGGGTTCAGGGCTTAAAAACCGGAATTTATGCATAGCAATGGGCGCTGGCAACGGCAATCCGCTGACAGCCCCGACACCGACTGTATCGTTGTCAGCAGGGTGTTTACAAGCCAACATCCGGGGTGATATGTGAGCGATATCCTATTTGCTCGATCATAGGCCGGCATCCTGCCTCTCTCGCCGCAATGGCACAGCTCAATGATCACGGCGCTCTTTTAGGCCGTCGCACATGATCGCGATCCCATCAGAACGATGTGCTGTCTTCCAGCGGCGGATTTACCTCAACTGGAGACATTAAGCATGCGCACATGGACCAACCAGGCCATCCGAAAAATCGAGGCCGATTTCCAACGGTCGGCGGATACCCACCTGATCAAGGTGGACCTCCCGGCCATCGAGAGCATCCAGCTCTATCTAAAGGACGAATCCACCCACCCCACCGGCAGCCTCAAGCACCGCCTGGCGCGCTCCCTTTTTCTCTACGGACTCTGCAATGGCTGGATCAACGCGGGCACTACAATAGTCGAGGCCTCATCGGGCAGCACAGCCGTGTCCGAGGCCTATTTTGCCAATCTCCTTGACCTGCCCTTCATCGCCGTAATGCCCGAGGGTACCTCCCAGCAGAAGATCGACCAGATCGCCTTCTATGGCGGCAGGTGCCACATGGTGACAACTGCGGACATCTACGGGGAGGCCACGCGCCTGGCGCGCGAGTTGAACGGCCACTACATGGACCAGTTCACCTATGCCGAACAGGTCACGGACTGGCGCGGCAACAACAACATCGCCGACGCCATCTTCTCCCAGATGGAGGCCGAACCCTTTGCGGTGCCGTCCTGGATCGTGGTCTGCGCCGGCACCGGCGGCACCTCGGCCACCATCGGCCGCTATATCCGCTACCGCCAGTTCGATACCCAACTGTGTGTGGCCGATCCGGAGCATTCCGTGTTCTTTGACTACTTCAACTCCGGCGACTGTACCGTCACCAGCGACAAGGCTTCCAACGTGGAGGGCATCGGCCGCCCCCGGGTGGAGCCCTCCTTCGTGCCCCAGGTGATCGACCGCATGATCCGCGTGCCCGACGCCGCCACCTACGCCACGATCCACTTCCTGGAGAAGCTGTTGAACCGCAAACCCGGCGGCTCCACCGGCACCAACGTCTACGCCGCCTTCCAGCTCATGGCCGAACTGAACGCCCAGGGTCACAAAGGCAGCGTGGTCTCCATGCTCTGCGATCCGGGTGATCGGTATCTGGATACCTATTACAATCAGGATTGGCTCGAAGAGAAGGGGTTTGATTTATCACCCTATAGAAAGCAACTGCAGCGGTTTTACGCAGAAGGCGAACTTGCCCCCAATCCCAAATGAGTGATTGAAAGGAAAGTAAATAAGAGTAAATAGGGAAGTACTTTCATTTAATTCAGTATTAATGTGTCAATAGCAGGCCGTATATACGGTGTCACAAATAAACGACTCAGCCTTTGAGTGATATGGTGATTGGGGTAGCGTCGGCCCAGTCACTAAAATAAAGGAGGCCATCCATGAGAGAAATCACACACATTGTCATGCATTGCACGGCTACGCCCGCAACATCCGATATCGGTGCCGCGGATGTTCACCGATGGCACCTCCAGCGCGGATGGTCCGGTATTGGCTACCATTTCGTCATCCGAAGAAACGGCGCCGTCGAACCCGGCCGCGAACTTGAAAAAAAGGGCGCCCACGTTGCCGGCTTCAACGCCAAATCCATTGGTATCTCGCTCGCAGGTGGCGTTGGCGCCAACGGACAAACCCCGGTGGACAACTTCACTGACGGCCAATTGCTCACGGCTCGCGATCTTGTATTTGACCTGATGGCGACCTACGGCGTTCCGCTTGATCATGTGATGGGGCACAACGAGGTTATTAAACAAATCACCCATGGTGCTCCCAAAGCCTGCCCGGTATTTTCGATGGAACGCTTTCGCGCCATGATCATGGATCTGCATGACGCCGAAGTTGATGTCGAGGTAGCAGAACAATGGGGCTCGGATATGGCCGATGATGACGAAGTTGAAGTATCCGCGCCCACTCATACCGTCGTTTCCGGCGATACGCTGTGGGGCATCGCGAATAGATATGGGACGACAATAGCGGAAATCCGCGCCGCAAACCCGTCGCTTTCCGGAGACCTCATCCAACCGGGAGACGTGATCCGTGTTTGAGTAGCGTGATGCCGCGGCTGGCCATTTGGGAATAAAGCGTAATTTAGGATGCGTTCCATGAAGCCGGACGATGGTCTTGAACATCGATGTTAAACAACCAATGCGTATACCGGAGGCCCTGCGCACATGAAGCCGACACTGCCGCGAATCCTGATCTTTGCCCTGCTGGTCGGCTTCTGTCCGGTTCCGGTCAGTGACTTCCTGATCGGAATCGGATTTGCACCCATAAGCTTCGTACTGTTCTGGATCGGCCTGGGGTTTATCCGTTTTCCCGACCCCCTGCATTTGATCTATCTGGTCGAGTCCGTGCTCTACATGGCGGTATTCTGGTTTATCGCTGGAAGGGTTACACGCATGGCGCCACGACCTCGCGGCCTGCTGGGCGCGGCGCTGCTGGCCGGATCGATTCTTCTGTGGTATGCGCCGATTCACAGCCGAATTGAGCAGGGAATAGGCGAACAGAAACCACTGGCTGTGCTTTTTGTCGACGAATACCATCAATTTCAGTTTCAGCGCGCACTCCAAATGCCGGTAGAGCCAAAGATTTACAAACCTCAGGAGGGCATGGTTCCGACCGTGGCCGTACCGCCCCGGATCGAGTCGATGCAAACCGCCCGCCCGGATGTCGTCCAACAACCGGCGGCAAAGAAAACCAAGCAACGCATAGAAGAGTGAAACAGGCGCTATCTGTCCGGCTATGACTAAGGCTTATTTAGCTCGGGGGATAGTATAGAGATGCTCTTGACCTTTGACTTAATTTGACACGTCCTGCGCACCAAGCATGACCGCAGAAGCGCATGGCCACCGGAACCAATCAACGCTTGACGACCCTGTCAAATGTTGAGACCTTTCCGCTATTATTTCTCGAATCCAAACCCAGGAACCACCATGGACCTCTCGAGCCTGGACCTCGGCGAACTGCGGCAGCGACTGGATGCAATCGACAAGATTTCAGCACCCCACGAAGCGCTCGAACTGTCCAACGAGATCGGCCGCCGCACGGCCGATCAAGCTGGGGAGCCTGACGAGACATCGATTCGGCAGGCCGCCATCAAAGCCGTCCAGCGTTCTCCCTGGTTCGTGCTGGTCGGCATCCTCGTTTTCGGGATTGCCTCGCATTTTCAGCCACCGGACAATACCCTTGTTATATCCACCGTGATCGCGGGCATCGCTTCGGGGCAGGGCTTGATTCGTATGTGGGAAACGAAAAAAAAAGATATCTTATACCTTGCTGGAATCCTGACGGCGATTATCTCACACTTTATCGATACGGCTCTGATACCCTTTATTCAATACACGGCCCTCTTCGTCAGCATTTCAGCTACGGTCATTTTCGTGCACCGTGATCGCATCAGGGGATTGCTGGAAACAAAATACCCGCGTGTGAATTCATGAAAAAGCGCGCACCAAAGTTCCCAAGGCCGATGAACGCTTGGGCGAGAAATAAAGGGCAGTTTTAGGGAAGCGCCTTAATTTCAGTCTTTCCGGCATGGTTTTTTATGGCCTTGGAACGGCGCGTTGGTTACAATTTGTGCCTGTTGGTCACGCCGCATAGCTATCGCGGCACCGGATGTGATAATCCCAATCGCCTGCTGATTGCAGCATACGACAAGCCTGCCCAGCGTACGCACAATTCGTAAGCTGCATCCCCTGATTTACATCCCGCCAAACGCCTCAGATCAACTGAAGATACTCCACGAGCATCCAAATCCATATCTCGCCCACAGCCAGATTGGCCGTTAAGTGGTGTTGGGCAACCAGGGTCTGGATTTTGGCGTTGCGTGTCAACCGATCAGCTCCCCACAGAAGGCCGGCCGCAGGCAAGACAAACATCAAGCCGTAACAGAGACTCGATTTGTTTAATACTGTACACCTGTGCTTCAGGCCGTCAGCAATTGACAGTAATTCTCGATCATTTACTCGCAAAACAGTTAGGAGCCGGGACTTGGTCCCACGACAAGAACGCACGAAATCTTCTTCGGGACCCCGGAAGTATAGAGGGTGGGTGACCATGAAGTAGAATACGGCGATGGCCACGCTGTGCGGACTTGATAGCGCTTCGACGGAGAAACCGGGGCTAGGACTGTTTCCGGGAGGAAGGGGCCGCCGACACCCCTGCGCAGACATCCTTTTCAGGGTCAAACGTGCGGATACGGGCCAGCAGGGATTCCAGATCGGATTTGAGGCCCATGAACGCCTCGGCGGTCAGGCCACTGTGGCAGAGCAATGTTTGCGGGACCGCATAGGCTCTCTGCTTTAACGCCTTTCCCTTGGCCGTCAGAAAAATATTCACGCGGCGCTCATCCGTTGCCGAGCGCTTGCGCGCAATCAGGCCTGACGATGCCATTCGCTTCAGCAAGGGCGTCAGCGTGCCTGAGTCCAGGAAAAGCCTGTCGCCGAGCGCTTTGACCGATACGCCGTCTTGCTCCCATAAGACCAGCATCACCAGATACTGGGGATAGGTGATATCCAGATCGGCCAAAAGCGGCCGGTAGGTTCGGATCAATCCCCGAGAGCAGGCATAAAGGACGAAGCACAACTGATTGTCGAGTTTCAGAAATTCATCATTGCCCATCGGTCGTCTCCATCAATTCAAATTCAAAAAAATAATTTGGCACCGATTAATCTTAAAAACAATAAAAAATTGTGCAATTAATAGTTGTGCACAATTAAATAATGTGCAATACATTCTTCGGGCGCAAACGGTGCCTGAAAACACCGGGGCGCCGATCAACCACCAGGCCTAAAAAAAAGGAGACCCAACCATGAAGTGCAGACCATTTGCGGCCCTGATGCTCGTGATGTTCGTGTTGACCGGTTGTGCCGGTCACCGCGCCGGGGGCGCATCCCCGGCCGTCAGCGACCGGGCCCCCGATTTCACCCTGCCGGACCAGGACGGCACGATGGTGTCCCTGAGCACGGTATTGGAAGGGCACCAGGGTGCCCTGATCGCCTTTTACCCCAAGGACGACTCTAAAAACTGAACGCCGGAATTTGTTGAGTTTCAACAAAACATAGAGAAATTCGCATCCCGCAACATCAAAATCCTCGGCATCAGCCGGGACAGCGTCGAATCCCATCGTGGGTTTGTCGACAAGCACGGTCTCCACGACCTGACCCTGCTCTCCGACGCCGACGGAGAAGTGGTCCGCGCCTATGATGCGGATCACTGGCTGCTGCCGGTGTCCAGACGGGTGTTTATCATCGTGGATCGCGATCGGAAGATCGTGTTCCGGCGCGATACCGGACTGGCGGCACTGGCTGATCAAACCGCAACGCTGATCGGGGCGATTGACGCGCATTGGCGCTGAATTCGCAGCCCGGCCGGAAATCGCCATGATTTAAGCGCGCGAACAGTTTTTTGTTGATGGCAGCCGTTGCGCGCATTCGGCGCGCGCGTTGGGCCGTTGGGACCTGTTGTGTTTGCGGCCTGCCGCCGCGTCATGAATTCTATTTTACCTCACGAGCGGGCCCATGCAGTGCTTTTTGGCAATGGGAGACCGGTGGCGACAGGGGCTCTCCCCACGTTAGCAAGACCCCCGGCGCATGGCACGAATGAACGGCCCGCGTATAGGATGTGATGTTACGGTCCGCGGACCACTTTCAAGGAAAGGAAAACCAGATGAGCTCAAAAAAAAGCATGCGGGCGATGTTGCCGGCGATTGCCATTCTATTTACGGTGAGCGGTCTCTTGACCCTGATACCCCACGGTGGTGCCAGTGAGGCGTCCATCCTGGGCTACAAGGCCCTCTGCCCGTTTGCCCCGATCAGCAC
>JASJCD010000210.1 GCA_030066135.1 Desulfobacterales bacterium | reverse complement strand
AGTCAACAATCAGGTTCATCAATCCTTTCGCCACGACAATGCGCCAGGGAGGCGTGCTCCACCAGAAAAGTGGACGGCCTGCGTGGCGTTTGCGTTTAAAGAGGAGGAAATTATGCGTGGCAAATTAAATGCAGTGTTGTTGGCCGGTTTGATTTTGGTGTGGGGCTCGAGCGCTCACGTCCAGGCGCATTTCGGCATGGTGATTCCCTCGGACAACATGATTATGGCTGATGAAGCACGACAGGTCGAACTGCAGCTGAGTTTTTCCCACCCCATGGAAATGGTCGGCATGGCCCTCGACAAGCCCAAGGCCTTCAAGGTTTGGGCCAACGGCCAGGCCCGGGACCTCATGTCGGCCCTGCAGCCTTCGAAGGTCATGGACCACCCGGCCTGGAAGGCTGCTTTCGCCGTCGAGCGACCCGGCGTCTACGTCTTCGTCCTGGAGCCCCAGCCTTATTGGGAACCGGCCGAGGACGTCTTCATCATCCACTACACCAAAACGGTGGTGACCGCCTTTGGCGACGACGACGGGTGGGACCGCGAAGTCGGTCTCAAGACCGAAATCGTCCCGCTTTCCAAACCATACGGATTGTACGCCGGCAACCTTTTCCAGGGCATCGTCAAATTCGACGGACGCCCCGTGCCTTACGCGGCGGTCGAAGTGGAATACTACAACCGTGACCTGGCCGCCCGGGCACCGACGGACTACATGGTGACCCAGACCGTCAAAGCCGATGAAAACGGCGTCTTCGCCTACGCTGCTCCCCGCGCGGGCTGGTGGGGGTTTGCCGCCCTGAATACCGCGGATTATACGCTCAAGGCAGATGGCGTGGACAAAGAAGTGGAACTGGGCGCCGTCATCTGGGTCAAGTTCGAAGACTGGCAGGGAAACTGAACCCATGCATATCTCCGAAGGGGTGCTATCGGGGCCGGTTCTGCTGACGGGCGGGGTCCTGGCCGCAGCGGGTACGGCCGTTGGGCTCAAGCAGCTGGACTACGACCATATCGCCCGCGCCGGCCTGCTGGCGGCCGCTTTTTTCGTGGCCTCGCTGATTCACGTGCCCATCGGCCCCTCCAGCATCCACCTGATCCTGAACGGTATCGTCGGGCTGCTTCTCGGTTGGGGCGCTTTCCCGGCCATCGTCGTGGCCCTGCTGCTGCAGGGTATTCTTTTCCAGTACGGCGGACTGACCACCTTGGGGGTCAACACCCTGATCATGGCCGTACCGGCGGTGATCTGTTATTATCTCTTCGCGCCGCTGGTGCACCGCCGCCGCAAAATCGCCCTTGCGGCCGCCTTCGGTTGTGGCCTGGTCAGCATTCTTCTGGGAGCGGTGGTGGCCGGCGCGGCCCTCATGTTCACGGAGGAGAATTTCCTGGAGGTCACCGTGCTGATCATCTCCGCCCACATCCCGGTCATGGTGATCGAAGGGGTGATCACGTCATTCTGCGTGGCGTTTCTCATCAAGGTCCAGCCGGAACTGCTGCCCGGATACGACCGCCGCCCGGATCCGGCACCCGTTGAAAGGGACTCCGATGAAAGTTAGGCGAGCATCAGCCCGAACCTGGTACGCGATCTGGAGCGTGCGCATGGCCGCGATCGTGCTCTTGACGGCGATCGCGGCGACATCCGCCTGGGCCCACAAGGTGACGGTATTTGCCTGGGTGGAAGACAGCACCGTACATACCCAAAGCAAATTCTCAGGGGGAAGATCGGCAAAAAATGCGCAGATAGCCGTCTACAACGCCGCGGGTGAGAAGCTGCTCGAGGGCCGGACCGATACACAGGGCCGGTTTGCGTTCACCCCTCCAAAACCCGAGACGCTGCGCATCGTTCTCATGGCCGGCAGCGGCCACCGCGGTGAATGGACTTTGGCCGCGGAAGCGTTTGCCCCGACCGCCGCCCATGCCGGCGCGCCTTTGGAGGCAACGACCAGCGACGCGCACGCCACCACGCCCCCGGCAGCGGTCCCCCCAAAAGATGACGAACTCCAGGCGATGATCGAAGCCGCCTTGGACAAAAAGCTGGCCCCCGTCCTGCGCCGGCTGGAAGTGCAGGAACAGGGCCCCGCGCTCAAGGATGTCTTCGGCGGTATCGGCTATATCGTGGGCATCGTCGGGCTGGTCGCCTACTTGCGGTCCCGTCGGAAAAGCGGATGAGCCCATGATCACCGAACCTCTGGCCCACGGCGATTCCTATCTGCACCGTCTCGATCCCCGGCTGCGGGTTATCACCGCCGCCGCCTTTTCCTGCACGGTCGCTGTCTTCGATGCCTTTCCGGCGCTGGCGACGGCCTGCGGGACAGCGCTGGCCCTCCTGTTGCTATCGGGGCTGGAAATCCGTGCGGCCCTCCGGCGACTGGCCGTGGTTCTGGGCTTTCTTCTGCTCCTGTGGCTCGTGCTGCCGCTGACCTTCGAAGGGGCGGTCGCTGCGGGTCTGGGGCCGGTGAATCTATATTGGCCCGGCATTACGCTTGCCGCCCAGATTTCGCTGAAATCCACGGCCATCATCGCCGCATTTACGGCCCTGGCGGCCACCATGCCAATCAGCACCCTGGGACAGGCCCTGGCCCGCCTGCGCGTGCCGGCCAAACTCGTCTATCTGCTGCTCATGTGCTATCGGTATATCTTCGTCATCGAGAAGGAATACCACCGCCTGCACACGGCCATGAAAATCAGAGGCTTCAGACCGCGCACCCGCCTGCACACCTACCGCACCTATGCCTACCTGGTGGGGATGCTGTTCGTCCGCGCCGCCGCCCGGGCCGAAAGGGTCCACCAGGCCATGAACTGCCGCGGTTTCAACGGCCGTTTTCATTCCCTGGCCGTGTTTCCGCCTCACCCCGCCAACCGCTGGTTTGCAGTGGCTGCGGGATCGGTTATGGTGGTGCTTCTGTGGCTGGAATGGTCGGGATGAAAATGTTCGGAGGCATGCAATGACCGCTCAGGTAAACCAAACGGCAGAGGATGGCAAGACCCCGATCATCCTGGCGGCCTCGGGTACGGCCACGGCCGCGGCCGATACCTATCAGCGCATCGAGGCCAGCTGCCGGCAGGCCTTCCCCGGCCATCCGATCCACTGGGCCTATTCCTCCCGGGCCATCCGCCGACGCATTCAGGCGCGCACCGGGGAGACGCCGCCGACGCCGACGAAACGGCTGGATCAGCTGTATCATTCCGGCTGCCGGCGCGCGGTCGTCCAGTCGCTCCATCTGATCTGCGGGATCGAATTCCATCATCTGGTATGGGAGGCGGCCCGCGGTCCTGTGGAAATTCAGCTCGGTCTGCCGCTGCTTTCAACCCCGGAGGATTTCGAGAACCTTCTGGGTTGGATCGCGGCGGTTCAACCGCCGGAGAGCGATGAGGCCCTGGTCCTGGTGGGCCACGGTACCGACCACCCGGCCTGGATGACCTATGCGCTTCTGGCGCGGATGATGACTTCCCGTTTCGACGGCCGAATCGTGCTGGGACAGGTCAAGGGCGATCCGTCGCCGAAGGTCGTGGCCGATCGGCTCCTGACAGCCGGATACCGGCGCGTCGTCCTGCGCCCCCTGATGCTTGTGGCCGGCGCGCATTTCATGGAGGATATTGCCGGCGTTCAGGCCGACTCCTGGAAAACCCAGCTGTCACAAAGGGGACTGACGGTAAAGCCCGTGGCCGAAGGCCTGGGCGCCCATCCGGCCGTCATCGAAATATTCATGCGCCATATCGCGGCGGCCATGCAGAGCCGGCCGCTGGATCTGGAATGAAAGGTCTTGGGAATGGAAAACGACGCCCTCATCGCCCTGCACGCCATCAACTTCAGCTATCCGGGCGGCCCGCAGGTATTGAAAAACCTCGATTTCAACCTCTATGCCGGCGAGCGGGTGGGGCTTCTGGCCCCCAACGGCAGCGGCAAGACAACCCTGTTTCATGTCATTATGGGGCTGTTGAAGCCGAATCGCGGCCGCATCGTGCTTTTCGGTCAGCCGGCGGAAAAAGAGACCGATTTTGCCGTCGCCCGTCGTCGCATCGGCCTACTCTTCCAGGACGCCGACGACCAGTTGTTCAGCCCCACTGTTCTGGAAGATGTGGCTTTCGGGCCGCTCAACCTCGGCAAATCACGCGACGAGGCGATCGCGCTGGCCCGGCAGACCCTGGCACGTCTGGGTCTTTCCGGTTTTGAGAATCGCGTGACGTTTCGGCTCTCAGGCGGGGAAAAGCGCCTGGTGTCCCTGGCCACGGTCCTGGCCATGGAGCCCGAGGTGCTTCTGCTGGATGAACCCACGACCGGCCTGGACGACCGAACCCGGGAAACACTCGCTGGCCTGATAAACGACCTCGATCTGGCCTATATTCTGATATCACACAACACGCATTTTCTTGAGGAGACCACCGACCTGACCTACTCCATGGAGGATGGCCACATCAAAACCGATGAGGCGCTCCATTTCCACGAACACGTGCATGCCCATAAGCACGGCCGCATCCCGCACCAGCACGAATAGGGTCGGCGTCGTAAAGAAATATCGCCGCGTCGCCATTTTATCATGGCAGTGCAAGATTTGACTGGCGATCGGCAGTTGGTCCCCGGGGCGGCACGATGGCAAAAAAAGCCAATAAAAACCAAATTTTCACCCCCGGACCCCGTCGGTCGCCGCAGCCAACCCCTTCCCAAACCCATGGTATGCAACTTGCAGAAATGGCGTCTGTTTATCGACTGGTAAAATCGCCGGCGAAAAGGCTATTATTGGTTTTCATTTAAGTTGGAGGTCAAGATGACGGAATCCGTTTACAGTCTCTGTTTCATGTGCTCGGTGCGCTGCCCCATCCGGGTCGAAGTCGAAAACGGGCAGGTCAAATGGGTGGAAGGCAATCCGCACGTGGCCGGCATGGAAGGCAGCCTGTGCCCCAAAGGAGCCGCCGGCATATCATTTCAGTACGATGACCAGCGCGTCCAGTCCCCCATGATCCGCGAGGGCGAACGCGGTGCGGGCCAATGGCGCAAAGCCAGCTGGGACGAAGCCCTGGATTACGTGGCCGACAAGCTAAAGACCGTCATCGACGAGCACGGCGGGCATAGCGTGGTACTGGGCGAGCGGGCCAACCTGGCGACGCCGGTCAGCAAGACCTTTCTCCGCGCCATCGGCTCTCCCAATCATTTTACCCATGATGCCCTTTGCAAGGGCTCGGTCAACAGCGCCTGCCGCAGTCTGTTCGGCCACACCGACGCCCAGATGGGCATGGACTACAAGAATACCCGGCACATCGTGCTCTATGGCCGCAACATTTTCGAGGCCGTCTCGGTCAAGGAAGTCAACAGTCTGATGCAGGCCATCGAAAACGGCGCCAAGGTCACCTATATCGACCCGCGCGTCACGGTCACGGCCACCAAGGCGCATCGCTATTGGATGATCCGCCCCGGCACCGACCTGGCCCTCAATTACACCTTGATGCACATCATCCTGAAAGAACGGCTGTATGACACGGCCTATGTCGATCGCTGGGTGGAGGGGCTGGCGGAACTCCAGGATTTCGTGCGCAGCTTCACCCCCGAGTGGGGCGAAGCCGAGACCGGCATCCCGGCCGCCGAGATCGAAGCCCTGGCGCGTGAAATCAGCCAGGACAAGCCCGGTGTCATTTTCCATTACGGCTACCGTGGGGCGCACCATGTCAATGAAATCTATCTGCGCCGCTCGATTCTGATCCTCAATGCCCTCATGGGCAGCGTGGAAGCCAAGGGGGGCCTGTTTTTCAAGAAGGGTCCCGGTGAGGCGGGCGGCAAGCCGGCCCGCAAACTGGTCGAGCAGGAGGGCCTGCCCAAAGCTGACAAACCGCGTTTCGACAAGGTGGGGACACCGGACTTCCCCATTCCGGACGCCGCTCACGGCGTTCCCCAAATGCTGGCCCCGGCCATCCTGGCCGAGGACCCCTACCCGATCAAAGCCTTGATCATCAACCGCTTCGACCCGCTTAAATCCATTCCCGACACCAACCAGTTCAAAAGCGCGTTGGAGAAGCTCGACCTGATCGTGGCCGTGGATGTCAATTACAGCGACCTGGCCTGGTACGCGGACGTGATCCTGCCGGAATCCACCTATTTCGAGCGCACCGACGGCGTTCAGCAGGCCAACGGCCTCAAGCCGCAGATGTTTCTCCGGCGCCAGGCCGTGGGGCCGCGCTACGACACGCGCGAATACTCGGTGATCATGCAGCAGCTGGCGGAGCGGATCGGCATCGGCCAGTATTTCCCCTATAAAACCATGGATGACCTCGTGAACTGGCAGCTCGCGGGCACGGGTTTTACCATGGCGGATTTCGAGGCCAAAGGTTTCGTGGCCTACGGAAAGGACCAGATTTTCTGGGATCGCGAAGCGGGCCTCAAATTCAAGACGCCTTCCGGAAAAATCGAGTTCAAGTCGTCTCTGCTTGAGGATGCGGGACACGCGTCCTTTCCGGATTATACGCCGGTACCGGCGGCCGAGAGCGGCCGCTTCCGCCTGGTGGTGGGCCGGGTCGTGCTGCACACCCATGTGTCCACCCAGAACAATCCTTACCTACATGAGCTTTTTCCGGAAAACGCCCTCTGGATCAACGCTGCCAAAGCCGCCGAGCTGGGCATCAAAAACGACGCCCTGGTGGAGGTAACATCACCGGTGGGCAGCGGTGTATTAAAAGCATATGTAACCGATCTTATCCATCCGGAAGCGGTTTTCCTGGTCCACGGCTTCGGCCACGAAGCCAAGCTGGCGGCACGCTGCTATAACCGGGGCGTATCCGACAGCGTGTTGCAGGAAAACATCACCGACAAGGTCGGCGGCAGCCCGGCCTTTCATGACACCTTTGTGACGGTCAAGGCCGCCTGATTCAGCGGCACAGCGATATCGGAGGCACTCCATGAGCAAGTACTACCTCTTTCAGGATACCAAGAAATGCATCGGCTGCAATACCTGCACGATTCAGTGCAAGAGCAATAAAAACCTGCCGGTGGGGCCCAAGATCAGCCAGATCATACCGGTGGGCCCCAAGATGGTGGGGGGGCTCCCACGGGCGACCTACGTTTTTATGCCCTGCTTCCACTGCCAGGATCCCTGGTGTGTCGCGGCCTGCCCCACCGGCGCCATGCAGAAACGCAGCAAGGATGGCATCGTTTTCGTCGATCACGACCTGTGCGTGGGCTGCAAAGCCTGTATCACGGCCTGCCCCTGGGGGGCGCCCCAGTGGCATCCCGAAATCGGCAAGGCTGTAAAGTGTGATTATTGTATGGAGCGCGTGGACCGGGGATTGAAGCCGGCCTGCGTCACCGTTTGCACCACCCACTGCCTGGCTTTCAGCGAAAACGTGGATGAAAGCGTAAAGGTGCGCAAGCAGCGCCACGCCGAGGCGGTGGCGGCCCTGGACGTTCAGACCAGCTGAGGCCCCGGGCCGGGAGGACCTGATCTCATGCCCGATAAAACCTGTCCGGTAGATGGCTTGATCAAGGAGGTGTCCGGGATCCTGGATGCAGGACGCCTGCACGATCCCGGCAACCATCGCCGAGGAGAGGAGATCCTGGCGCTGCTGACGGATGTGGCTACGGGACGCGCCGGCGACCAGCATCTGGCGGCCATCACCCGGCTGGCTGAAGAAATGCAGCAGCGCGACGCCGGCGATGCCGGGGTCGATATGGGCGGACACGTTCAGCGGATCGTCACCGACAACGCTGAAGTCTTCCAAAGCCATATCGATACCCACAACTGCGCCACCGGCGACTGCCTGTGCCTGTCTCCGGCCCCCTGCCAGATGACCTGCCCGGCCGGCATCGATGTGCCCACCTACGTTTCGCTGATCGGCGAGGGCCGCGACGCCGAAGCCATCGAGGTCATCCGCCACGACAACCCCTTCCCCTGGGTGTGCGGTCTGGTCTGCACCCGCCCCTGCGAATTCATGTGCGTGCGCGGCCGCATCGACAAGCCCGTCTCCATCAAATTCCT
>JASJCD010000209.1 GCA_030066135.1 Desulfobacterales bacterium | reverse complement strand
GGTATCCCGGTGGTGGCGGCGCATTTCCTGGATCACTTCCAGGCCGCTGCGGCGCGGCAGCATGACATCGATGATGGCGGCATCATAGGGCTCGGTCAGGGCGAGGTGAAGGCCGTTTTCACCATCCTCGGCATGGTCGACGGCATAGCCTTCGGCTTTGAGCCCTTTGATCACGAAGGAAGCGATTTTGGTATCATCTTCGACGAGCAGAATACGCATGTCGGCCCCTTTTAGTCAGGTGGCGCTGAATCTTCAAATTTCCTGCGTCAAGGTGGCGTTCGTTTGCCTGGTTCGGTTCTTGAGCGGGGCCGGTATCGCTATCGGTATCGGATGATCCCGCACTTCAGCGCGACGCGATCCCGATGACGGTACCGCCCCCCCCCGAGCGAGTCCGGCGGGTCACGCCGGTCAGCCCGTCACGGCCTGACTGAACGTCTCCAGGCCGATCCGATCGATCATCTGGCCGATGCGCTCGCCTTTCTTGCCGTTTTCACGGTAGTAATCAATGATGTGATCAATCAGGGCGATGGCCGCCTTGTCGTCCAGTTCTTCGGCAATGGTGTCGGCCAGGCGCGGTTTCCTGGCCCCGTTGCCGCCGGCCGTCACGTTCCAGCCCGTTTTCTTGCCCATCAGCGCAATGTCCTTGATGCAGTTCTCGGCACAATTGTTGGTACACCCGCTGACCCCCATCTTCATCTTGTTGGGCAGTTCCATGCCGTGGTAGCGTTCGTCCAGGCGCATGCCCATGGCCAAGCTGTCCTGGAGACCCAGGCGGCAGTAGTCCGTCCCCGGGCAGACCTTGATGCTGCGCACGCACAGGCCCACGGCATGTCCAGGGACCATGCCCAGATCGGCCCACACCTGGTCGATGTCCTCCTCGCGCAGCCCAATGATGGCGATCCGGGCGGCGCTGGTCAGTTTGAGGGCCTGGCAGTCGAACTTCTCGGCCACATTGGCGATGTTGCGAAGCTGCTCCGGGGTCGTCATGCCGCAGGGGATATGGGGGGCAATGGCGTAGGTTTCCTTGTCACGCTGGAGGATGGTTCCCTTTTCACCCAGTTTCAACATGAATGTTCCTCACTTTCGATCGGTATTGAAGTCATTACTGTCGCTTTGCGATCGGCATATTACCCTGTTTCGCGGCCGTTTTCAAACCCTGTCCGAACGGGCTTGGCCTTCCGTTCCGCCGCATTATGGTTTATAGAGACCGGTTCAAGTGGGTATCGTCCGGCATGGCGGTGTCCTCTGGTGCGCACAAGATGATAACGCCATCGTCGGCATGGCCGGCGGTTGATGAAAGGCAGGCCAATGCGTCTCTTAATCTATTTGGGGGTCTTCTTTGCCCTGGCAGGGTCGGCACTGGCCGATAGCGATCCCGGTTTCCCGGCGACGGCGGAGAGCCTGCGGGCCAAGATCGCCAGCCTGCAGCTTGCGGATGGCCGTCACAATCAGGGTGAGCCCCTGGTTCGGTTCTACGAGGGCCGCGCTTTTCAGCCGGCATGGCAAAATCCGGCCCATGTCAGGGCCATGATTGCCGCCATCCGCGCGGCTGATACTCACGGCCTCGTCCCCGAGCATTACCATATGCAAGCCCTGCAGCGTCTGGCCGCCCACACCCTTTCTGCGGCAGAGGCGGCAAGCCCGCATGACGCCCGCCTGGATATTCTCCTCAGTGACAGTTTTTTCCGGCTGGTGCATGCACTTTCCTACGGGTGCGTCGATCCCCTCCGCTTCAACCCCGATTGGAACTTCCCGCCGGCAGAAGCCCAGGCGGATCTGCCCGCTTTGCTGTCAGCGGCGCTGGCGGACGGACGCATTCAGGCGCGCCTGGAGGAACGCGCCCCATCGCACCCATTATATCGGCGCCTGCGGACTGCCCTGGCCCGGTACCGCCAGATCGCTGCCGAGGGGGGCTGGGCTTCGATACCGGAGGGGCCCCTGCTGGAAATCGGCACGCGGGATGCCCGCGTGCCGCTTGTTCGGGAGCGGCTGAAACGCACCGGCGATCTGGGCATCGACACCGACGGCGATCCACTGGTGTTAGAGCCAGCGTTGTCCCGCGCCGTGCTGCGCTTTCAGGAAAGGACCCGGGTGGACCGGGAGAGTGCCCGTGGGGACGACGACGACGGCGAGGTCGGGGCGGCCACCCTGGCGGCGCTGAACGTCCCGGTCGCGACCCGCATTCGCCAGCTGCGCGTCAATTTGGAACGTTGCCGCTGGCTCCTGCACGACCAGCCGGCCACCTTCATACTGGTGGACATGGCCGGCTACCGGGGACACCTGTATAAAGATGACGAGATCGTCTGGCGGGCCCGTATCCAGGTCGGCGACCCTTATCGCGAGACACCCTCTTTCCGCGCCGACGTGACGCGCGTGGAATTCAACCCCACCTGGACCGTGCCCCAGGGCATTATGCGCAAAACCATCCTGCCCAAGATCCGCAAGAATCGCGAATATCTTGCCAAGAAGCACATGCAGGTCTTCGATCGTGACCGCCGCCCGGTCGATCCGGATACGGTGGACTGGAATCGCTATACCGCCGCCAGTCTGCCCTACCGCATCGTCCAGGCGCCCGGACCGCACAACGCGGTCGGCCGGGTCAAGTTCATCATGCCCAACAAGCACTTCATCTATCTGCACGACACGCCCTACAAATCCGAGTTCGGCCAGATCGAACGGGCCTTCAGCGCGGGCTGCATCCGCGTCGACAAGCCCTATAAATTGGCCAAGCGGCTGCTCGACCGCCCCTCCGATCCGTGGACCATCGGCCGCATCCGGGAAATCCTGGCCACCAACCAGACGGCCAAGTTTCGCATGCCCGAACCCATGCCCGTCCTACTGATCTATCTGACCGCCATGGTCGACGACCAGGGGCAGGTGCATTTCCGTAAGGATTTCTACAAGCGTGATGCGGCCTTGATCGAAGCGCTGGATCAATCTGTGCCGCCTGCGCGCCCGGCACCGCTTCAGTCTTCGGGGTAGACCCAACCCGACTGGTCGCGGATCTTGAGGGCCACATCAGTGAACCAGACCCTGAAACCGTCGGGGCCGTTGTGGTCGAGAGATATCAGCAACGGTCCCAGCCGGCGGTGGTTCTCCCAGGTGCTCATGCGGGTCGGCTTTTCGCTGCCGCCGCGGCGATAGACCCAGGCGACAATTTGCCCATCGGTGCCGATAAAGAGCTCGTAGACGTCCCCCGGGGTATAGCCGCCCGCAGGCGGATAGCGCACCTCGATGCGGCGGGCTTTGCCTGGCCTTAAAGGGTTGCGGGCCTGACCGCGGTCGGCGACTTCGGCGCTCTGGTCCCAGACCAGGTGCAGGGGGAAAAGGAGCCAGTAGCGGTCGTTGATAAATTTGGCGTCCAGGGCCTTCAGGCTGGCGTCGGAGGGTTCTGCCGTCATGGGATGAATGAACGTTTCGACGGCGGGCTGGCTGTCGGCCCAATGGCGGACCTCGCCTGCGGCGGGCTTCCACTCCCATTTACGCTGCACTTGTTTGGCCCCTACCTGGGCGTTGAAGGTGAAACGGATGGTCTCGACCTGATCGAATCCGTCGATGCCATACTGCCGGGCGATCTGCTGACGGGCGTTGTCGTCTGCCTGGCGGGCCTGCGACGCACAGCCGGCGATGGTTATCCCGGCGAGGCCGATCAGGACAAGTGGAAAAAGGTTTATCTTCATTCTGTATCTCCCTTTGATCGGGGCGCCGGCTGGAGGCGGCTACCCTCGGTTGGCAACTTGTGATACTGGTAAGGCGGCTGTGAAAATAATCAACCGGCAGGGGAACCGCCGGTTTAGCAGAGCGGCATGAAGAAATTAGCGCTTAAAACCCAATTTCGTCTGGGCACCGGACTCATCCTCCTGGTGGTCTGCATCGGCACCTCGCTGGTGGTCTATTCGGTGGGCAAGCAGCAGGTGGAAGCCGATATCTACAAAGAGACCGAGATTTACATCGCCGCTGTGGAGGCCACCCGCACCTACGTCAAGGACGTGCTGCGGCCCCAGATGTATGCCCTGGTGCCGGACGACCATTTCATCCCCGAGGCCATGTCCACCTCCTTTGTGGGCCGTGAGATCATGGGGCGGGTGCATGATCGCTTCAGGAATTTCAGGTATAAACGGGCCGCGATCAATCCCATCAACCCGATCAACCGGGCCGATGGGGTCGAGTCGGATCTGGTCGCGCGCTTCAACCGCGAGCCCAACATGCGGGAATGGTCAGGGCTGATCCAAAAGGACGGCCATTCCTTCTATGCCCGCTTCCGGGCCATCTATGCGGAGCCCGAATGCCTGCGCTGCCACAGCGATCAAGCGGCGGCCCCCCCGGCCATTCTCGCACGCTATCCCGACATGGACAGCGACTACAGCGGCCAGATGGGACAGGCCATCGCCGCGGACGTCGTTTACATCCCCGTGGACGTCACGTTCGCCAAAATCAAACGCCAGGCCTGGATGACATTCATACTCGGGGGCGGCCTGCTCTTCAGTCTGACGGTGCTTTTCTACGCGCTGTTCAATTATACCGTCGTCACCGAATTGAAGGGGCTGCTGCAGAATTTCAAGAAACTGACCGGCGCCAGGGAAGATGCGGATGATCCGGACGAGCCCGCCGAGCTCGCCGGCACCGATGAAATCGATCAGCTCAAGGAAGCTTTCGAGAATGTGGCGGCTGAACTCCAGCAGACCCACGACGACTTGAAAACCTCGGAGTCCAAATACCGGCGGTTGTTCGAATCGTCCCGGGATCCCAACTTCATCTGGGATTTGAGCAAGCGCCTGATCGACATCAACGAGGCCGGCATTCAGATGTTCGGTTTCAAGGACAAGGCCGAGGCCCTGGCCATCGAAACCGGCCAACAGCTTTTCTGGGACTGGCAGGAAGGTGACGTTCTCTTCGAAAAAATCCGGGAGGAGGGCTTCGTCAAGGAATATGAAATTTCGGTGGTCAACCGCTGGGGGAGGCGGTTGGATGGCCTCGTTACGGCCAACCTTAAAATGGATGAAAACGGAACGCCGGAAGGCTTCGAGGGCATCATCCGGGATGTGACCGACCGGCGGAAGCTTGAAAAACACCTGGCCCAAACCGAAAAACTGGCCTCCATCGGACAGTTGGCCGCCGGCGTGGCGCATGAGATCAACAACCCGCTGGGAGTGATCAAATGCTACGCCAATCTGATTTCCAAGAATACGGCCAACACCGCGCAGGTTCAAGACGACGTAAAGGTTATCAAGAAACACACCAGGGCCTGCTCGCAGATCGTCGAGGGGCTGCTCAATTTTGCCCGCGTGCAGGACACCCACAAGATTAAGGCCGACATCCACACCGGCCTGGAAGACGTACTGGCCATCCTGGAGCCCCAGTTCCAGAAAGCCTCGATTGCCATTGCGCGCCAGTTTGATCGCGACCTGCCGAAGGTCTTGATCGACGAAGAAAGAATGAAGCAGGTCTACATGAACATCCTGCTGAATGCCAAACAGGCCATGGCCAAGGGAGGGCGGATCACGATCACCTCGGGCATCGACAGCGCGGGAGAAGCCGTTGCCATCGCCATTGCCGACACCGGAGCGGGCATTGCACCGGAAAAGCGCGACCATATCTTCGATCCCTTCTTTACCACCAAGAAGACGAGCCAGGGCACCGGATTGGGGCTCTCCATCAGCTATGGCATTATCAAGGACCACGGCGGTGACATCCAGGTGGAAAGCACACCCGGTCAGGGCACCTGTTTCCGGCTGACCCTGCCGCTGGGCCGTGGAGCAACGCATTGAAAGACCGCATCCTGATCGTCGAGGACGAGATCGATCTGCTCCATGGGCTCGAGCGCACGATTCCCATGGAGATCGACTGCGAAGTGATGATTGCCGCCAGCGCCCGGGAGGCACTGGCGATTCTCGAGCAGGAACCCATCGATCTGCTGCTGGCCGATATCCAGATGCCCGAGATGAGCGGCATGGAGTTGCTGCGGCGTACCCGGCGCCTCGACGACGCTGTCACGATCGTGATGATGACCGCCTACGGCACGATCGAGCAGGCGGTCGAGGCCATCAAGGAGGGGGCCTATGATTTTATCCGTAAACCCATTGACGAGGCCAAACTGATCCACGTGCTGAAGAAGGGGCTGGAGCGCAACCGGCTGGTGCGCGAAAACGAGCGCCTGCTGAAGCAGTTGTGCGAGAATTCGCCTTTCCAGGACATGGTCGGTCAGAGCCAGGAGATGCAGAAGGCTTTCAAGGCCATCCAGACGGTGGCCCCGACCGATGTGACTCTTCTGATCCGGGGGGAGAGCGGAACGGGCAAGGAAATGGCCGCCCGGGCCGTGCATCGCCTGAGCCCCCGCGGCAGCCGCAGCCTGGTCACGGTCAACTGCCCGGCCCTGCCGGAGAGCATTCTGGAGAGCGAATTGTTCGGCTATCGCAAGGGGGCTTTCACCCACGCCACCACCGATAAAAAAGGCCTGTTCAGCGAGGCCGACGGCAGCACGATCTTCCTGGATGAAATCGGCGATCTCTCGCCGACGCTGCAGACCAAACTGCTGAGGGTCTTGCAGGAGAAAGAGATCAAGCCCCTGGGCGAGACCAAGACCTACAAGGTCGATGTGCGCATCATCGCCTCCACCAACCAGGACCTGGAAGCCAAGATGCAGGCGGGCTCTTTTCGCGAAGATCTCTACTACCGCCTCAATGTGGCCGCGCTGGTCATGCCGCCGCTGCGCGAGCGCAGCGAGGACCTTTTGCTGCTGGTCGACCATTTCATCCGCAAAACCGCCTGTGAACTTGATATTACCCCAAAAACGCTCACCAAAGCGGCTCGGGAACTGCTGCTGCGGCATAGCTGGCCGGGCAATGTCCGCGAACTTGAAAACACAATTCGCGGGGTCATGGCCATGACGCCGGGGTCGGTGATCGACACCGACAGTTTCCAGAACTGGGCCCCTGCAGAGCGCCCGGCCTCCCCCGCACCGGACACGGACCTGCCGTACAAGGTGGTCAAAGACCAGGTCCTGGAACAGTTCACCACAGCCTATGTCACCCGCCTGCTGGAAAAAACCCACGGCAATGTCTCCCTGGCGGCCGAACGCAGCGGCATCAAACGACAGTCCCTCCAGAAAATCCTCAAACGTTATGGGATCGATCCGGAACAGTTCCGTTCCGAAGCCTTGCCCTGATCCCCTCGGCCCGTGCCCGACCGCGGTTGGCGAATGCTGCCCGGCCGTGGGCCCATCCCGATCGCCATGGGTGCCGCCCGGCGGCGGCACTGCCGCCGTGCGGTTGCAGCTTCAAGAAACGATGCTTAAAGCATAAATGGTCGAAATCAATTTGTTTTTCGCAAATTCATCGATTTGGCCATGTCCGATGCCGCCCCTTGGCGGCACCCCAGTTGTCACATGGGGCGAGGCATTTAAAAATATATATAAATATCAAATGGATATGGTTTTATATATCCTGGCATGCAAATTGATAAGGGAAAAGTCGACCTAATCGAAATCTAACAAATCCGCTCAGAAAGGAGGTTTGTTTTCGGCGCCATCCGCTGTTCAGACCGGAACAAGTTACGAATCGACCGGTAGAGACTTTTCCATAATTTGTGTGCAATCAGGGAGGATTGACATGTCATTGGTTCGAAAAAATATCCCACTCTACTTTATGAGTGGCATTTTGCTGGTATACGGATTCATCGTCAGCACCGGGGTGCTTCTGCCCGTGCTGCAGGACCTCAAATCCCACAAGGCCATGGATTTGATGGTCACCATGAGCTACATCCTGGGTGCCATCGGCCTGGTGGGGGCTATCGTCAACTCGATTCGGGCACCCCAGAAAAGCATTCTGGACCGTTTCTTTTTAGAGCCCTTGGCCGGCATCCTGCTGCTACTCATCCTGGCCATGGCCATCCGCTGGTATCTGGAGCCGCTGGTCAAGATCATGAGCACCAGCCTCGTGCCCATCCTAGGCTTTAAGAT
>JASJCD010000208.1 GCA_030066135.1 Desulfobacterales bacterium | reverse complement strand
GAAGTAATTTCTATGCTTTCGACCGGGAGCGCCTGGGGTGCCCGGTGGTGTCGGAGCGCCTGCTGCTGATTTATTTGGTATCGGCCCTCGAGCGTATCACCACCGATTCCCCATTCGTGGTCTGTGTTTTCGGAAAACGCCAGCTCCATCGCGTGACGCTCAGCCCTGGGGGCGAAGCAACGCTTGCGGTGGATTTTCGCGAAAAAAGGGCTGGCGCGGAAGTGCAGCGCACGGGCGCGGTCAAGGCGCGCAAAATAAAGCTGACGACCGAACCCCTGGCCTCGGATCTGGACGCGCCGGAGAACTTCTCCTTTCTGGGAATGCACGAAGACATCGTTATCCATGTCGACCCCGACGCCGGCCTGCCCCTGCAGGTGAACGGCCGCATCAAGAAATTCGGCGCCGCCGAGCTGAAGCTGACCCAGGCAACACGCCAATAACGCCCGACGATAAAACGCACTTAGGTGCCCGCGCCTGCGTTTTGCGCGCGGCCGGATTGCGCATCCACGCTATCGCCAGGGCAGTCCATCATGCGCCGCTTCGAGGTGCGCCGATGCGGTGCGCCTGCTCCGCGCGCTTTCCGTCTCACCCCGCGGCCCAGCCCTCCATGGTTTTGTTGTAAGGTTCCAATCGGCCCACCATGCCGCCACCCGGCGGGTCATATGGCGTACGCCAGGCGACGACGTGAAACGGCAATCAAGACCACCCCTGAAAGCAGAAAGACCAGCGAAGGCGGCAGGGGCACGGCCTCGACCTGCACGCCCAGAAGACCGGTATCGAAATCACCGGCCCCGACCCCGAAGACATTGGCATAGTAGTTGGTCTCGGGGATGCCGCTGAAAAAGATCGTTCCGGGCGCATCGATGGCCCCCAGCGTCTGCTCCGCCGTGGAGATGGAGAGCCCCACAAAATCAAATTCCAGGGGACCGTAACTGAGATCGCTCAAGGTGGCCTTGAATTCGCCCGCCGGGGCTGCGATGTCGAAGCGGTAGGTCTGCCCTTCGATGCCGGTGATGTATTCGGTGGTTTCGAAGATGGGTGCTGCCATTCCGGCCGAGGGCATCAGCATCAACCAGGACAGGACCACAATCCCAATGACGACCGAACGTTTGGTGTGCGTATTCATTGGATTGCTCCTTTTGTTTCGCCATGGCTGGCGATGGGATTTACAGCAAGTTGGGAAAGAAGAAATGGACTGCCAGATGACCCGAAGCAATCCTGGTGCCATCATGGTCAAATTCGGTCCAGAACATACGCTCTTTGGGCCTGAGAGGGGCGATTGCGTGTCTTTGGGCCTCGGCGTGCAGGTATTCGCCTGCACCTTTTACCGGTGTTTGCGGTGCGAATTCTCTTCCCGCCTGCCAAACCAGGGGCGATTTTGTAGGCTGGCATCTGCACCCGGGTTGTCTTGCCGTGCACACCCGTTGAATTCTCTTGGCATTACTCACTGTTAGGGAGGGTGGTTGACGTTTGCGGGGTGAAGGCTTAATCCCCCGGCAAGCCAAGGGCCCCATCCGGTCCGGAGATAAGGCGAACGCGATCCCTATCGGAGCGATCGGTGCTGCGGCCGGCAACGGCCTTCCGAGCGCGCTTTCCCTCTCTCCATAGCGCGGGCCGACTTTTCTGCCGGGTGGTGAAATTTATGACTTGACAAAGTGTAATTATAACACTAACCTTAGTGTAAAAAATACACAAAGTGAGGTGGCGATGAAATATACGTACACACATCCAAGACCCGCGGTAACTGCGGATTGTGTCGTCTTTGGACTGGATGACGAAGACCTCAAGGTCCTGCTGATCCAGCGGGATAATGCGCCATTTGAGGGCTGCTGGGCCCTTCCGGGCGGTTTTGCCCGGGTGGGCGAGGCCATCGAGGAAACCGCCCGGCGGGAGCTGGCCGAGGAAACCGGGCTCAAAGGCGTCTTTCTGGAGCAGCTCTATACCTTTGGCGATCCGCATCGCGACCCGCGTGAGCACGTGATCACAGTGGCCTATTTCGCGCTGGTCAACCTGGCCGCGCACACGGTCCGCCCGGACACGGATGCCCGCAATGCGGCCTGGTTCGAAATCGAGGACGTGCCCGAACTGGCCTTCGACCACAACCGCATCCTGCAGACGGCCTGCCAGCGCCTGCGGGGCAAGATTCGCTACGTGCCCATCGGTTTCGAACTTCTACCCCGCAAGTTCACCTTGCGTCAGCTTCAGCAGCTCTACGAGAAGATCCTGGACCGCACGCTGGACAAACGCAATTTTCGCAAGAAGATCTTGAAAATGGACATCCTGGCGGAGCTCGATGAGATCGAAACCGATGTGGCCCATCGGGCCGCCCGGCTCTACAGCTTCGATAAACGCAAATACGACCGCATGACCGAAGAGGGTTTCAACTTCGAATTGTAACCAAAGGAGGCCGCCATGTTGACATTCCGATTCGTCAAGGCCCAACCCAACACCTACCTGATCCAGTACGTGAATGGCAAAATCAAGCGGCAGGGCAGCGGGCTTTCGTTCTTCTACCACGCCCCGCGCACCTCCCTGGTCTCCGTCTCCCTGGCCAGCATGGATGTGCCCTTCATCTTCAGCGAGACCACCGCGGATTACCAGGAGGTCAGTATCCAGGGGCAGTTGACCTACAGGATCGGTGAACCGCTCAAACTGACCGCGCTGATGAACTTCACCCTGGCCGCCAACAACCGCGGCTATGCCAGCGAGGATCCCGAAAAACTGCCGCAGCGCATCGTCAACCAGGCCCAGGTGCTGATGCGCAATGAAATCCAGAAGCTGGACCTGCGCACGGCGCTGCAATCCGCGGAGCGCATCGTCGGCAACGTCCGCCGCAACCTGGCCGCTTCCGAACTGGTGGCGCAGCTGGGAATCGAAATTCTGGCCCTGTCGGTCCTGGCCGTGAAACCCAGTCCGGAAACGGCCCGTGCGCTGGAAGCCGAGGTACGCGAGCAGATGCTGCGCGAGGCCGACCAGGCGGTCTACCACCGCCGCAACGCCGCGGTCGAGCAGGAGCGGGCGATCAAGGAAAACGAACTGAACACCGAAGTGGCCGTGGAAAACAAAAAGCGCCAGATCCGGGAAGCCCGCATCGACGCGGACCGCGCCGTGCAGGAGAAAAAGCAGGTCATGCGCGAGGACGATATGCGGGGCCGGATCATCCTGGAGGAGGAAAACAGGAAACTGGTGGCCCTCGAGGCGGACAACCAAAAGCAGGGCGCCGACGCCCAGGCCTATGGGATGCAGGCCCTCATGGATACCTTCACGTCGGTCGACCCCAAGGTGGTTCAGGCCCTGGCCATCGCCGGCATGGCGCCGTCGCAGCTCATCGCCACCGCCTTCCAGAACCTGGCGGAAAATGCGGACCGGATCGGCAACCTGAATATCACCCCCGATCTCCTGCAGCAGCTGATGAGTGCGGCCGACAGTCCGTCTGCGCCTGTAAACAGCCCGGTGATGGCCCCGGAGGGGATATAGCCGCATGGCACCGCAAACGGAGCAGAAGATCATCCTGGTCGTGCGCGACACCCGTCTGGACGAGCTGGTGTCGCGCTACAACACGGTTGCCCAGGCCCGGTTCTATATCGAGCACCTGGGAGCCGATTTCTCCGACTACCAGCGGGAAGACCAGGTCTACAAGGCCGCCGTGAAGGATGCCGAGCAGGTGCTGCGCCGCATCGGCCGCGTGCAGACGCTGCAGCGCGCCTTTCTGCCCAACTTCATCTTCGGCGCGCGCGATGTCGTCGTCGTGCTGGGTCAGGATGGCCTCGTGGCCAATACGCTCAAATACCTGCACGCCCAGCCGGTGATCGGCGTCAATCCGGATCCAGAGCGCTGGGACGGCCTGCTGCTGCCCTTCGCGGTCCGCGATCTGGCGGCGGTGGTTCCAGAAGTCATCGCCGGTGGCCGGGATTTGCGGCCCATCACCATGGCGCGGGCCAACTTGAGCGACGGTCAGCACCTCCTGGCCGTAAACGACTTATTTATCGGCGCCCACAGCCACGTTTCGGCCCGCTATCGCCTCCGATGCGGCCGGCGGGAAGAAGACCAGAGTTCAAGCGGCGTCATCGTTTCCACCGGCCTGGGCTCCACGGGCTGGTTCAAAAGCATCGTCACCGGCGCACTGGGTGTGGCCGGCAATTTCATCGATGCCCCGTCGCCGGCCGACGTCAAATCCTCGTTTGCCTGGGATGCGGATTATCTCTACTTCAGCGTCCGCGAGCCGTTTCCAAGCCGGGCCACCTCGGCCTCCCTGGTCTTCGGCCGGGTCGACGCGGCTTCGCCCCTGGTGATCGAATCCCACATGGCGGACAACGGCGTGATTTTCAGCGACGGCATGCTTGGCGACTGCCTGGCGTTCAACGCCGGCGTCAAGGCGACCATTGCCGTGGCCGCGCACAGCGGCCACCTGGTGGTCTAACCGACTGTTGAAAACGTCAGGCGCGCAGGCAAGACAAGGTGTAATCTGACGAAAGCGCGTAGTTAATATATAAATCCATTCGCATTTTTAGGCGGCATTAATCACCGTACGACCAGGCGCAACAGCTTCTCGACAGCCTGCCCAAGGCGTCGTAACGGCGCCCAGATGCACACGTGTGCATTCGTTTGATTTTTAGCGCCCGATCCGATAGCGTGTCGGTCTTTCACGCGGCCGGAGGCCGCCACCGCTTGCATTTCCATTACTTGGGCGAAACGCTTATGACGATATCCCCACGGCTGCGGCTGGCCGTAATCGCGGCAGCCTTGCTGGCGCTCTTTCTGGGGGCCATGGATGCCCTGGTCATGTCCGCCGCCATGCCGACGATCGTGGCTGAACTGGGCGGCCTGGCGCTCTACAGTTGGGTCTACTCCGCCTATTTCCTGGCCCGGGCCGTATCCCTGCCCATTTTCGGCAAACTGGCGGATCTCTACGCGAACCGCAGCCTGTTCATCGCCTCGATTGCGCTTTTCATCGCTGCTTCCGTGGTGGCCGGCTGCGCTTTCAACATGCCGGTGCTGATTGCGGCCCGCGTTTTCCAGGGTATCGGGGCGGGGGGCATCTTCGCGCTGGTGTATGTGGTGCTGGCGGACGTTTCGCCGCCGGAACAACGGGGGCGCACCCTTTCCTTCGCCAGTTCCGTGTGGGGAATTGCCAGCGTTCTGGGGCCTTCCCTCGGCGGGTTTATCGTGACCTATTTTTCCTGGCGCTGGATTTTCTTCATCAATATCCCGCTGGGTCTGGCGGCCATCGGGGTCATCGCCGTCTGCCTCGTCGAGCTGCGCCCCCGCAAAGAAGAGGTCTCGTTGGACGTTGCGGGCGTCGCCAGCCTGACCACGGCCATTCTGGCCTTCCTGTTCGCCCTGCTGCTGGGCGGGCGACACCATGCCTGGCTTTCAGCCCCGATCCTCGGTCTGCTGGTACTGTCGGTGGCCAGCACGGTCGTATTCGTGGCGATCGAACAGCGGGCCCGGGACCCTATCCTGTCCATCGCCTTTTTCCGCCGCCGAGGTTTCAGCACCGGCAACGCGGCCATCTTTCTGAGCAGTTTTGCCATTTTTTCGATGTTTGCCTTTGCCCCGCTTTACATCCAGGGGGCTCAGGGCCGAACCCCCCTGGAAGTGGGGCTGGCCATGCTTGCGTTGAGCCTGGGGTGGTCCCTGGGCTCCATTGCCCTGGGGCAGTTCATCGATCGGGCCGGACGCAAGGCCACGGCCACAGCCGGTGCCGGCGGTCTTCTGGCCGGGTGCGCCCTCACCCTGACCTTCAGCCCGGCGACATCGACCGCCTACCTCTTTGCCGTCTTTTTCCTGATCGGCATCGGCATGGGGTGGGTATCGCTTTCCACCCTCCTGGTGGTGCAGTCCTCGGTGGATTCCGAGAATCTGGGCGTGGCCACGTCCTCGAACCAGTTTGCCCGCACCCTGGGCGGGGCTGTGGGGGTGGGGATCTGCGGTAGTTTTTTCGCTCCGCGTTTTGCGCAGCTGACGGATGCGCTGCAGACATCAGGGGCGATGGGGTCCCTGCCGTCCGGTTCGGGAGAGGGAGGGTCTGGTCAACTGGAGCGCCTGCTGCACCCGGAGGTTCAGGCCGCACTGCCAGAACCCCTGCAGCGCGCCCTTCAAGCGGCGGTCCAGGAAGGGGTCACCGATGTCTTCTGGACGGTGACCGCAGTCGCGGGGCTGTGCCTGCTGCTCTGCCTGCTCCTGCCGGCCGAGGACAAGCACCGGGGGCCGTCATGAAAATGAGGGCCAACGGTTACCAGCAGTTGTTTGCGGTCAGCCTGCCCCTCGTGTTCTCGATGGCCGCGACCACGGTCATGGAGTTTACCGACCGGGTGTTTCTGGCCAATTACGATCTCGATGCCATTGCGGCGGCCCTGCCGGCCGGGATTGCGGCCTTTCTGGTGCTGACCCTTTTTACGGGTGTTACCACCTACCTCAATGTCTTTGTCGCCCAGTACACGGGGGCCGGAGAATTCCGGCGCGTGGGGCCGTGCCTCTGGCAGGGGATTTATTTTTCGTTGCTGGCGGCGGCTTTGCTGGCCGTGGTGTCGCTGGCCGCCGAACCGATCTTTCAGTGGGGCGGCCATGCTCCCGAGGTACAGAGGCTCGAGCGCATCTATTTCCGGATCCTCTGTCTGGGCGGAGGGTTCAACGTGCTGGGCACCTGCCTGGCCAGTTTCTTCACCGGCCGGGGCAAAACGCGGCCGGTACTGCTGATCAACGTAATCGGGATGGCCTTTAACATTCCTCTGGACTATGCGCTGATCAACGGTGTGTGGTTTTTCCCGGAAATGGGCATTCGCGGCGCGGGCATCGCCACGGTCTGCGCCTGGAGCCTCGTGGCCCTGCTTTTTGCTATCCTCGTCTTCGACGCCGGCAACGAACGGCGCTACGGCGTTCTGACCCGCCGTACCTTTGACGCCGAGCTGTTCGGCCGGATCATCCGCAAGGGCGGACCGGCCGCGCTGCAGTTCACGCTGGATGTGCTGGCCTTCACCTTCTTTGTCTTCATGGTCGGGCGGCTGGGAACGGTTGAGCTGGCCGTGAGCAACATCGCCCTCTCCATCCAGTCCATCGCCTTCATGCCGGCCTTCGGATTTTCAATGGGACTGTCCACCCTCGTGGGCCAGGCGCTGGGCCGCAATGACGTGGGGGCCGCCCAGCGGTTCACGTCTCAGACCGTAAAGGTCCTGCTGGCCTATACGCTGCTGCTGGGTCTGCTGTTTATTGCGGCCCCCAAATGGATTCTGGGGATTTTTGTCATGGAGACCGGCAGCCGCGCTCCCGACCCCCAGCTTCTGGCCCAGGGGATCGTTATCATGCGGATCATGGCCCTGTTCATTGCCTTCGACGCCATGTACTTCACCTTCATCGGGGCATTGAAAGGTGCGGGTGATACGCGCTTCATCATGGGCAGCATCGGCCTGGCCACGCTTTTCGTGATGGTGCTGCCGCTGACGCTCGTCGTCTTCTTCACTGACTGGGGCCTCTATGCCTGCTGGGGCAACCTGACCCTTTACGTCCTGACGCTTTTTACCGTCAGCCTCTGGCGCTACCGGCAGGGCAAATGGAAGAAGATTCGCGTGATCTGACAATCGAACGCCTGATTTTCCTTGCGGGCCCATCATACGCAGACCATCCAGGACCAGGTTCACCCCGGGGATTTATACGGCCAGATTCTGCGGGGAATAATAACGCGGCAAGGGGAAGGGTAGGGGACGGAACACAATGCCGGTGCGACCAGCCGGGCAGGCTGCGGACACCCCATACCGGAAATGGGGACTTGAAGCGCGGCCTGCCTGTAATTATGGTTACCACTAAATGATAC
>JASJCD010000207.1 GCA_030066135.1 Desulfobacterales bacterium | reverse complement strand
GTGATCTGGCTGGAGCTCCATCATTTTTCAGGGCGCAAGGCCGACCGCGAAATCGGGATCGAGCGCCTGAAATCGGTGGCGGCGCAGTTCCCCAAAAGCGCTTACCGGGCACGCGCCCAAGCCAAGCTGCGCCAGCAGGGCGTCAAGGTGGCGCGGGTCCGCACCCCGCAACCCAAACCCAAGGCCCGTAAACTCTACGCCGCCGCGGAGAGTTGCCGGCAGCGGCTTGAAAAAAATCCACGGCGGACCAAACACCGCGATGTCTGGCTGGTATGCATCGATCAATACGAGGCGGCTTTCAAGGCCGATCAAAAGGGAGAGACCGCCGCCCAGTCGCTGCTGCGCGCCGGTGAACTCTACCTGGACCTCAGCCGGTATTCGCGCAGTGACGATGATCATGAAAACGGCATGCGGTTCCTGAAACGGGTCGCGCGGGATTATCCCGACGCAGCTGCCGGTCATACCGCCCGCCAGCGCATGGGCAAGCGCACGCGGGCCGCAACTGCCGCCAATACCACGGCCAAGCGCCCCAAACTGATGCCCGACCTGGCAAAAGCGCCTTCTGGTGCCGAGGGGGGGACGAGTGCCAGCCGCACCGTCAACGAACTGCGCTTCTGGTCCAATCCCAACTATACCCGGGTGGTGATCGACACGGACGGCAAGGTGCCCTACACCTACCGATTGCTCAAAAAGGACCCCGATCTCAAAAAACCCCAGCGACTTTTTATCGATCTGCGCAACACCCGCCTGCGCCAGGACTTCCCCAGCGTGGTGCCCATCAACGACAACCTGCTCATGGATGCCCGTGCCGGCCAGTACAATCAAGACACGGTGCGGGTCGTCATGGACATCAAATCCTTCAAGACCTACAAAATCTTTTCGCTGATGAATCCCTTCAGGATCGTCATCGACGTCTGGGGCCAGGACAATGGAACGCAAACGGCGGACCGGCGCGAAACGGCCGCCATCAACGTGCCCCAGGACAAAATTCCCCCGGGATCCCTCACGCGGTCGCTGGCGCTGGGGGTCAGCCGGATCGTCATCGATGCCGGTCACGGCGGCAAGGACCCGGGCGCCAAGGGCTATTACCGCCGGGCCAAGGAAAAAGACATCACGCTGAGTATCGCCAAAAAACTCGCCAAGAAAATCAAAGCCCGCCTGGGATGCGAAGTCATTCTGACCCGCACCAAGGACAAATTCCTGACCCTCGAAGAGCGCACGGCCCTGGCCAACACCAAGAACGCCGATCTGTTCATATCGGTCCACGTCAATGCTCACCGCAACAAGCGGGCCTACGGCACCGAAACCTACTTCCTGAACCTGGCCACCGACGAGGAGTCCATTCGGGTGGCCGCCATGGAAAACGCCACCTCAACCAAAAACATCAGCGATCTGCAGACCATTCTGATGGACCTGATGCAGAATTCCAAGATCAATGAATCCAGCCGCCTGGCCGGATATGTCCAGAGCCACATGGTGAGCCATCTCAGCAAGAAATACGGCAAAGTCAAGGACAAGGGGGTCAAGCAGGCGCCGTTCTATGTTCTCCTGGGCGCCCGCATGCCGGCCATTCTGATCGAGACCGCCTTCATCAGCAACCCCCGGGAGTGCAAGCGCCTGATGGATCCGACCTATCAGGACCGCCTTAGCGAAGGGATCGTCCGCGGCATCGAGAAGTATATCCAAGAGACCAGCCCGACGGCCCATCAACGTTCCCGGCAAGCACAGCCCCAGAACGGGTAGCACGGCTGAGAGATTTTACCCGCCGCCCGCCCGTCAGCCCATTTGTACATGCCCGTTGGCAGGATGAGGAGGAGATAAAATGGCTGCCCCCCACGGCGATGACGGGCCGTCTGTTCCCCCCTTCGTGATCCTGTCGCTGGGGGTTGTGGCCATATCCACCGGGGCGATCTTTGTCCGTCTGGCCGAGGCCCCATCCCTCGTTACGGCCGCCTACCGGGTTGGACTGGCCAGCGCTCTGCTGGCGCCGGTGGCCTGCTTCCGCCGCCGCCGCGAACTGGCCGCCCTCAGCCGCCGCGACCTCGGTTTGGCCATGCTCGCCGGGTTTTTTCTGGCGCTGCACTTTGCCACCTGGATCGCTTCTCTGGACTACACCTCGGTGGCCAATTCGGTGGTGCTCGTCAACACCAATCCCATCTGGGTCGCTCTGCTGGGGCCGCTGTTGACGCAGGACCGCCTCCATCGTCGTACGCTGGGCTGCATTCTGCTGAGTGTGGTGGGTGCCTTCGTCATCGGCTGGGGCGATTTCGCCACGGGGGGCAAGGCGCTCTACGGCGATGCCCTGGCGCTGGCCGGCAGCATCTGCGCCGCCTTCTACTTGCTGATCGGGCGCAACCTCAGGGCGCGGGTATCGTTGCTGGCCTATATTTTTCTGTGCTATGGCAGTGCTGCCGTATTTCTGTGGATGGCGGTCCTGGCCCTGCAGATGGCATACACGGGTTTCAGCCCCGTGACCTGGGCGGCTTTTGGCGGCATGGCGGTTTTTTCCCAGCTCGTGGGGCACAGCAGCTACAACTGGTCCCTGAAATGGCTGCGCACCAGCACCGTTGCCATCAGCCTGCTGGGAGAGCCGATCGGTGCCAGTATCCTGGCCTGGATACTCTTTGGAGAGGCGCTGACCGCAACCAAATTCGTCGGCGGGGGGCTCATCCTGACCGCCATCTACCTGATCGCCCGGGAGGAGCTGCGCCAGACGACCTGATATGAATGACGCTGCTCATGGTTGTGCGGGCGCTGGTCGGCGTCGATGGTCATCATTTAAAACCAATTGGCAGGAGGAACATCATGGCGTTTGAAAATATCACCTATGGCTGTGAAGACGGCATCGCCGTCATAACCTTCAATCGTCCCAAAGCCCTCAACGCGCTTAATGCCGCCCTGCTGGCGGAATTCTGTGAAGCGCTCGAGGATGTCGAAAACGATGCGGCGGTGCGCGTTCTGGTGCTGACCGGCGCCGGCGAGAAAGCCTTCGTCGCCGGGGCGGACATCAACGAGATCAATCGGCTGGGACCCCTGGGCGCCAAACGCTTTGCCCGTCGCGGGGCCGAGAGCATCACGCGACTGACCCGGCTGCCCCTCCCCGTGATTGCGGCGGTGAACGGTTTTGCCCTTGGCGGTGGAACGGAAATGGCCCTGGCCTGTGATTTCATCTATGCGGCCCAGAGTGCCCGCTTCGGGCTGCCCGAGATCAACCTGGGCATCATTCCGGGGTTTGGCGGCACCCAGCGTCTGCCGCGCCTGATCGGACCGGCCATGGCCCGGGAGCTGATCTATACCGGAAGAATGGTCGCGGCCGACGAAGCCCTGTCGATCGGGATGGTGAACCGTGTCTGCCCGGACGGTGAGCTCATGGATGCCGTTCAGGAAACAGCCCGCGTGATGGCCGCCAAAGGCCGCGTGGCGCTGCGGGCGGCCAAGCAGGCGGTCAACACGGGATTGAATGTGGATCTCGAATCCGGACTGGCGCTGGAAAACGATGCCTTTGCCCTCTGCCTGGCGAGTCCCGATGCCCGGGAAGGCACGAGCGCCTTTCTGGAAAAACGCCCGGCCGTTTTCAGCGGACACCTGGATGACGACGAGCGCTGAGATCGACCCGGCGGGAATCGACGACCATTTAGCGACCTGCAGGATGAACGCCGCGGGTCACAATCGAAACCCGCAGTTGCCGGGCAAGGGCCCCTGCAACCGGCTGAATTTGTTCTTGACAGTCCAGGTGGCATTCGCTATCCAAATGCAAACGAGGAACAATTATCGGATGCTAACCGCCTTTTTTTACTTTCACTTTTTCGGCTTTACGGGGGACTTTCTTTTTAGAAAGTCCGCCCATGCGACAGCGTCAAAACATTAGAATACAAAGCGATTGACAAGACCATGGGGGGACGAAAGGGATCAACCCATGGTCTTTTTTAGGCTGCGGGTTGGCACAACCGGCGGCTTTTTTTATGCGAACCGAAATGGCAGGCGATTACCCGGCCGAATCGGGCACCCTTATAAGTCGGACCCCTACCCAAAGGAGGATGGCCGCGCATGATCTACGATATTGAATATGAAACCATGCCCCGTGAAGCCCTGGAGGCCATTCAGTTTCGCCGCCTGAAGGCGACGATCGAGCGCGGTTACGCCAGTGTGCCCTTTTACCAGCAGAAATTCGAGGCCGCGGGGATAACCCCGGGGGACATTCAAAGTCTCCAGGACCTGCAGCGTCTGCCGTTTACCACCAAACAGGACCTGCGCGACAACTATCCCTTCGGCATGTTTGCCGTACCCATGGAAAATGTCGTGCGCATTCATGCCTCCTCGGGCACCACCGGTCAGCCCACCGTGGTGGGCTATACCGCGCGCGATGTGGACACCTGGGCCGGCCTCATGGCCCGCTCGCTGATGGCGGGGGGGGCCACCCGGGGGGATATCATTCACAATGCTTACGGATACGGTCTCTTCACGGGTGGCCTGGGCGCCCATTACGGGGCTGAAAAACTCGGCGCTTCCGTCATCCCCGTGTCGGGCGGGAATACCAAGCGCCAGGTGGTGATCATGAAGGATTTCGGTCCCACGATTCTCACGGCCACGCCGTCCTACGCGCTGCATCTGGCCGAAGTGGCGGGCGATATGGGGGTTTCCTTCCCGGATCTCAAATTCAAGTATGGGATTTTCGGCGCCGAGCCCTGGTCGGAGAGCATGCGCGAAGAGATCGAGGAGAAGCTGGGCCTCGTGGCCGTCGATATCTACGGGCTCAGCGAAGTCATCGGCCCGGGGGTGGCCATGGAGTGTTACGAGGCCAAAAAAGGCCTGCACATCTTCGAAGACCACTTCATTCCCGAAATCATCAATCCCGATACGGGCGAGGTGCTGCCCTACGGTGAAACCGGCGAGCTCGTGTTCACCTCGATCACCAAGGAGGCCTTCCCGGTGATCCGTTACCGCACGCGCGACATCACTTCGCTGAATCCCACCCCCTGCACCTGCGGCCGTACGATGGTGCGCATGAACAAGGTCAGCGGCCGCAGCGACGACATGCTCATCATTCGCGGGGTCAATGTCTTTCCCAGCCAGATCGAAAGTGTGCTCATGGAAATGCAGAACGTGGAGCCCCACTATCAACTGGTGGTCGATCGTGAAGATCAGCTGGATATCCTAACGGTGATGGTCGAGGTCTCTGAATCGATGTTCTCCGACGAGGTCAAGACCCTGCAGGGGATGGAGAAGGAGATAACCAAGAACATCAAAGACTATTTGGGGGTATCCGCCAAGGTGAAGCTGGTCGAACCCAAAGCGATCGCCCGCAGTCAGGGCAAGGCGGTGCGGGTCATCGACAACCGCAAGATCTGATGATACTGGCGTGTAGGGCCGACAGCGGACCTTTTTCGAAACGCAATTTCCAAATGGACGTGTAAAGTTTCATGCAAGACAGACGGTTTCGTAATAGGTCCGAGATCAAGGCTTGCAAAGTTCGAGGAGAGAGGCGTACTCAGGTACGCCGCAGCGACGAGAGCTGAAGCGTAACACCGATATCGGATCTTTTACGAAACCGTCAAAGGAGGCAAGCATGCAGGCTGAACAGATATCCGTCTTTCTCGAAAACAAGGCCGGTCGGCTGTGCGAGGTCACCGGTGTCCTGGCCGAGGCGCAGGTCAACATCCGGGCGCTGGCCCTGGCCGACACCTCGGATTTCGGTGTATTGCGGCTGATCGTGGATCATACCGAAAAAGCCAAGACGGCCTTGAAGCAAGCCGGGTTCACGGTGGGCAAAACCGATGTGCTGGCGGTCGAAGTGCCCGATCGGCCCGGCGGGCTGCACGAGATCCTCGATCTGCTGCAGTCCGAAGGCATCAATGTCGAGTACATGTATGCCTTCGTCAACGTGACCGGCGAAAATGCGGTCATGATATTCCGGTTCGACGAAACCGACCGGGCCATCGCCACCTTGCAGGCCAAAGGATTTACCATCCTTAACCGGGAACAGGTATACAGCTTATAGAAGACAGGCGGAGCGGATGGTCCGCTGGTTCTGATCGCTCGGCCGACGCAATCGTGTTCAATCGCTGCCGGGGTTGCGGCCCCGGCAACAACCTACGAGGGGAGGAGATATGAAGGTTCGAAGTATTAAACTCGTTATTGCTGCTCTGGTCATCATGCTTGCCGCGGTTCCGGCGTTCGGCGCGGAAACGGTTAAAATCGGGGCCATCCTTGCGGTTACCGGTCCGGCATCCTTCCTCGGGGGGCCCGAGGCCCGGACACTGGAGATGCTGGTGGAGCAGACCAACGCCGCCGGCGGCATCAACGGCAAAAAGGTCGAGCTGATCATCAAGGATTCCGCCGCCAGTCCCGAAAAAGCGATTTCATTTGCCAAGCAGTTGATCGAGGAAGAGCAGGTGGTTGCCGTCATCGGGCCTTCTACTTCCGGTGAAACCATGAAGATCAAGAAGATTTTCGAACAGGCCGGAACGCCTCTGGTTTCCTGTGCGGCCGCCGAGGTCATCGTCAACCCGGTGGCCAAATATGTCTTCAAGACGCCCCAGAAAGACTCCTACGCCGCCCAGAAGATCTTTCAGACCATGAAGGCCATGGGGATCAGTAAGATCGCCGTTCTGGCCGGAAATACGGGTTTTGGCAAGGCGGGCAAGGCGCAGCTCCTCAAAATCGCGCCCACCATGGGGATTGAAGTGGTCGAGAGCGAAGTCTACGACAAGAAATCCAAGGATCTCTCGGCGGTCATCGCCAAGATCAAGGCCAACAAGGATGTCCAGGCCGTGGTCAACTGGTCGATCGTACCGGCCCAGGCCATCGTGGCCAAGAACATGCGCCAGGCCGGCTGGGACGTGCCCCTGTTCCAGAGCCACGGCTTTGGCAACATCAAATACGTCGAAGCGGCCGGTGCGGCCGCGGAGGGCATCATATTCCCGGCCGGGCGACTGCTGGTGGCGGATCAACTGCCGGATGGGCATCCCCAGAAGGCGCTGTTGAAGGCCTACATCGCCGACTATGAGGGTAAATACAAGGAAGCCGCCTCGACCTTCGGCGGTCACGGCTATGATGCCTATATCATTCTCAAGGCCGCCATCGCCAAAGCGGGCACCGACAAAGCCAAGATCCGGGATGCGATCGAGAACATCAAAGATCTTCCCGGCACCGGCGGTGTTTTCAGCTTCTCGGCCGAAGACCACAACGGTCTGGGCATCGACTCGTTTGAAATGATCACGGTTAAAGACGGGAAGTTCGTTCCCTATAAAAAAATGTAGTGCATCGTAAGGGTGCAAACGTGGCGGTTGTATGATAACCGCAGACTCAGGTGGGGCCGGGAACTCCCGGCCCCTTTGCGTGACTGCCAACTTCCCGGAAGGCGACGGGATTATCAGATTCGCCTGAAAAAGACCGGCTGTATCCATGACCATCGAACTTTTCATCCAATATCTGTTTGCCGGCATCACCTACGGGGCGATCTATGCCATCGTGGCCATCGGCTTCAACATCATCTACAACACCACGGGCATCATCAATTTTGCCCAGGGTGAATTCGTGATGCTCGGCGGCATGATTGCCATCTCGTTGCTGCCCTTCATGCCGCTGGTGCTTGCCATCGCGGTGGCCGTGGTCGTCACGATGATCTGCGGGGCCCTGCTGGAGATCGTATTCATCCGCTGGCTTGAAAATCCCGGTGTTCTGCGGATGATCATCATCACCATCGGCCTGTCCATCCTGATCCGCGAGGCGGCCTTGCATATCTGGGGGGAGTCCATCCGCTCGCTGCCCTACTTTGTGGGCAACGAAATCACCACGGTGGCCGTTCTCGATGCCCGCATTTCGCC
>JASJCD010000206.1 GCA_030066135.1 Desulfobacterales bacterium | reverse complement strand
GGCCGAAATGATGGCTGTCGTCGGTATGGCCAACCAGACCAACGCCCTGGCCAGCGGTTTGCAGATCGAGGTCGACGCAGCCTTTCAAAACGGCGGCCGTAAGACGCCCTAGCGCCTATTGCCGATTCAGGGAAAAATTGTGCGGTAACGACCCAATGGAAAATCGATGGTTTGCATATCTCCTGCTCGCTGTGATGTGGACGGCCTACTGTGCGATTCATAGCCTGCTGATATCGCCTTCCGTTTTGCGGGGCGTCCGCAATCGATATCCAGCTGGTTACCGCTACCACCGCCTTTGCTTCAATATTTTTTCAATTCTCAGCCTGGTACCTGTTGTTGTATACACGCTGAACCTCAAGACGCCGGCGCTGTTTTCATGGGAAGGACCGCTTCGCGGACTGCAGGTCCTGTTTATTCTGACCGGCATCGTGCTGATCGCTGCGGGCGCTCTGAATTATGATTTCAGGGAATTTCTGGGCTTGGCGCAAATCCGGAAGACCGATTTCGGCCAGGGCATCGGAGCAGACTGCGAACTGAACACAACAGGCATACTGAGCTTAGTGCGCCACCCCTGGTACACCGCCGTCTTTTTCCTCCTGTGGGCCCGCGACCTCGACCACGCCGCCATTGTCGTCAACACCGTCCTGACTGTCTACGTCATTCTCGGCACCCGTCTGGAGGAGCGCAAACTGGTGGCAACCTTTGGCTCGGCCTACTGCGATTACCAGAAGAAAGTCTCCATGTTCTTCCCGATCAAGTGGCTCAAATCCAAGATCGTCCACGATTAGGCGGTGGCTGCCCCCCGGGGCCGTGTATCGATAAAATTATTAATAATACCAATACATTCTATTTGACAGTCCGTTTTGTTTCTATTATCAATCGGGATGATACGTGCGCTCTGGTCCGGACCCCGCGCGACGACCGCATTCAAACGGCACACCCCAACTTCCCGGCTGCCGGCACCACCACCTGAATCTCCACAGCCCTGAACATCAATTCACGGCACGATCATCTCGGCGGCAACACCGCCCATCCACCCGAAGCCCCGTGGGGGCAGCCAAACGCCATGGTCCGTTGACGGGCGGCACGCATTGGCCATTAACCCAGTGGTCGCAGCGACCAGCAATACCGAACAGGGTCCTCCCTTTTGCCATGAAGCAACGCTTTCACATAAGCCTGTTGACCGGGGTCCTGTTGAATCTCCTCCTGATGGGGGCCTGCCATGATTTGAAACCGGTCCGCCATCCACCGGAAGCCGTTGGGGGGCTGCTTGATCTTCGTGATTGGAATCTGGACCGGGACGGCCCGGTGGCGCTAAGCGGCGAATATGAATTCTACTGGCGGCAGCATTTGACGCCGGAAGACTTTTCCAAACCGAGGCCTCCCCGCAAAACCGGCCTCATCCGGGTTCCCGGATACTGGAACAGTTACAAGATGGCCGGCAAAAAGCTGCCCGGCGACGGTTACGCCACCTATCGTCTGACCGTTCTCCTTGATAAACCAGCGCCCACCCTGGCCCTGAAATACCTGGAAATGTCCACGGCCTTCGATATCTATGTCGACGAGCGCAAAATCGTTTCGGTCGGCAGGACGGGTCGTAACCCCCGAGTAACGACCCCGCGGTTTCGACCCGACGTGGTTACCTTCGAAAGCTCTGGCAACATCATCCGCATCATGTTTCACGTTTCCAATTTTGATCATCGCCGTGGTGGCGCCTGGGAGGTCGTTAAACTGGGGCGCGAGCAGGATATCCGCAAACTGTTTGAAAACAGCCTCAGCATCGATCTGTTCCTGTTCGGTTGTATTTTCATGATGGGGCTTTATCACCTCGGCCTTTTTACACTGCGGGCCAAAGATCGGTCACCGCTGTATTTTTGTATCATCTGCCTGCTCATCGCCATGCGGCTCCTTACCACGGGCGAACGATATCTGATTCACCTGATCCCGGACATTGACTGGGAGCTGATGATCCGGCTGGAGTATCTTTCCTTCTATCTGGCCATTCCTGTCTTCGCCCAGTTCATGCAATCCTTGTTCTCCGACTTTTCGAAATGGTTTCTGTACGTTGTCATCGTCATTGGCGCCATTTTATCGGGGATCGTAGTGCTGACCCCTGCAAAGATTTATTCACACACGCTTCCGCTGTATGAAATCCTTACGGTCATCGTTTTCCTCTACGGCCTGTATGTCATCGTCGTCGCAATGTTCAGAAAAAAAGCCGAAGCCTATGTATTTTTTATCGGTTTCCTGGTCCTGTCGTTTTCCGTGATCAATGACATTTTGCATGTCGAGCGTATTATCCAGACCCAGTTTATCGCCCCTTTCGGCCTGTTCATATTCATCCTTTTCCAGGCTTTTTTTCTTTCTTTTCGATTTGCGCGCGCCCTCAACGTTGTGGAAGCCCAACGCCTGGAACTCCGCGATACGCTCGAATCCTACAAGAAGGAGATTATTGATCGCGTCCATGCCGAAGCATCCGTCAAAATTGCCCAGGAGCGGCTTCTCACCGTCCTGGACAGCATCGATGCGGACATCTACGTGGTCGATATGGAGACCTACGCCATTATCTTCATGAACAAGCACATGCGTGACCACCTTGGAGAGAATCTGATCGGCAAGACCTGCTGGCAGGTCCTGGGCTGCGAGCCCAGGCCCTGCCACCGGTGTACCCCCGACCAATTGCTGGACAAGGATGGCAGACCCAAAGGGGTATACACGTGGGAAGAAAGACACCCCCATACGGGAAAATGGCACATGAAACACAGCCGGGCCATCCGATGGGCCGAAGACCGCTTTGTCCTTCTCCACGTGGCCACCGATATAAGCGAACGCAAGGCCGCCGAAATTGCCCTGCGTGAAAGCGAGGAAAAATACCGCACGATCCTGCAAAGTATCGAAGAAGGTTATTACGAGGTCGATCTCGCCGGGAACATGACCTTCTACAATGAGTCCATGTGCAAGATCTCAGGCTACGATGCCGATGAACTCATGGGCATGAATAACCGGCAGTACATGAGTCCTGAAACGGCCAAGGAATTTTACCGGACCTTTAACCAGGTCTACCGCACCGGGGTGCCCGCCACTACGGTCGACTGGGAAACCATCCGCAAAGACGGTCAGGTCAATGTCCTCGAGATTTCCGTATCGCTGATTAAAGACCCCGAGGGGCGGCCCACGGGGTTTCGCGGCATCGCCCGTGACATCACGGCACGCAAGAAAGCCGAAGAATTGTCCCGACTGCACCAGCACCAGCTCATGCAGGCCAGCAAGATGGTGGCGATCGGAACGCTCGTTTCCGGTGTGGCGCATGAAATAAACAATCCCAACAATTTCATCATGTTGAACTCCAAAATAGTCGAGGAGGCCTGGAAGAGTGCCATGCCGATTCTGGAAGACTACTACCGCGATAACGGCCAGTTTATTATCGGTGGCATGAACTATACTGAAATGCGGGACAGTCTGCCGGCATTGTTCACCGGCATATCCGACGGGACCCGGAGAATTAAGCAAATTGTCGATGACTTGAAGACCTACGTGCGGGAGGATACGGCCGACCTCACACAGGAAATCGATATCAATGCCGTTATCGAGTCGGCGGTTTCGCTGCTCGCATACATGATCAAGAATGCGACCCATGCCTTCAAAATCGAGTATGGGGAGAATCTGCCCTTGCTGCGCGGCAACTTTCAACGCCTCGAGCAAGTTATAATCAACCTGATTCAAAACGCCTGTCAGGCTTTGCCCGGGGCAGCCAAGGGCATATCCGTATCCGTCAATCATGATTCGGCCGCAGCGGCCGTCATCGTCACCATCGCGGACGAGGGGGTCGGCATGCCCTCTGAAACCATCTCGGCCATCATGGAGCCCTTCTTCACCACCAAGAGTGACACCGGCGGTGTCGGGTTGGGTTTGTCCATTTCAGCGCGCATCGTCGAAGAGCACGGCGGCTGGATGCGCTTTACCTCCCAACAAGGCTGCGGGACGGTTGCGGAGATTATTCTCCCCGTGCCCTCCCGGGACCAAACCGCCTGAGGAAAAAAGACATGAATGCACTACCCCGCCCCCCTTTCCCAATCCTGGTGGTCGACGACGAAGCTCAAGCGCTGCATAGTTTTGAAATGACGCTTCGCGCGGCGAATATCAACAATATTGTCTGCTGCGGGGACAGTCGGGAGGTGTTGTCCATTATGTCCCGCCATGAAATCGAAACCACCCTGCTGGATTTGAAGATGCCGAATATGACAGGCGAAGAACTGTTGCCGCTGATCGTAAGCGAATACCCTGAAGTTCCCGTTATTGTCATCACCGGGGCGAATGACGTCGAAACCGCCGTGCGATGCATGCAAAATGGGGCCTATGATTACATGGTCAAACCGGTGGAAAACAGCCGTCTGATCGGCGTGGTTCGAGGGATCCTCGAACTGCGGGCCCTGCGGCGCGAAAACCAGAGATTGAAAAACCAGGTCCTTTCGAACGCGCTGACCGCGCCTGAAGCCTTTACGGATATCATAACGGCCAGCGCGGCCATGCGATCCATATTCCGCTATGTCGAGGCGATTGCCGAGAGTCCGCGTCCCGTTCTGATCACCGGGGAAACGGGTGTGGGCAAGGAATTGATCGCCAGGGCGATTCATCGTCTGAGCCAACGGCATGGCGCCTTTACCCCTGTTAACGCCGCGGGTCTGGATGACAACATTTTTGCCGACACCCTCTTCGGTCACCGCAGGGGGGCCTTTACCGGCGCCCAGGAGGCGCGCGCCGGACTGATCGAAACGGCATCGGGTGGCACCCTTTTCCTGGACGAAATCGGGGATTTGAGCCCATCTTCCCAGGTCAAACTATTGCGCCTCCTTCAGGACGGCGAATTTTTCCCGCTTGGTTCCGATGTGGCCAAACGATCCGATGCCCGCATCGTGGTGGCTACGAATCATGAAATCGATGTGCTGCAGACCACCGGTAAATTTCGCAAAGATCTCTACTACCGCTTATGCGGACACCAGATTCGCATTCCGCCGCTACGCGAGCGGCGGGAGGATTTACCCTTTCTGATCGAACATTTTTTGAGTACGGCGTCCAAAACCCTGGGCAAAAAGAAACCAACACCGCCGCCCGAACTCGTTACGCTGCTATCCACCTATTATTTTCCTGGGAATATTCGGGAGATGGAAGCCATGGTCTTCGATGCCGTCAGCAACCATCAATCCGGCAAACTAGGGATGCGCACCTTCAAAGCCCATATGGCGCTCAAGGATGCCCATGCCGAACCGGTTACCGGTCAACCCGAAGATGAAAAGCCTTTTTGGCACTACCACAGCGAAAGAATGCCAACCCTGAAACAAGCCGAACAACTTCTTATCGACGAGGCCCTGGCGCGATCAAAGGGCAACCAGTCGATTGCCGCCCTTAGTTTGGGCATATCCAGACAGGCATTGAACAAACGACTTAAAAAAAGAGCAGCCGAGAAGTAAGCGCACGTTAAAACCATGCAACCTTGATTGCATCGTCAATAATACGCTACAACTGCCAACCACCTGATAATCCTTTTTATTCTCATCGCTATCAAATAGCTGTCAACTTCGGTTGCAGCCTCCCCAAATTTACGGCCACAGGCATTCCCGACTGCCTTCGCCGACCAATCCACACCTTGTCTGTTAAACGCCGTTGCCTCCGCATTAACATTTTATTTGAGATCAAATATTTACATAACAAATTGGAATAGGCTGCGTTGTTCATTTTGGCGGCCCAATCGGCAAACACCCCGTCCTGTTTCTGGAACAGGCCTTGCAGAAAGTAACCGCAAGAGAAGTCATCCTTGGGACTACAAGCATCACAAGACTTTTCAGGTTCATTTCAGGGGACAGCAAGATGCCACGACTTCCTGAAAAACCTTTTGTGCTTATCGCCATTCTAAGCGTTTTGGTTTCCGGCTGTATGAGCGCGAATGAACACTACCAGCAGACCCACAGCGCAAATGAACGGCTGATGACCGTAGGGCTCGTGCAAAAAGAGATAAGCAAGGGCATGTCTGCCGGCCAGGTCGCCGCGGTTCTGGGGTCGCCCAACATTGTCACCACCGACGAAAAAGGCGGCGAGGTTTGGATTTACGACAAGATCAGCACGGATGTCACCTACTCCAACAGTTCCGCAAGCAGTGCCGCTCTGCTTCTGGGGGGCGGCACCAGTGGCAATGCCGGTGGTGGCGGATTGGGTTTTGGCAGTCTTTCCCAATCAGCCGGCGCGCGCTCAAAGACCCAGCGCACCCTTACCGTCGTCATCAAATACGACGCGCATAAAAGAGTGCGTGATTTCGCTTATCATGCCAGCCGGTTTTAACCGATTGCGACCCGTCATGATGCGAAAAGGAAACATAAAAGCGAGATGGGCGGCTTTGCTGCTGTTTGTTTTTATCGTCGCCTGTCAGTCCGGGCCGCCAAAAGATTGTTTGACGCCTTCACCGCAAATAAACGCCGACCGCCAGATACAGACCCGCGTATACAGGACCGGAGATGAGGCCAGCCTGCTGCAGGCCGCTATGGGCGTTCTACAGGATTCAGGCTTCAATATCGATCAAAGCGCCTCGCAATGCGGTTTGATCGTTGCAAGCCGTCGGCGCGATGTGTCTGAAGATGGAAAGATCTGGTCCGCCCTCATTCTGACATTGTTAACCGGCATTGTCCTGCCGTTGGACAGTCACCAGCTTGTCACCGCATCATTGACAACCCGCCCTGTCGATTCAGGCCAGACAGCCGTCCGGATTACTTTCCACCATATGGTCTGGGATATTAACGGTATGCTGAAACTTAACGAAACCATGCGTGAGCCCGAAGTTTATCAGACTTTTTATTCGAAACTGTCCAAATCCCTATTCCTGGATGCGCATGCAATTTAGGAGCAGGACCATGCGAAGGCAATGTATCTACCTGCTGTGCTTATTCCTGACTGGATTCCTGTGCGCCTGCACTTCCGCCAGGCAGAAAAAGATCATGGAAACCAACGCCTCCCAGACCCAGTTGCGCAGTATGCAGACACGCGTTTTCGACATGACGGACGAGAAAGCCATGCTGCGGGCCATTATCGCCACCTTCCAGGATCTTGAATTCATCATTGAAAATGCCGACATCGATCTGGGCACGCTTACCGGCCGGCGCCATCACAACCACTGGGCTGTCGTGCGGCTGACCGTAACGGTAAAGCCCAAGGGGGCGACACAGTTGATGGTCCGCAGCAGCGCCCAGTTCAGGCAGCAGACCATCGAAGATCCTGAGCCTTACCAGCAATTCTTTGCGGCCCTTTCGCAGACCCTGTTCCGGGCAGCGCATCAGATCGAGTAGCACCAATTGCACCATGTACCCTTGAAAAAGCAATATGGTCTGACACCCTTTCAACTGCTTGTGTAACAAAGTTCCAGCGGATAGCGCCGAGAGTCGGCCGGGGGAAGTAAATGAGTATGAACCGCCAAGCGCAGGCAACCATATGACTTGGCCGCTTGATTGGAAAGGAGGCGGAGAGATGCTTAAAAAAGGATGCCGTTTCATTGCCCTATTGCTCTTGTTTATCTTGGCGCTCACAACAACGACAACAGCCAATACGCTCGATAGCATCGTGGCTTTTGGTGACAGCCTATCGGACAATGGCAATTTGTTTTATTACACCGGGCTCCCTTCCGCTCCGTATTACGAAGGGCGGTTTTCTAATGGGCCCGTATGGGTGGAATATATAGCCGATACACTGGAAACGCCTTTGGAAAACAGGGCTTTTGGCGGGGCCACCACGGGTTATGGGAACTATTTAACCGGCACTGACTACTGGGGGCTTACCTGGCAGATCGATACCTATCTCGATTCATCCCC
>JASJCD010000205.1 GCA_030066135.1 Desulfobacterales bacterium | reverse complement strand
TCGTCCACTATGTGGTGATTTGCAAATTCATGGCGGCCGCCATCAAAAAGATCTTCCTCCAGCCCATGTCGATCATTTCCGTGCGTCTCAACCAGCGTCCGGTGGACGATTCCATCATTCATCTCTCGGTCTGCTACTTTATCGTCAATATCTTCATGATCCTGGCCGGCGGCTGTGTCATGGTGCTCACCGACAAGATGGATTATGTCACCGCCATGAGTACGGTGATCGCCACCCTGATGAACATCGGACCGGGTTTCGGCGCCATCGGCCCCACGGAAAACTATGCCTTTATCTCCGATGCGGGCAAGTGGTTTCTCTCCTACAACATGCTCGTCGGGCGTCTGGAAATGTTCTCGGCGCTGGTGATTTTCTACCCCTCCTTCTGGAAGCGATAAGAAGACGGCTCCATAAAAAGCCCGATATCGGCGTTATGCGGCACCCCTCGTCATTCCAGCGTACAATGCGTACGCTTCACTCCTCGGGATTTGCATGCCTTGATCTCGAACTTGTTATGAAGCCGTCCGACGATACCGCCATGGCTTTAATTTAAAATGAGAATATCACTTCCGGCAAAAATTAGCAGAATCAAACGATCGGTCTAACCACTTAGCGTAATTTATTTGTCACAGATTACACAGAAGGCGGAGGCATAATAGGTTCAAGAGACGGCGTCGCAAATGGAGTTTTATGAGGCGTACTCAAGTACGCCGCAGCAAAAACGCCATGATGCGCAGCACATCAATAGCGCTCTCCATACAGTGGTCGTCCAGAAATAGCAGATTTTGGTTCAGGCCAAGGCCGCAGCCGTTTTGAAACCGCAGGCGTAGTGATACTACGTCGAGGATTTCAAAAGGGCGAGAACGCCGGCCTGGGCCGAAAGATGCCCTTTCTGGACGACCACTACCCTAAGAACAGTTTGTGCACGTCTTTCAGATGCAGTGACTTGCAGAACACGATCACGCGTTCGTCCGGTTTAATGCGGGTGTCGCCCACGGCGATCTGCCAGCGGCCATCGCGGTAGACACTGCCCACGAGGATTTTACCGTAATAGAAGGGATCGATCTTGGCGAGCGGGGTGCGGGTAATGGGGGAACCCTTGGCGGCCATGATTTCCACGACCTCGGCGTCGAATCCATGCAGGTGCGCCACCGACAACAGCTCCCCCCGGCGGATGAATTTAAGGATCTCGTTGGCGGCCAGGACTTTCTTGTTCAAGGCGATATCGGCTCCGCTGGTGGCGGCCAGCACCAGATATTCTTCCTTGTTGACCATTGAAATGGTTTTGCGCTCCTTGCTGCCGGCCGCGCCGTTTTCGGTGTCCATCAGGTGCTTGGCCAGCATGCAGCTCATGATATTGGTTTCGTTTTCACCGGTGGCGGTGATAAAGGTATCCATTTCCGGCAGGCCGGCCAGATCCAGCGCTTCGGCATCGGATCCGTCGCCGTGCAGCACCTCGGCGTTGTTCAGGTACTGGCACAGTTCCGACGCCCGGGATTCGTCCTTTTCGACAACCTTCACCTGCACGTCCTTGCCCATCAGTTCGGCCACCCGGCACCCCACGAGACCGCCGCCCAGAATCATCACCCGGTGACGACGCTGCTGCTTGACGCCGATCAGCGCCATCAGTTGGGGCAGGTCGTCCTTGGAGGCCATGATCAGGACTTGGTCCTGGGGCAGGATTTCCTGATCCCCGCCGGGCAGGATGGTGGAAATGCCCCGGGCAATGGCCACCACCCTGAAGGCAAACGTGTCGTGGGCCCGGGAAAGGTCTTTAAGCTTCTGATGGGCCAGCGGCGAGCCCTCGTGGACGCGGGTGGCCATGACCTGGGTCTGGCCGTCGGCGATATCGATGATTTCGTTTCCGGCCGTACGTTTAACCAGCCGAACGATCTCCTGGGCCGCCAGCTCTTCGGGATGGATGATCAGGTCGATCTTGAGATCGTCGGCTCCTAGCAGCGCATCCTTGCCGCCGAAATCCAGGGAGCGAACCCGGGCGATCTTGAGCGGAATACCAAAGCGATCGGCAATCATGGCCCCCAGCATGTTGACCGCGTCGTTGTCGGTGACGGCGATCAGCACGTCAATGCTGCCCGCATCGGCCTCACGCCAGCAATCGATGCTCATGGCCGAACCCTGTACCAGACGCGCGTCCAGGGAGCCGTCGATATGGCGGATCAACCGGTTGTCCGGCTCGATGGCCGTGACGGCATAGCCCTCATGTACAAGACGTTTGGCCAGATAAGCCCCGACACCGCCCAGACCGAGGATCAATATATTTTCATTACGTGCCCGCTTCTTGCCCAGCATAGGACGCACCCCGCGGTTATCCCCATTCCACCAATAAACTCGCCGCCATTATCGAATGCCCTTGGATTCTTGTCAACGCGGCAATAGTGCTTCCAATTGAAATCCAAGGCTAATTACCACAAACATGGATGTATGTATTTGACAAAACACCTATTTCGGTTGAGATTCATAGCGCGGCCAGTAAATTCCGATGATTGCCAACCACAGGAGATGGAAAATGAACGAAAATGCCACTGGTACACCCTTCAACCTGGATGCCCACATCGCCTATTTCGACGAATCCGTCGTCAGCAAGACCCTGCTTAAAAAAGAGGCCGGCAACATCACGCTGTTTGCGTTCGAGACCGGCCAGGGATTGAGTGAGCACACCGCTCCGTTCGATGCGGTGGTCTACATCGTGGACGGCGAGGCCCAAATCACCATTGGCGGCGAAACCCAGACGGTTGCGGCGGGTGAAATGCTGGTGATGCCGGCCAACATCCCCCATGCCCTGCATGCGGCCCAGCGCTTCAAGATGCTGCTGGTGATGATCCGCGGCCAGTAGCGGTCTACGATTCCCCGTACCTGTTGACCGCCTGATTGACGGGCCGCCATATTTCTGCCCTGCGCCCGATGACATTGGCGGCTATCTTGCTGAACGGTCCCACGCTACCAAGCGACATCCTGGGAAGGAGCCGGTAGACATGCGTGCCATTTCAGACTTACGTCTGCAACTAACGGTCTTTGCACTGGTTTCGGCCGCATTCACCAACATCTACCTCACGCAGCCGATCCTGCCTGTATTGCAGGGTGTCTTTGCCGCCGACATGGTCACGGTATCGCTGACGGTTTCGGCGGTCATCTTAGGCATGGCCCTAGCCAACCTGCCGTTCGGCATTGTCGTCGACCGTTGGCCGATCCATCCCATCATATGTGCGGGCGGACTCGTAGTCGCCGGCAGCGGCCTGATTTGTGCGGCCACGGCCAGCCTGTGGGTGCTGATCGGCGGCCGGTTTCTCCAGGGATTGTTCATACCGGCCCTGACGACCTGCCTGGCGGCCTATCTGGCCCGCACCCTGCCGGCCGAGCGCCTGAACGTTGTCATGGGTTCGTATGTCTCGGCCACCGTCCTGGGCGGTCTGGGTGGGCGCCTGCTGGGCGGCGGCATTCAGGTTTGGCTTGGCTGGCGCTTCGCCTTTGTGGCTGCCGCGACCATTATCCTGGGGGCCACGCTCTACGCGGTGACAAGTCTTCCGCGCCGTCGGATCGTAATGGAAGAGCCGGCCCGCATCATGGGATTCAGGCAACTGCTGCTGAATACCTCGTTTTTTCACATTTATGGTTGTGCGGCGGCCAGTTTTGCGGTTTTTTCGTCGATTTTCAACTACCTGCCCTTTCGGCTGGCGGAAGCGCCTTTCTGGTTTTCCACCAGGGAAACCACCTTGCTCTATCTTGCTTACGTCATCGGTATTTTCATGGGCCCCGTCGCCGGCCGGATCAGCAATCGCCTGGGCAGTGGCTTGACCCTAATCGGCGGCACCCTTCTCCTGGGTTTGGCCCTGATCCTGCTCCTGATCCCGGCTGTTCTCGCCATCGTGGCCGGTCTGCTAATCGTGTGCGCCGGATTTTTCGCCCTTCATGCTACGGCCGTGGGTGCCCTCAACCGCCGGCTTGATGGCAGCCAGGGCCGCGCCAACGCCCTCTACGTCCTGTTTTATTACTTGGGAGGGTGGTTGGGCATCTCCGTAACGGGGCTGGCCTATCAGAAAGGCGGGTGGTCCCTGGTGATCGGGCTCTGCTTTAGCTTCTTGCTCATTCCCCTGATATCCGGGATATACGAAACAAAAAAGGCGTAAAAAACCACATTTACCCACTATTCACCTATCAATATATCTGCGAGACAATCCTCGGAGAGTGCTTAGAATTATATTTAGTTTATCAGGTTTGTCGTTCATTTCTCTATCTCGCACATCTATAAGTTCCGCGACCGCCAAGATATCGATACTTGAACCTCAATTCCAGCAGATGGAACGACCAAGCCCCAAGCAAACCATGAAGAAACAATCTGGGCATTCAATTGTCCGAGTGGAGGCTGTCATGAAGGCAATAACTTACCTGTTTACATTGGTTTTTCTGCTGGCCTTGGGCACTTTCTTGGCGCCCGATAGCGAAGCCCGCAACAATACCTGCAAGATCAAAGCAATCAAAGACGTGAATCTCCAGGCCCACTCTTCAGCTGGGGGCCGGAAGGCGCCTAACATCAGAAGCAAACGCGATGTGATCTGGAGCGGCAACCTGCACCGCGGTAATTCGACGACGGTCACCACCCGAAACGGCTGGGTTCATCTGGCCTATCAGGACTTGACCAAGCAAGATCCGCGAAGCGAAAACGACGACAAGATCTGCCAGAATGGAAATGTGATTCTCGTACCGCGGTGATTTAATTATACCACGTTCCATCATCGAGCAGACTTCGGGTTGACGGATTCACGTAACCGCTTTCCCTGAATACCTGGCACTCTGGCCTCGCATCCAATAGCGACAAGGTGGATATTGCCAAAGTGGCTATTATTTACTAAGGTCAAGCATACCAGAAAGGGGAAGCCATGACTCGGATCCTGACCGTTACCGCCGCTTTTTCACTGATGATAGGGATTGTTTGCATGTTTCCGCCCGATCTGTTCGCGGAGGAAGATACCACCTGCAATATCAGGGCGACCAAACCCGTCTATGTGGAAGCGCGCTATTCGCAGGGTGGGCGCAAAGCGCCGACCATTCGGCGTAAGAGCGGCGTCATCTGGAGTGGCAACCTCAACCGCGGCGGCGTTATTTCGGTAACGGTGACCAACGGATGGGTTCACTTGACCTATATGGATTTGACCCAGGAAGATCCGCGGTCCGAAAACAAAAAGAAGATATGCCAAAACGGCAACACGATCCTCATACCGCGTTAACACCCCGTCGAAACGCCATGCGGTGCCAGTAAATACTCTCCAATAATGAATTTCGGACCGTAAGCGACTCAGCCGGCAGGCTTGACTGAGGTGCGCTAGGCCGCCGGCGGCAAATCACTGGGCCCGGCACCAGAGCCCGATGAGATTTTCAGCGAATCTCCGCCGTGGTTATCCGATGTACGCTTCCGGCGATTTCAAAGCCGAATTTCGTCTTTTCCTTCTTCGGTTTGGCTTCAATCTCGAGGATGACAACCGACGGGGGCTCAAGATCAAGTGCGTTTCCGCCATGCTCAACAACGATGCGGCCACCCTGAAAACGCGGTGCCAAAGCCTCGCGGTATGAAATGGCCTCGCGAATGTCGATCATGCGTTTGCCCATCTCCTCCTCGCCCATGCCATATGCTTCTTCAGTTTCGTTGATCGGTCAATTGAACACACGCCCGGGTGGCCGCGGCGAAATTGATCCCGCCGCTAATCTCTAAAACACGGCAGCATGAAAGAAAATCAATGTATGATTCCTCGATGGGGGCCGGCATGGTGCAGTCATCGGACGGCAGAAAGAAGAGACCGACGTTTTTCATAAACGCCGGCAGAAGATCACGGCGTTCGGCCAGGTTCACCCGGGAAACCTCGGTCGGCCCCCCGTTGCGCCGCCAGTTCAGGAGTACCAGGCCTTCCATGCCCGCGCGCAGCACGAAACGCTCGGGCCCGTAGCAGTCGTCGATCAGGGCATCGTACTTATGCTCCAGTTCCCAGAGCTCGTTCTCGGGCAGGCCGGCAAAGCGGTCCTGTTCGTCCGGACTCATGATCTTCCGCAGGTAGGGATTGTTGAGGGCCGTGCCCGGGTTGATGCGCGGCATTTTGGCGACCCCGTGCATCACCAGGCCGTTTTTGCTTTTTGCAATCATCAGCCGGTCGTTGGAGATGAAAGTGGCGCCTTCGTTCATGAGATGCAGGGCCAGTGTCGATTTGCCGGCACCGGAAAAACCCGCCATGGCGAGGCCCTGGCCGTTGAGAACGACGCCGGCGGCGTGTCCCAGAAGACATCCCCGGCAGAGAATCCATTCGATGTAGCGGTTGTTGATGAAGTTAACCACCTGGTTGAGGTTGTCGCCACAGGGCCCGACCGCCACGTTTTGTCCCCCACCGAAGACAAACAGCATACCGGTCAGGCGCTTGCGGACAATGCGCCCACCGTCGAGTTCAAAAAACTCTTCCTTGATCTTGACTTTTCCCGGCTCCGGTTTTTTCACGGTGTATTCGACGGGCAATCGATACTCCGGCGACGCGTGGACGCTGACCATAATCTCGGCCGGTCCGGTCGCCGCCACAAAAGGCTTGAAATAGTCTCGCAGGGCCTCGACGAGTTCTTCCTGGTTGGCCTGTACTTCGAGCGTGCATTGTCCGAAGCGCAGAAAAAGCGTCGCGCTGGCCGGAAAGGCGTCCCTGACCTGGGCGATGAGCGCCTGGCGGTTTTCGGGCAACGCATTCATTTTTTAATCCTCTCGAGCACATATTGTACGTAACGTCGCGCGGCATCGATCCCGCTGGCGGTCTCAATGCCGCGAAAACCGCCGAAAGCCGACACCTCGAATACGATCGGGCCGTCCGGGGTTTCGGCCACATCCACGCAGGTAAAATCAAGATCAAAGGGCGCCTGAGCCTTATGGGCCAGATTGATCAAGGCCTGCGGGGGATCGAAGGCTTCATAATGCCCGCCGGAGCGGGTGGTGGTGTTCCAGGCCCCTTCGCCTTTGACCCTCGCGTAGGTCGTCAAATACCGGCCGCCGAGAAAGGCAATGCCCAGGTCCTTGCCCTGCAAGTCCAGTTTCTGCTGGATGTACATGATCGGGTTCTCGTTGTGGTAGGCTTCCACCGTCTGGCGGGCGTCCGGCCCATGGGAGAGCAGCAGCATACCTTTGGCCTTGGTGGAATAGAGCGGCTTGAACACGGCTTCAGAGTAATGTTCCACCGCCGCCACCGCCGCATCGACATCCTCGGTCACCGTGGTGGGCGGCATGGGGATGCCGGCCAATTGAAGGGTTACCGTGCAGCTCAGTCGATCCAGCACGCGCATGATGTGGTAGGGCGAAGAGAAAATGGGCAGGCCGCGTTCATTTAGAAAGCGCAGCATTTCGAGACGGTCTAAAAGATCGGGCGAATACCAGGCCCCGATCTTTTTTATCATCAGGCCATCCAGGGTACTGATATCGGTGCCCTCAAACCAGGCCTGACCTTCGGTAAGATCCAGCGACAGACGCGCCATGTCGATTAGAAGCCGATAACCGGTCATATCGGCAACCGTATCCGCCAGTTTTTCCGAGGACCAGCCGCCGGGCGTACCGACGACGCCAAGTTTTATAGCCATATGCGTTTGTCCTTGTTCCTATGCGAAGCCAGGCGAGCCAATGCCGCCTTGCAGGCCGCAGACCATCCACCGGCGCCTAACCGGCTAGTAGTAGAGCACTTCGCGCTCCAGTCGAAAAGCGGCCGCGGGGCCCTGGTGGTCCAGCGCCTTTTCCATCA
>JASJCD010000204.1 GCA_030066135.1 Desulfobacterales bacterium | reverse complement strand
TTCGTCGATGCCAGGCGAGATGGTGCCGTTCTCGAATACGACGTCGGAAACCGGTTTGTCGCTGCGCTCGAGGTTGGGTCCATCCATCGAGGCGACGGTATCGAATACGCCCAGAAACCGCACCCGGGGCGGATTGTCCTCGAAATAGACCGGAAGGCGTGAAGCGAAGATGCGGGCGATGGCGGCCCCGCGGCTGAAGCCGAAAACGAACAGCTGGTCCCCATTCTCGTAATGGGTACGGAGGTCTTTAATGCCATCTTTGATGATGCGTCCCACGTCGCCGTTGGAGGGGGCCAGGGCGGCGTTGAAGATGCGTTTGATTTTTTTCCCGTGGGTGCCCACACCGGAATAGTAGAGGCTCAACTGATCATCGAATACCCGGCCGTCCTCGAGATCACCCCCGAAGAGCAGGTGCAGCTTGAAAATATTGGTGACGTTGTCATCCTCGATGGCGCCGGTTCTTCGGGACACGTCTTGAACCGCATCCCCCGGCTGATTGGATGTGCCGTCAAAACAGAAGATCAAGTTCTTGGACATGGTATACCTCCTTTGGTGGGAATGGCCCCCGGCCTTTGTCAGCCATGAGAGGTGGGCTCATGTCGATCGGAAGATGCAGGCAGATGTTTAAAGTGTTCTAGCGCGGCAGCGGTATAGGCGATACAATTCGATCCCGCGATCCGACGTCGCTCCTAAGCAGCGGAAAAGCCGTTGTTGGCTGTCTGGCCCGTGGGTCCAATACACGATCAATGGAATAGCCGGACGGCTGCGGCCGTATGTGGCCTGGCGCCCGGGCACGTCTGGGAGCTGATTTGAATGCCGTATGGCGCTCTGGTCGCCATGCGCATCCGGAATTCAGCGCCCCAATCATAAAAAGCATGATTCATACCAATCGCAAGGTGGTTTCTCCCCGGATTTCAACCCACCGGAAAGAAACGCGAAAAGGCTCCCGCTGCGATGCGGGTAAATCGGTCCGCCGTCCTGCCATTATCAATCCGGTTGGCAGCGATCGTCCTCTTTGCCAACTTATTTGACGGTGGCGTCCGGACACAGGCGGACGGTTACGCTGGTGCTTAGGCCACCGAATGGGGTGAGGTCAGCACCCGTCGGATCTCAACCCGCGGATCACCGTTTCTCAGCCACTCATGCTGTGAGCGCCGGCGCCGAAGGATTTGCGGAGGCGGTGCAGCATGAGTTTCTGCAGGGCGGCTTCGCAAAGCCGCGCCACGCCCTCTTCCCACAGGTCAAAGACTTCGCGGGCGCTCAGATGCCGGGTGGACGCCAGCGGAACCGAGGGGGCCGTGATCATGTGGCCCGGATCAGTGCAGGCGACGTCGATGCCGTAGCGTTCCGGACTGCTGCCCAGGGCCGTGCCCGGCCAGGGCACGCAAAGAAAATAATGCACCAATCGCAGACGGTCGTCTTCGAAAAGCCGGATGGCGGCGTCGGTGGTCCCTCGGATCGCCGCGGCGCTGTCCGCCGGCAGACCGATCATGACCGTGGCCTCGACGGCGATACCGATCTGGATGGCGTTTTCTAAAGCTTCCTCGAGTTGTCGGGCGCCATAGCCCTTATCCACGGCGGCCAGGCTGCCCGGATCCAGGGACTCGATCCCGACAAAAGCGCTGCGGCAGCCCGCCCGGTGGATGGCCTCCAGAAAAGGCCTGTCCAGCATTTGGTCGACCCGCAGTTCGCATCCCCAGATTAGCCCCAGATCCGCGTTGACAATGCCGTCCGCAATCGCCAGCGCCCAGCGCCGGTCGTGACCGAAGTTCATGTCATACAGAAATACCACCCGCCCGCCCGTATTCGCGATATGGGTCAGCTCCTGGACAACATGGTCGGGTCGGCGGCCACGCCAATGGCCTTTCCAGAATGCAGGGCCGTGGCAGAACAAGCATCGGTGCGGGCAGCCGCGGCTGCCGTAGACGGCATCCACCCCACCGTTGAGGGCGTAGATTTGCTCCAGGGGATAGAGGTCGCGGGCTGGCAGGGGCAGGGTGGCAAGATCGAGCAGGGGCCGATCCGGATTGCGAACCACCCGTTCCCCTTGGCGCCAGGACAACCCGGCCACCCCCGCCAGGGAGCGCTGCTTCAAAACGGCCTGGCAAAGATCGGCCAGGGTGGCTTCCCCCTCGCCGCGCACCACCGCATCCACTTTCCCCGTTTGCAGAATATGGGCATCGATGGCCGTGGCGTTGACTCCGCCCAGGACGATAAACAAATCAGGGGCGACCTGCCGGGCGGCGTGGACCAGGCGCAGGGCTGCATCCAGGAGATAGGATTCCATGGCGCTGATCCCCAGGATACGGGGCTTGGTGCTCGTCAGGCGATCGATGAGCTCGGCCTCGGGCTCCTTTGCGGTTGCCAGATATTGTAGATTCAGGTCGGCCACGGCGACGCTGACATGCCGGGCGCGCAGGTAGGCGGCCAGCGACAGCAGGTGGGTCGGTGGTGAAGGCACCCCGCGGGTTACCAGGCTGTAAAAGCCTGTCTCCGCTGCCAGTCGCTGCATGCTGTGGAAATAGCGGTTGAAGGCCGGGCTGTGCAGATGGGCCTCGCGCGGGTGCCGGATGACGGGCTGGACCAGAAGGACATCCCTCGGGTCTTGATCTGAGAACAGCGGCCTGGCCATCAGAGCCGTCCTTGGCCGCGACCGGATGCTGGCATTGCGTTGTCCATATGACGGGTGCTTTCAAGTCGACGGTTCACCGCTGTGGTCAGGCAACCGGTTCTTTCTCAGGAAACCTGACGGTTGCGATCCAGTTCGGTGCGGATGGATCGCCCCAGCTTTTCAAAGGTGTAGGGTTTCTGGATATAGTGCCCGACCCCCAGGGTCTGTGCCTCCCGGACGCGATCCGTTGCGGAAAAACCCGTGGCGATAATGGCCTTCTGCCCGGGCCGCCGGTCGACCATGCGACGGTAGGTTTCCAGGCCGTCGATACCCGGATCCATGATCATGTCAAGCAGGACCAGATCACAGGATGCGTTTTCCAGGAAGGCCAGCGCGTCTTCACCGCTTGCCGCCACCGCCACCCGGTAGCCCATGGCCTCGAGCATTTGACGGGCGATTGTCCGCTGTTCAGGCACATCATCGACCACCAGCACCGTCTCACCGCGGCCCTTGAACTGGTCGAAACTCACCGGCCGGGCCGGTGTTTTCGCCAGGGCTTCGCGCGTGGTCGGGAAGAACAGCTGTATGACCGTGCCCGCGCCGATCTCACTCTCGAGGCGAATAAAGCCGGAATGGTCCTGGACTGTTCCCCAGACCACCGCCATTCCCAGGCCGGTGCCACTGCGCCCCATCTTCTTTTTGGTGTAAAAGGGCTCGAAAATTTTATCGCGATCCTCGCGGGAGATGCCAACCCCGGTATCGCGGACGGTCAAAACGCAGTAGTCGCCGGCGGGCATTTCCTCAAAACCCGGCACGTGGGGGTCGACCGTGTGATTGTCCGTCTCGATCGTGATCCGGCCGCCCGCGGGCATGGCTTCGGCCGCATTGGAGACGAGGTTCATCAGCGTCTTGGCCAGATGAACAGGGGAGCCGCTGACGTTCAGCAGATCGGGGTTCAGCCGTGTCGTGACCTGGACTCCCGGATGGAAGGACAGCATGCGGCGGTATTCCGGACTCTCGGTATACTGGGCGATAACGGCGTTGAGATTGACGATTTCCCGGATGGACACGCCCCGTCGGGCCAGGGTCAGCAGGTCTTCGACGATGGCGGCGGCCTTTTTCCCTGATTCCTGGATGGTCTGCAGCGGTTCGGCCAGCGGGCTGTCGCTGGGAATCTGCATCAGGAGCAATTCGGGGTAGCCGACGACTCCGGAGAGGATGTTGTTGAGGTCATGGGCCACACCGCCGGCCAGGGCGGCCACGGCTTCCATTTTCTCGGCGCGCTGAAGACGGGCCTCGAGCTGCAGTCGGTTTTCCTCTGCCTGCTTCCAGGCGGTAATGTCCTTCACCGCCGCCAGAATCGAGCGTTTGCCGGCATATTCGATCCGGCTGGAATGGACCTCCACATCGACAATGTCGCCGATGGCGGTGATGTCCCGCATACGAACGACCTCGGCGTGCTCGGGCGCCCATTTGGCGCGGCGTGCGGCCAATATCCGGCGATCTTCGGGATGGATGAAATCCATGACGTCGCGACCGATCACCTCTGATTTGCGGGAATACCCGTGCAGCGCCAGCCAGGCGGGATTGACCTCCACCAGACGACCTTCACGGGTGAGGCTCATGGCCTGCAGAGAGTCTTCGAAGAGGGTGCGGTACTTGTTCTCGGAGGCGGCCAGTTTGTCGAAGAGCGATTTCCGCTCTTCGATCGTGTTCTCGTAGTCGGCAACCAGGTCCTGGACGCACCAGCGGATGATCGGGGTCAGGGTGCCGCGCGTCAGACGCGAAAGCAGCCGACGGTTTTTCCAGGTGATGTGCAGGCGGCAATGGGGCGCCCCGTCGAGCACACAGGCCGTTTCCCGGCCCTCGACACCGGACACACCGGTCAGGGAGGCGATACCGCTATAGATGCCGAGATTCCAGTTGCAGACATCTTTGGTGACCTTGTAGCCGGAGCGGTAATTGAGCTCGAAGGTCTGTGAGGTTTCGGTGATTTCGGCCAGATGCACGTCCTTGGTGCGGTTGAAACGGGCGTTGATGCGGGCGGCGCGTCGGGCCAGACGCCGGGTACCGGCCAGTTTGGCCGCAAACAGGGTCGTGCGCGACAGGCTCTCCCGGACCATGTCGTAGCCGGCCGTGTAAAGCGGATTCGGACCGGGCACCAGTTTTCTGACGTTGCCCAGCAGGGCCAGAGAAAAGGCATTGGACACCCAGTAGGCCGGGTCGGTCAGGTGATCCAGGCGGATGGGGATGATTTGATCGGGGCTGAACTTATCCCGCACGCAATAGGCGCCGTCCACCAGGCCTTCGGTGAGCTGGTGAACACCGTTTTCGCCATAGTGGCTCTCAATATATGCCAGGAGACCCTTAAAATTTTCACAGCAGATGTCCTTGGGCATGGGGGCGGGCTGCATGGCGGCGGCGCTCCTTGGCGCTGGGGTGCGTTAGCAAAAATATAACATTCCAATATTAGTAACGATATGTCTTAACTCGAATCTTAAATTGATTTTCACCTATCGTCCAGCTGTCAAGGATGGGCACGCCAAATTCAGAGCAACCAATAAATGATCGAGAAAATAGCAGTGTCAGCTTCATTGCAATGGGAAGCCAACCGGGACGCCGTTATGGCCAAGGGCAACGTCAGCAGTGCCCCCGTGTATATCGACCGTGCCGCAGGGGCGCGGCGCGGGGATGTAGAGGGGCGTGAGCACATCAGATATACTGCTGTTCGTAGGCCGCCAGCTCCCTGGCCACCGCCCGCCATTGATACCACTGCTCGGGGAAGCGCCGGATATAGCCTTCCAGGAGTCCCCATGAACGCTCGGCCAGCCGGATGGGCTGACCGCTGTCAGCGATCGGTTCGATCTGCAGGGCGAATCCGTTCCGGGTGCGCTGCACCAGACCCAGGCAGGCCGCAGGCCGGCTGCGCCGGTGCAGCACATCCAGGGTCCGGTCGGCCCGCACCCGGCGGCCCAGGACGGAGACATAACGATCGCGGTGCGGCCGCCAGTGGGTGAACTCATCGCAGAGCGTCACCAGTACGCGCCCCTCCTTGACAGCCCGCAGCGCCTTCAGGGCCGCATTGGGCTGATCGGCATCTATGGCGCGGACATTGAAATGCCGGCAGCGAAAATTGCATTCCCGCTGCAGGCGTTCGGTTTTAAACCGCATGATCATGGCCGGCGCATACCCCTTCAGGGCCAGAAAGAGGGGCAGATATTCCACCGCCCCGAAATGGCCGCTCACCATGAGGAGTCCCTGCTGCTCCCGGCAGGCCCGGACCAGCCATTCCTCATTGCGGATCGTAACCTGCTCGGAAAGATAGCGCTCCAGGCGCTCGGTAGGGTGGTAGGCGTTGACCAGCTTCTCAAAATAGTGCTCGAAGATGCCCAGATAGGTTTTCCAAAGAAGATAATCACTGGGGGGGGAGGCCTTGGTCAGGCGGGGCAGATTGGCGAGTACACCGGCGGCCACCTGCTGGCGCTCATCGGCACGTACGGTCAGGTAGGACAACCCTACAATGTAGCAGTAAAACCGGAACAGCGGCAGGGGCACCATGCGGGCCAGGGCGATATTGAAGGGCGACTGAAAAAACCGGCTGATACTGAACTGGAAGCTAAACGGAACGGCCAGCATTCAGGACTCCGGGTCGAAAACCACGCAAAGGCAAATCCACAAGAGGGCATCCAGCGGTTCGGATTCCGGTCTTCGGGCAGCACCATCAGGGCGTCTTGCCAATCAGTCCCATCGCCATACACCATCTGGGTGAAAATGTCGATAAAATCCAAGAATAATAATGAGATAATGCTATTTTGCTTCCGCCTGGGCAGGGCGGGTGCCGCGTCCCGGCCTGACATGGCGATCGGAGGCTGCGGCCGCAAGCGCGGCGGCCGGCCCTGGCGATCGCCAGACAGGGTGACGGGTAGAGGGGTCAGGTGGCCGTGTTCTCCATGGCCGCGTTGTATTCGCCATACCGGGCGGCGCCATTGCACTTACTGCGGAGAAGGAAGACATTCTGGGCTTCCGCCACCCGGGCGGTGTCGCCGCCCCAGGTTTTGAGGGTGTCTTCCTGGAGCGCCCGGCCGTAGGAGAAGGAAAGCTCCCAGGGTTGGCGGCCGATGGCGTTCATGGCGTTGAGATGGGCGGTGGCCACCAATGAGCTCTGCCCGCCGGAGAGAAAAACGATCCCGGGCACGGCCGCCGGCACCACCTTGCCGAAAAGATTGACGGTCCGCGTTGCAACGGATTCGACATCGGCCTGCTGGGGACAATCCAGGCCGGAGATCACCATATTGGGCTTGAGCAGCATGCCCTCCAGATCCACCCGCTGGTGGAAAAGGGCATCGAAAACGGCCTGCAGCGTCCTTGCGGTGGCGGTTTCACAGCGGGCGAGGTCGTGGTCGCCGTCCATCAACACTTCGGGCTCGACGATGGGTACCAGGCCGGCCTCCTGGCACAGGGCCGCATAGCGTGCCAGGGCGTGGGCGTTGGCCTCGATGTTGGCGCGGCTGGGCAGGGTGTGGGCGATCGTGATCACCGCCCGCCACTTGGCAAAGCGCGCGCCCAGCTGCCGGTATTCTTCCAGTCGTTCGCGCAACCCGTCGAGCCCTTCAGTGATCTTCTCGCCTGGAAACCCCGCCATGGGTTTGGCGCCCCGGTCCACTTTAATGCCGGGGATGATGCCCCGGTCGGCGAGCACGCGGGTAAAGGGCGTGCCGTCGGCCGCCGTCTGGCGCAGGGTTTCATCGAAGAGGATGACTCCGCTGATAAAAGCCTCGATCCCCGGTGCGGAGAAGAGCAGCTCGCGGTAGGCCTGGCGATTGGCGGCCGTGGACTCGACCTGGATAGCATCGAATCGCTTCTTGATGGTGGGCGTGCTCTCATCGGCGGCCAAAATGCCCTTGCCCTTGGCCACCAGGCTCCGGGCCGTTGCTTTCAGGTCCGCATTATCCATGGGCGCCTCCTTTCATTCGGCGTTACAGCGTCTAAAATTGTTTGGTTAGATGCCGAGAGGTTAAGAAGCGCGCCCGCGGGTGTCAATTTGAAAGCATGGCAGCAAACCGTCTCGGCAGCAAGGGAGCCGGGGGGTT
>JASJCD010000203.1 GCA_030066135.1 Desulfobacterales bacterium | reverse complement strand
TGCAAGCCTGTGGCGAAGTCAAATTCATCATTCCGCAGGAAGCGGACAAACCCATCGTCTACGGTAACAATGCAGCTTCCGGTGGGCTCGAGAAGATGGATATTGCCGGTTTGACGGATGCCGATCTCCCGCAGGACAGGCGCCTGTGGCTCCATCGCAACCATTTTGAAATTGTAAAACTCTCAAGCTACGACGACGTGGTGGGCGACGGTATTGTTGTCGGAAGGGATTACGACGAAGCCATGGACCGTTTCCTGGAGTACTGCGCCACCCTATCCGGTCGCTGAGATCGGGCGTTTCCAGATGCCCTGCCGGGCGCCGGTGAACGGTTCGATGGTCTGCGACCGTGGTTGGCCTGCAACCGCAACCGATCGACAGATGGCCCCTGCTCCCGATGGCCCCTTCGCCCTCCCCGCAATCGTAAACCCCTAAACCAGATAGGACGCGCATGCGCTTTGGGGATACCCTGGCCCGTTATGCGGCCCTGCGGTGGGTTGTCATGCTTGGGGTGGCGCTCGTCCTGGCATGCCACCCGCAGTCCCACACCGATTACCCGCGCCTGCCCGCGGTCGCACCCGATGCGGCGTTCAACCGACTTTTCGCTGCGCAGGCCAATGGATGGACCGGGGCCGACGGCACGATCTCGATCCGGATCCCTGACGGCCGCACCCTCTGGCTTTTCGGCGACAGCTTTCTGGGGCGGGTCAATCCGGATGGCACCCGCCCCGGCGATTCGCCTTTCATCCGCAACAGCGCCCTGGTGCAATCCGATGGTCTGTTGACACCCCTATACGGCCGGCGTCAGGGTGCCCCGGCCGCCCTGTTTCAACCCGCGGTCCAGGATGAATGGTACTGGCCCGGGGACGGCACCCCCGAAGGCCATCGCCTGCTGGTCTTTCTGCACCGCTACCGGCAGGCCCGGCCCGGTCTCTGGGGCTGGCAGTGGACCGCTACCGAGATCGCCATCATCGACCTGCCGGATCTCGGGCTGAACGAAATACGCCCGCTGCCGGTGGCCAACGGCATTCGCTATGGTGTGGCGCTTATGGAGCACAAGGGGCAGGTCTATATCTTCGGTGTCACCGCCGGGACCGGTTCCAAGCGCCTGCACGTGGCCCGCGGTCGACGGGGATCGCTGCTGAGCACGGCCTGGACGTTCTACGACGGCCGGCAATGGTCGGCCAAACCCGACCGCAGCGCATCCATCCTCACCGGCGTCGGTAGCCAGTTCAGCATGGTGCCTTTCCGGGAGGGTTTCGCCCTGATCACCATGGACGGGCGGACCCCGTTCTCGGGCCGTTTGGTTGCCTATACGGCGCTGCGACCCGAGGGGCCCTTCCACGGGCCGGTGGTGCTTTACGAGGCCCCGGAAGCAAGCGATGCGGTGGCCGCTTACAATCCATTTGTCCACCCGCAGTTTTCGCAGGCCGGACGGATGCTGGTCTCGTATAACGTCAATCACCTGCATGACCCGGAAATGCTCTATCGGGATGCACACATCTATCGTCCGCGCTTCATCCGGGTGAATCTGGAGCGGCTCCTGCCGTCCATTCCCGGTGTCAAACATGAGTTCGGGGGCAGTTGGGGATGGGGTACCGGCCGGTAAGGCCAACGGTGATGCCGCGCGCCTCCGGCCGTGGTGCCGGGTTGGCGCAAAGACCCGCGACAGGGGCGGAATCCCGACTGCCCCCCAAGGCTTGACGACACCGGGAATATCCGCAAGATATAAGAATCTACAGACGGTTGTGCCCCTGGGCTCTTTCTAAGGTAGACGACCTGCCGGAACGCCGTTGCTGATCTTGTCGACATCTGCTGACTGCCGCCGATTCGGACCCGGCTCTCATTCTGTGGTTGGAAGACATTACCGGCCTGAGGTCGTCGGGTTGTTTTTCCCCCGGCGGTCCTATCGAGATGCACCCCGCCACCCCACAGGGATCACTGCTATGGACTTAACGAACCACCCGTACAAGGCCGCGGCTTTAAAAATCGCACTCATCTATGCGGGCCTCTCCGCCGCCTGGATCCTGTTCAGCGACCAGATCGTGCTGGCGCTCGTGCGCGATGCTGCCATCATCACCTGGATCCAGATGGTCAAGGGATGGCTTTTTGTGGTGGGGACGGCGGGCCTGATTTATTATCTGCTGCGCAGAGAGCTGGCGGCCTACCAGCGCGCAAGGGAAGAACTGGCGGAAAGCGAGGTTCGTTTTCACACCCTCATCGAACAGGCCGCCGATGCCATTTTTGTAAGCGATCTCGACGGCCGGATTCTGGATGCCAATTGGCAGGCCTGTGAAGGATTGCAGTACACGCGGGAGGCGCTTTTAGGGCGGAATATAGCCGATATCGATGCCGACCTGGCCACCCCGGCGGACGCTCAGCATTTTTTGAATCAGATCGTGGCCGGCGTTCCCGACACCCATGCGCGCCGCTTCACGGGTGCCGACGGGAAGCCTTTTCCGGTGGAGCTCCGTATCAGCCGCATAGCAATGGGCGACCGGCAGCTGGTGCTCGGTCTGGCCAGGGACATCTCGGCCCGCCTGGCGGCCGAAGCGCAACTTTCCCAATTGCAGGCCCTGCTGCAGGCCGCCATCGAGCAGAGTCCGGCCGGGATCATCATCGCCGATGCCCCCGATGCCACCATACGGATCGCCAACTCGGCCGCCTTGGGTATCCGCGGGGAGACCGACATCCCCCTGACCAACATTCCGGTGGCGCTCCACCCCCAGAACTGGCAGACCTTTCATCCCGACGGCCGTCCCTATGCACCCGAGGACCTGCCTTTGTCCCAGGCGGTGCTCCACGGCCGGACCATCCGCAACCAGGACGTGATCATCCGGCAGCCCGACGGGCGTGAGCGCTGGGTGCTGGGCAACGCCGCCCCCGTGCGGGACCAGAATGGAAACGTGCTGGCCGGCGTGGTGGTTTTTCCCGACATTACCGAGCGCAAGCGTGTGGAGCAGACCCTGCAAAAATATGAACACATCGTTTCGACCTCGCGCGACCTCCTGGCGCTGGCCGACCGGCACTATGTCTTCCAGGCGGTCAGCCAGTCCTATGTCGATTATTTCGGCCGCACCCGCGAGGAAGTCCTCGGCCATACGGTCGGGGAGGTGATCGGGGAGGAACATTTTCAGATGGTGGCCAAGCCCTATGTTGACCGCTGTCTGGCTGGCGAGGAGATTCAGTACCAGACCTGGGTCCCGCTGGCGAACAACCGCAAGAAGTATTTCGACATTCGCTACTATCCGCACTATGAAAAAGGGCGCAACCGGATTTCGGGCTACGTCATTTCCGGGCGCGACCTGACCGACTACAAGACCATGGAGGATCAATTGCGCCAATCCTCCAAAATGGAAGCTATCGGCACGCTGGCCGGCGGCATCGCCCATGACTTCAACAACATTCTGGCGGCCATCATGGGCTACGCCGATCTGGTGGTGACCCGGGGGGATACCGACGATGAGACTGCCCGCTATGTGGACAAAATCCGGCAGGCCGGCAAGCGCGCGGCGGACCTGATCAAACAGATATTGACATTCAGCCGCCAGGGGGAGCAGAAGGCCCGGCCTTTGCGAATCCAGCCCGTCATCAAAGAAGCCCTCAAACTCCTGCGGGCTTCCCTGCCGGCAACGGTGAGAATCGAAACCGACCTGCGCTCCGGCCGGTTGATCATGGCCGACCCCACCCAACTGCATCAGATCGTCATGAACCTCTGCACCAACGCGGCCCATGCCATGCGCGACACGGGGGGGCAGCTGACGGTGACCACCCGGGACACGACCCTCGGGGAAGACTTTCTGCGGCGCTATCCGGATGCCCGACCCGGCGACAACGTTTGTCTGAGTGTCGCCGATACCGGTCTGGGGATTCAGGCCGAAATCATGAATCGCATCTTCGATCCGTTTTTCACCACCAAGCCCAAGGAGGAGGGTACCGGGATGGGGCTGGCGCTGGTGCACGGAATCGTTAAAAGTGCCGGCGGCGTGATCACCGTGGAGAGTACCCCGGGGCAGGGCACGCGCTTCGAGATCTACTTCCCGGCGGTGGCACATGACGCGGCGGATCGGCGCGAAGAAGACCTGGCGCCGCTGCCCACCGGCCGCGAAAGCATCCTTTTCGTGGATGACGAAGAGATTCTGGTGGAACTGGGCCAGCGTATGCTGGAGCAACTGGGCTATCGGGTCACGCCCGTGGCCAGCAGCGTCGAAGCCCTGCGGCGGTTCCAAGATGACCCCGGGGCGTTCGACCTGGTGATTACGGATTTGACCATGCCCAACATGGCCGGCGATAAACTCGCCGCCGAACTGCTGAGGATCCGTCCGGATATCCCGATCATCATGGCCACGGGATTCAGTGAAAAATTCACCGCGCAGGAGCTTGAAATGATCGGCATTCGCAAACTGGTGTTCAAACCGATGGTCATGCGGGACATCGCCACAGTTATCCGCGAGGTGATGGGCGGGGATTGATCCGGCCTGAATGCTGCGCTTCGTCCAGGCGTCCTGCAGGTCGGCTTTTATCGAAGCGCCGGCCGGATCAGGGGGTGTCCTCCGGTGGAATGAAGCAGTCGCCGGGCTTGTCGCGACTGATCAATGACCACAGAAATCCCAGGGCGCGGGCCGGCAGGGCCACCACGGGCACGAGGATCTGGCCGGCCAGAATGGCGGCCTCCTCCGCGGGCACCTTGGAAACGGAGGGATCCTGGAGAGGGCCGCTTAGGCGCACCGGTGAGCTTCTGCGGATGATCCGGCGTTTGGATCGCGGGTTGATGATCAGGGCCAGGCTCTCGTCACCGAGGTCGATATGGCCGAAAGTCTCGGCCCGCATGCCGGGGGTCTCCACGAAGAAGACCTGGATGGTGCCGACCCCGTCCTGAAAAAGCATGCGAAAGGCGGTGCAGTCCAGATCCGTGTAGCCCTTTCTGGCGGGACCCGTAAAGAGAAAATCGAGGGCGTCCGAGGCCAGCAGCTCGACCTTGCGCTGGATGCGGCCTTCCTCGATGACGAAGCCGATCTCCCCTTGCAGATTAGCGGCCATTTCACGGGCCGAATACCCACCGCTGTGCAGGTCGACGAACAGGGTCAATTTACCGCCCAGAATCAGGGGCTGGTCCACCGAGGTCAGCACTTCTTCCAGGTCGGCATCTTCGATCGCCATGTTCAGGCCCATGACAGGGGGGGCTCGATTGGTGTCCACGAAGGCGTCGATCGTCGATGTGCCATGCAGGTATTCGACCGTGGTCGGACCGACCTGCAGCCGGCCATCGTGAACCGCCACGTCCAGGCCGACCTTCTTGAAGACGTGCTCGCGGGCCTCCATGCGGTCGGCCAGGATTTTGAGGGTCAGGTCGAAATCGTTCAGCGCCGCCAGGGTTAGGGGCTTGTCCGAAAACAGGGGCGCGGCCTCCTGGCCGTCGGGACCCCTTTCTTCCGGTGCCGGCACACCCCGGCCTTCCGGATAGAACCCTAAATCCTTCAATCTCAGGGTCTGGGCCGCCATGGTCGCTTCGATGCGCGGTTTGGGGCTGTGTTTGACACTGTGAAAGTCCGTCTGGAAACGCGATTCACCCAGGCGGATATCCCCGGTAAAGATATATTCGTCGGCTGTTTCCCGGTACCACCCGGCAACCCGGGTTGAGGCCAGATCCGGCATCGTCACGCCCATCATGGTTCCCCAGGCGGCAGGTTCGGGAATGTCCGAGCGGACCCGCAGATCGACGCGCGGGGCCGCGTCGTTCAGCGCCACGGTGCCGCCGGCCTCGACGTTCAGGCCCCCGGCTTCGTCGGCGTGCATTCTGAGCTGATCGATTTTGAGATGGTCGTCGGTGCGCGAGAGCGCCACGGCGCCCTGCACCCGTGGATTGGCCGTTGACGATTTGTCGAAGGCCTTTTGCAACCAAGGTCGCAAGCCGGTATCGAAGGAAGCCTCGAGTTCGATCTGCTGCGGGGTGTCGATATTTCTCAGCGCGGCATCGACGGCGAGGGTCGGCCGGGTGGCAGGCCCCGTACGAATTTTAATCGTATCCAGTTCCAAAGCCTGGCCGTTGTTTCTCAGGCGGGCTTCGGCCTGGAACGCGCCCAGATCCGGGAGATCACGATCGGCCGACCAGGGCGTTGCCCCAATATCCGGCGCCCGGGCTGCGAGTTGCACATCGATCTCACGAACACCGCCCCCACCGATCACGTCGATCTGCGGCACATCACCAGAGGCGGTGATTTCGAGCCCCTTGGCCGATCGGCTGCGCACGTCGATATTACTGACGGCGAGGCCTTTCTCCCCCCCCGTCAGCCGCCAGGTGCCGGAAAACGGGCCCAGGTCGGGCATCGACAGGCCGATCAGCTTGGCGATGCCATGGCTGTCGGCGGTTTTGAGGTCGAATCGGAAATCGACGCCTTGATATTCGATTTGCTCCTCTTCAAATCGGGCATACTGGTTCTGGTCGATGATATTGTCGATCTTCCCGCTGGCCCGGAGATCGAAGCGCTGGCCGTCGCCGATGACCACGTCGATGTCATCCATCCCGAGGACGCCGTCCCTGTCGGTGTCCCGCCAGCTGGCCCGCACCGGGCCGACGTCCGGCAGGTCGATGTTGAACAGGGCGGCGAAATCGGAAGAGCGGGCAGCGAACAGGCTGCCGTAGGTTTCGTGGCCCGAGGACACACTTTTCTCGGTCAGGGGGACGCTATTGATCCGACCGCGCCATTCGGCATACAGCCTTTCCGGCTGGCCGCCGGTGGCCAGGATGTTCTCGAAGGCCAATTCTTGGGTGGTCCCGACGACATCGGCTTCACCACTGATTGGCCCTAAAGGGCGCATGATCTGTAGCCCCAGCAAAGGCTCCCCTTTACCCAGGGTCGGGCTGCTGAAATTGAGTTTGAAGTCGAGATCACCAATAACCTTGCCGTCCTCACGGGTCTTGAAATCAATCTGGCCTGCGACGTGGGTTTCTAGCCCTTCCGTCGTTCTGGTCGTTAGTTCGACCTCCTGGAGCTGGAAGCGCCGGGAGGAGCCGGTAAAACGCCCGCTCAGTTCGACGCGGCCCAGTTCGCCCATGGGGATTTCATAGAACTCCCTCAGGATCCTGGAATTCTCCGCCTGGAGACCGAAGGTGAAGTCCATGTCCTCGAGAGGCGCGTCGTCTTCCAGCGGGATCCGTCCGATCCGGCCCCGGGTGGTGACCTGCACCGGTCCGCTGCCCCCCCGGTCGACCGCCAGATCCTCCAGGGCCAGGTGGTCGAGCGGGCCCACCAGCCGGGCCCGGGCCCGCACCCCGCCGATTTCGGGGATGGCATCGGTCAGCAGGGGTTTGATCCCGGCCGTATCCGGGGACGTGATCTGCAGGTTCAAATTCAGGGCCGGCGTGAAGGATTGTGCCGTCGGATTGCCCAGGCTCAGGTTGCCGTCGATGGTCAGGACAATGCCCTTGTCGTTGGCCACCCGGGCATCGATATTCTCGATGGTGTAGCTGCCATCCGCATGGCGCAGCGCCCCGCTCAGACGGAATTCCTCCACGACTTTCCAGTCGTCCGGGAAAAGCCAGGCCAGCAGGCTGCTGTTTTCGATGGCCTGCTGGATATCGACTGCGGTGCCGCGGCCGGTGGCCAGGTCGGGAACCGAGCCTTCGGCCGAGATCTGGATGCCGGCGCCGTTGGAAATTTCAAGGTCCAGGTCGGTAATCTGCAGGGCCTCGATATCGCCGGC
>JASJCD010000202.1 GCA_030066135.1 Desulfobacterales bacterium | reverse complement strand
TCACGCCGCCGGGGAAGTCAGACGTAATGTTGTTCCGGTTGTAGTACCAGTGAATCGGCATTGCCAGTGCGTCGGCCACGAATAAGCCCCAGAGCGCGCCTTCGATGCGATCCTCTATGGAGTGCGCCATTCAGTCCTCCCTGCGTTCGGTATGTGAGTGTTGCCTAAACCTAATGTTGCAACAGCCGATCGCAAGATAATCCATTGTTACTTTGCGTTTTGCAGTTTAGACGCATTCTGGGGACTTGCTTTGGGATCTGCCCATGTTATGACGGCAGTCTGTTTGACCCCGCTATGTCCCGCCGTCGGGAAGGGCGCCTGGCGAATCCCGTTGCTCGACATCACCAAAACCAATTCGTTTGATAAGAACGGCAGGTAGCTGGCGATGGAACGCTGCATTCAGAGGAAGGCGTTTTGAAGCACACTTCAATAGTTAAGGGATGGTCGTGCCAGGCTGAAATGGTTTTCAGCCGTGGCAGGCGCCCGGGCAGGTGATTCGACCCCCTGCCGATGGCGCTAGCTGCCGGGGTAAAAATTGGGGCCAACCCAGGATTGGTGTCCGCTTGAATCTGTCAAATGTTGAAACGCGATCCCGATATTTTGAGGCTGAATCCAGGTATCGATAGCTATTGCAGGGCCGGAAACCTGACCTTGATCGTGCGAAACATTTTCTTGGCAATGGCCTTGAAGCCGTTGGAGGTCGGGTGGATTTCATTGAGCCACTCTTTTTTCCCGGTCAAAGTCCCCCGTGAATCGACGACGATGATGTCCTGGCGCGCGGCTTCGACCCGTTTCAATTCGTCCCCCATGGCATCCATGAACACTTTGATGACATCCGCCTGCAGGTGGTCGGGAATATTGTCGTCTTCCATGAAGCGCTTCATCCAGGCCTTGGTCTTGATCAGCCCGCCCAGGAACTCCGCGCCGGTATTCGACGGGTAGGGATAATCGTAGGTGTGCGTCATGACGAGCGTGTTGGGGCTGTAATGATCCCGGATGTCCAACAGTTCCTGGTAGGCCAGACCGATCTGCCTGATCTTGCGGTTCAGGCGCTGCAGGTTGACGCACTGCCGACCGGTTGTAAAGCTGGTTTGATAGCGCTTTAAGAAGCGCTCGAAATCATTCTCCCCTACGAGATCGTTGCCGCCGCCGCTGAAGAGCAGCAGGTCCACTGGTTTGCGGTTTTTTCCTTGCTCATGCCATCGCAGGACCCTGACCAGGTCGTGCTTTTGTCGGCCGGATACCATGTCCACAGCTTCGTCGCCATTGGAGGCCATGCAGTAAAAATTGGCTTTGAGGTGCGTCTCTTTGCTGAGGTGGTCGATCAGATTGGCCGGTTTGCCGGCAATCAGCCACTTTTTGGGGTAGGCAAACCAGGAATCGCCCTCAGCGACGATATTCAGCCGATTGGGGAAGAAGCGCCGCATCTGGGCGAACTCGATTCGGCTGGAGGTTTTCTTTTTTTTACGCAGCTTGGTTTTTTCTTGAGGCGTGAGTGGCATGATGCTTTCCTCCGGCGTTGTCGTTGCGGATTATGGGGAGCGGGCTATTCTTTAAACGAACGGCCGCTCCATTTGGTCCCTGACGCAAAGCGTGCCTGCAGGGCGGCGGGTTGCCAGCGCATGGTATTGTTCTTCTTTATGGGCAGGCAACGAAGGCATTGACCGGTACCCGGTTGCGCTGGTTCACCGGCCGCAGGAGCATTGTGCGGGCCGGTCGGCGACCTTCCGGCTTCAGACTACAAGCCCGGCTGGGCGTTTAATACCGTTGCGGCGTAGGGGCGGGAGCCGGCTTCTGGATAGGAGGCTATCGATCCCATATCACCTGGTTCGTGATGTGTAAAGATATCAGCATGTATGGCCATAGCATATACTTGGCACGTTGTCGGCACGCATTTCTTGCTTTCTTGGTCTGTCGTAGTGGGCTTATTAGGCAGACAACAGGTCTCAAGAGAAGTGTTTAAAATTCTGCGTTTTTTTATGGAAAGACCCTACTTTTCCAACACGCCATCATTTGAACGCACATTCTGAAAATGCTCCTCTGGCAGGCTAGTTTCAAACAGAAAAGGATAAGATGCCATTTTCAATAGAAGTAATTATGATATTCAAGATTGCCAAATAAAGGAAGGTGCTGGTGTTACAAGACGCAGCATATGTAAATATTTTTGAGTATTTGGAAGAAGCCTGTCAAACCGCAGCATTGGACAATAGATCGTATCGCTCCATAAATGGCTCCTTTCAACCCGTGTCAACATTCGCGAAAATCATAAACTAAGACGTAGGCGCAACATGCTGACGGTTTTAAAACTGCAGTGACGTTATACAGCGGTACAATAAACCATCTCCGGATGATCACGATACAGGATTCTAAAACCACTTCCATTCTGTCGGTTCGCTCTGGTTTTTCTGGCTTTGTCAGCGGTGCCATATTTTGTCACTTTTAGTGCCGTATTGCGGCGGTCTTCGAAAAGCGTTTTCATTCTCTCGCCAATAACCAATCGTTTTTCATAAAAAAAATTAAATTGTTTTTGATGGCATTGTATTTGCTTATATTTGATTTCCTCAATGATATTATGCAGAGAGAAGTTCCACCCCCAGCCGGTTTCCCCGCAGTACCGTGCAAACGGCAAAGTCGTCGTAAAGATCAAAATCATTCGAACATGCTTTCTGAATGTATAGCCTGTTGCCGCCCTGATTTGTTCCTGGCCGCTACCACCGCGAATGTGAGTTTATGAAAAGAGATCTGCAACCGAGAAAAGTTAGCCGCAGTCGCTACATTGGAACCAAAATCTACAAAGCCTGCCGACGTTTTTGCACAACATTATTAATCCGCGCCTTTGGCTTGAGCGGTTGCCTGTCCATTCTAGTAGTATGCCAATTTGGCTTGCTGGTCGGCGCTAATGAGCTTTCCGCCGAAAATGGCACGCCCGATCAAATCCAATATGTCCAATCCGGTCGTGATTCCTTCGCGGCCAAGCTCGTTCCGGATGTTCGGCCGGGTCTTGTTCCGAATGATCCGCGCCTGGTTGAAGTGACGACCAATGGTAATTTAACCGCTTTTCAGTTAACCCCTAGCCAGGAAGGGCAACTGGACCTGAGCGGCATACTTCCGGGCCTTGAGGAGGGCCGCCACACTGCGGCCGTAAAAACATTATTCCCGGACGGCAATCAAAAAGACCGCAAGCAACTGCTGTTTATTGTTGATACCCAAAGCCCGCTAATTGCGCTTGTGGAACCCGAGGGCCGCCTTTTTGCGCGTAGCGCCAGTACGGTCCGATTCCGAATCGTCGACCCGGACAACGGTTCCGGTGTTCCCATCGATCCGGCTGAATGCGGTCTCAAGGTTACAGCGCAGGGAGCAACAGTCCAGGAAACGTCCCTTATCTACGAAAATAGCGAATTGAACCTTCTGGTATTCGTCGCCTTCCCCAGCATCTCCGCCAAACATGACCGGCATTTCACCGTTTCGGTCTCTCTCTCGGATCGCGCCGGAAATGTGGGCCGTGCCAGTGAGACTTTCGCTATCGGAAGTCTCGTCTCGCCGGACTTCCGCATATACAAATGCGGCGGCGGCGCGTCATTCACCCAAACGGACAGTGAAATACTGGTAGAGCCCTCTCTCAAAGCCTTGGGTTTGTCGGCTGGAACGGGGCGGGAGCTTGTTTTCTACACCTACGGTTATTCCGGGGTAGCATACCATTATCCGGAACTCGTACGTCGAAAGTACGGACGGGCGCAGCCGCCCGAATTTTACGCGATGACGCCCCATATTCAGAAAGCCGTTGGAGATCTCATCGAAATAACGAGCGACTCCAATCTAATCGAGGTGGAGAAGTTAAAGGACGATGATTTCGAAGACAACCAGATGGCTTTTCGGATTGCCCAGAAAAACCTTACGACCATGGGCGATCAGGTGGCAAACTTGAAGGTAACCATACCCGTGGCGCTTCGGATTGACCCGACGGGCGTTAATTTCTGCCAGGCCAACAACCAAATCGATTCCAACGCCCCCCACGACAGCGTATATGCTCACATCCCCGCGGATGCCTTCAATTACACCTTCGAAACATTCACCATTCCCGTGTTCCTGGAAGCCAAGGCCGATCCCTTCACCCTCAAAGTGGAGCAAAAAGGCGATCAGTTGGTTGCCAGGGTGGCTTACTCCCCCATCGAATTAATCGATACCAGCGGCTCCTGGTTTGAATTCGACGGCCAAAAATACTGGTTTGAGCGTCAGGGGAACGGCTGCCTGGCCAAGGGCCCGGCCCAGGAAGGGGTGGTCCGTGTAAAGACCGCCATAAGACATAAGAATGCTGCGTTCTTGGCTGCCGGCGGAAATGCCGGGGCGGGCAATCGGACCATGTACAACGAGGGCGAGGTCGTTGTCTGCATGGCGCCACCCGTTATCGAAGGCTTCCGATACGACCGGGAAACAAATACCCTCAAAGCCACGATAAACGATCAGGGCACCCCGCGGGAGAATCTTACCATCGCACTGGGGCTTGCAGGTCATCCCCTGGACTCGGCATTCGACCCGGCCACCGGACAGCTCTCGGCGGTCCTGCCCTACTTCCCGGTAGCCGTGCAGACGGCATCATTACAGGTTACGGATTTCGCCAGGCAAACCGCGACGGCCGATTGCAAAGTTTTCGGTGAAATCGAACAGGAAGACGGGAGCGACCGATCAGATTCCGATGCCACCACCCGCAAAGCGCTCTCCTACACGCGCAATCCGCGCGATATCAGAAAAGTTATCGGAACCACCGGCGACGGCCGGGCGGTCGTGCAAATCTGCGAAGAGGCCAGTGCCTGGGGCTTCTACCGCAACGGCCGCTTTGTACCGATGAGCGACAATCCCGCTTTCGTGCGTCTGGTCCAGCTGCGATCCCGCGATCCGGAAAATGTGTACGACAGCCGCCGGGCGGTAATCGAGCGGCTGCCGCTGCGTATGGAAATGATCGGCGAAAGCTACGATCGACGACGTTATGAACCGATTCCTGAAAGCGCGGGGGGGATCACATCCTTTTCGATGACAGGCAGCCAGGTCACCACCGGTAAGGGCAGAGATTTCTACTTTGTGGTCATGGCCCGAGACGGCAATCGAAACATACCCATTCGAAATACAGGCGCCGGCATAGCGCTGCCTTTTCAGTTAAGAAAATTTGAGGAATGCCGCCTGGAAAAACGAGACATCCTGGCACCTGTAATCCGACCGCGGTATGACGGGCATACCAACCTTCTGCGCGCTTCCATCCATGACCATGGAATGCCTCTGGCGGAACTCAAGATTGAACTGACCGCTGAGAGTGATACCAGCAGAAGCAATTCCAGTTGGGGTTATCGCAGCCATAGCAGGGGCAGCCGGCCTGCGTTTAGTTTTCGTAACGGTACCCTCACCAGCCAGTTCACACCCCCCCCGAAGGGGGAGTTTTTCACTTTGAAATTAAAAGCCGAAGACAGGGCCGGCAATTTCAGCTTGGTGCCATTAGACATCATGATGCCGCGAGAACCCCCCGAAGTGATCCTTGAAGCGGAAACCCAAGGCTCCGATCAGGTTATCCGTCGCTACGGCGAGCAGGCGTCCGCCTACCTTACGGCAATAGCCAAAGACGATTCCCGGATTGTGGAGGAGAAAACGATTCTCTGGCTGGATGATCAGGTGCTGAGACCATATGAACGCTACTCTCGCGCCATATACGGCACGGGGCACAACCGGTTCAACTACAAGGCCGGGTATGTTGCCGGGGTTGAAGAAGGCCCTCACCTGGCGCGTTTCCGGGCCACGGATGCCACCGGTCTGTGGGCGGAAACACAGACGGCATTCGACTACCGGCTGTCGCCGTTCATCTACGATTTCAAGGTAATGCCGGATGCCGTTCGCAAAATCGGCGGGCCGGCGCTGACGGCCATGATTGTCGACCAGGGCGGGGATTTGGATATTTCCGGTCTCGCACTGACCATCGATGGTCAAGCTGTTGATACCGACCAACTCTATTATGACCCTGCCAGCGGCTATTTTTCCGTCGACGGTCCCCTGGATCTTGCGGACGGACGTCACGTTGCTGAAATCACCGCAAAGGACCGTCACGGGAACCAGGTTCGTGAAACGCTCCGCTTCACCCGGGCCATGGAAATCACGACGCCCTATCAAAGCGGCGGCCGGGGCCTGGTGATCGACGGCCTTACACTGATGGAGCTCGAAGATCATAACGGTGATGGGCGCGCCAACCCCGGAGAATTCGTGCGCCTATTCATCTCCTTGAAGAACGACACGGACGTGCCACTATCGTGCACGGCAAGTCTTGCTTCCGAGGACCTGGATATCGATGTGGAAACGGAAATCGTATCCTATAACAACATGGTGCCCGGAAGCACCCTGGTTCCCCTGAAGGGCTTTGATCTGCGCATCGGTCGCGACATTCTGGATAAGGTCATCGGCGACCCCTATGAAACCTATTTTAATCTGGCCCTGGGCTGTGATCCCGATCAGGAATGGGCCATACCTTTCAAGATCCCCATCTATATCCCGTCCATTCCCATCGGCGGAGGGCTCACGGTTGCCCTCGATCGACTGCCGCCGTCGACGACTGAAACCGATATCCGTGTCCAGGGGAAAGCAACCACCTCGGCCGAGTTTGTCGATCGGATCGAGGTGCGCGTAAACGGAGTGCGCCAGGGATCGGTAAGCCTCGATCGGGAGAGTGGCCGTTTTGAGGCCGTGGTATCGCTTGCCGACGGCGCCAATACCATCGAAGTCCTTGGCGTGGACAGTGACGGCAGCCGCGGGAGCGCTTCGGGCTTCGTTTTCCGCACCACGGCCTTCACGCCGCCTTCCATTGCCATCACCTCACCCTCAAACGGTGACTTTTTCCAATGTGACAACCTGACGGTAACAGGAACGTATTCCGTCGGCAGCGGGACCCTGGACAGCATTGCGGTTGACGCCCCCTGGGAGATGGGCGATTGCCCGGTAACCATTATCGACGGATCGAATTTCACCATCGACTGCGGTGATGTCACCTCGGGCCCCGCCGATGTCTACGACATCGAGGCGACCATCGAGACCACGGACGGGGTGCAGGCCATCGATGCGATAACGATCACGGTCGGAGACTGCTCATGATGGCAATGATGCGGCCCGGCGTGGGGAGAAATCGAACGATCACACGGCAAGGCCTGCCGGCGGTTCTGGCAACCATTTTTTTAATCTTGGTAATCCATGGGCATGCAGGTGCCAGTCTGCGAATTCCGCTGAACGATGCCGGTATTTTCAATCCCGATCGCGGACCGTTGCGGGTGAATTATGAACTGCGCAAGGATGCCAAGGAAGTTGAGGTGCGCATTCGTGATTTCCGGGGGCAGATCGTCAACCAATACCGGTTTATCGATCCTTTGGCCGCAAACAAGGTTTTTGAGTGGGACGGTCGGGATCAAAACGAAGACCGCCTGCCGGATGGCGCGTATGAATTGATCTTTGCGGCACGCTTCAAGGATGACAGCCTGGGGCGCGGTGTTGTCAATGCGAGAATCGCGGATATAAAGCCCTCTGCGGAATTGCCGGTACCGGAAACCCTTCCGCCCGAAAAACACGCCTATAAGATCAGCGGCTCCTTGTCATCCTTCTGGCGTCATAACGGGGATAGCCATGAAGACTCCGGGCAATTGCGGTCGCATACCCGGTTTTCCTACGCAGACGAAGTCAATCGCCTAG
>JASJCD010000201.1 GCA_030066135.1 Desulfobacterales bacterium | reverse complement strand
GCATAAAGTCCGTTTCCGGACGGTTTCGGAAAAGGGTTGAGGTGCGGCTTACGGAAACCGAAAAATGAAGCCTGATTGCGGTACGCCACAAGGACGGGGAGTTGAGTGTAACGCCGCTTTGCATCCGCCTCGGGTGGATCGGACCTGCCACGCAACCGTCAGGTATCTGGCGTCCGCTGGCCGACAGCTTAAGATTCTCGAGCACACGCCCATCGAATAAGAACAGGAAGCGCCTGGCGGATGGCCTTCCCGTTTTCCCTGGCATGGCCGCAGGCCGCGCGTGCTCTGCCCACCGAAACAGGGACCCGATCCTGTATTCATCTTCCCGGCCCCCACCATCCCTGTTCCTGCATCTTTGACATTCCAATACCAACCTGCTTCAATAATCTACCGCGGATGGTCGCAGCAATGCCTTCATCGCAACCGTAACCACCGGGAGGAACTCCATGCCCAAGCGAATTATCCTGTCGATTTTGAGCATGCTGCTAATTTCCTGCGGCACATTCGATTTTAAGCATGACAACGCAACCATTGCCGGTGATATGCCCGAGATCAGGCGCATCGCTGTTTTGGACTTTGAATTTAACCGGCTGGAAAAGGGGCGGATCGATCGCGGCAAGATTGAGCGTGCACTCAACGCGGGTGAAATCGTGGCCGATATATTCACCGAGCACCTTCTGGATACCGGCCTGTATCAAATCATCGGCAAGAAACGCACGGCTACGATCATGCAACAGCACAATCTAAGCTGGAATGACCTGCTGGCCCGTTCCGACTGGGGTCCAATCCGCGAGCTGCTTGGTGTGGACGCTGTCGTTCTCGGCGTGGTGGCCGAATTCGGGGACTGGCGCTCCAAGCTCAACTGGGGCGGGGTCTCCATATTCACGGCCCGCCTGGTGGATTTGAATTCGGGCCAGGTTGTGTGGTCCGTAAGCGCCAATCGCAATCTGTCTCACGTGAACGCCGCAGGGGCGGCCCATGCCGGAGCCGAGAGCGCTGTGCGTAAGCTCAAATCACGCCTGCGCCGATCGCAATCCTGACGACGCAGGCTGCTTGAGCGCCCCCAGACCGACTTAGATAGCGACGGCAGATTTTGTAGCGCCGTCTTCCATTTTTCGCTCGCATGGCCGGTCTGTTGGCATCACAAGCACGCGGATTGAGCCATTCGCATCGGCTGCAACCCAGCCTGCAGGCCGCGTCTTCTATAGCTATATGGCCAGCCTCAACGCCCTACGGAACATACGGCGGCCGTGGGTCAGCGCTCGATGCCTTGGGGCAACGCCGGGATACTGCTCATGGCTTGCGGTAGCGCGATTCGATTTCCTGAATGATCCCTTTTTTCACCAACGCGTTCAACGCCGCGCTGAACGCCCCCGACTGGCTTGCAAAGGCAGACTTTCTGGAAATGGCCATATAGATTTCGTCGAGGTGGGTGAAATTGAAGGGCGCTTTAGCGATCCTGTTTTCCAGGCCCAACCGCCTTACCCAGTAATCGCCTTCGAGATCGGTCGTGAGAAATGTATCGATCTGACCGGCCACAAGTTTACTGATGTTGATCTTCACCGAATCGGCGGGAATTTTGTTCAGGCCCTGGTCGTTATCGAACATCGGTCCATAGCTGGCCTTGGTCTTGACGCCGATGCGGAGCGTTTTAAGGTCATCGTAGAATCGGATGCTGTCACGGTCTGGCGAGCGCACGAAAAAAACCTTTACCGAGCGGGGCCGGTAGCGCGGCTGGACATAATGCAGGTAGGCTTCCCTTTCCGGACGGCGCAGCAGGCTGCTCATCACATCGGCTGTGCCCTGGGCCATCATCTCCAGACAGTCCTCAAAAGTACCCTGTTTAAAAGTAAGGGTGCGGCCCATGCGCGCGGCGATTTCTTTCAGGATCTCCACGTCGATCCCCCCAACCTGTCCCTCTTCGACAACCTTGTAGGGCGGAAACTCGCTGAAAGCGACAACGATGGTCGACTGGGCTCGGACCGCTGGCGACAGCATCAGACCGACCCCCAATAGGCCCACGAACATCCACAAGACTTTTTTCGGCATTGCTTATTCTCCCCTTGCGATTCGTCCGACCTGAATTCCGGGAAGCCGTCGCGATCCATCTGGCCGCCACGAATCCCACGCCGAACCTTCACTTACAAAAGTCCCCTAACCGTATGAAACTAGGAATTATCCAAGAAATCTATCCACAACCCCGTCGGATTCAATGGATGCCGTCGGTTTTTTTATGCTTATATAAACCAAATGCAACTGCGTGATGGGCGATCCCGTGATCGCTCCCGGCTGCCGAATCGTTTACGTTCAGGAACTTGACACCGGTCACGCAGGCCTTCATGCACAGCCTCCCCCAACCCAACCATGAGGTGTTTAAATGGATCTACAACTTACTGAGAAACGCGCGCTGGTGACCGGCAGTACGGCCGGCATCGGTTTCGCCATTGCCGAAGCACTCAGCCGTGAAGGGGCCACGGTGATCGTTAACGGCCGTAAACAAAAGTCGGTGGATGCGGCCATTACCCGGCTGGCCCCTGACGCCGCCGGTCGGCTTGTCGGATTTGCCGGTGACCTGTCCGATCCCGACACCGCTGAACAACTGGCAAGGGAACACCCCGATGTCGAAATCCTGGTCAACAATCTGGGCATCTATGAACCGAAAGTTTTCGAGGATATCCCCGATGAAGATTGGCGCCGGTTTTTCGAGGTCAATGTCCTCAGCGGCGTGCGCCTCTGCAGGCTCTATCTGCCGGGGATGCGCGCGCGCAACTGGGGACGCATTATTTTCATTTCCAGTGAAAGCGGCATCCAGATACCGGCGGAGATGATTCACTACGGTATGAGCAAGACCGCGCAGCTGGCGATTTCACGAGGTCTGGCAGAAACCGTTGCCGGAACGGCGATTACCGTCAACAGCATCCTGCCGGGACCAACCAAGTCGCGTGGCGTGTTAAGCTTTGTCGAGGCGTTGGCCGGGCAGGAGGGCAAGTCCGCCGAGGCCTTTGCCAAAACGTTTGTACAGGAGGCCCGCCCGACATCACTGCTCAGGCGTCTGGCCACGCCCCACGAGGTCGCGACCCTGGTGGCCTATGTCGCCAGTCCCCTGGCGTCGGCCACGACCGGCGCAGCCTTGCGCGTCGACGGGGGCGTGGTCAAGACGGCCTTTTGACGCAGGGCCACCTGGCGCAAATTGACAGGCCGCGTTTCTGCCATAACGATTAAAAAAGCCGTGAGACTGTCAAGTCTGAATCAATACGTCGACAGAATGAAAAACTGAAACGCTCAAATAGTGAATTTCCTTCGGCGGGAAGCCAGGCATCAGATAGCCCTGCAGAAGGGTTATACGAACGCTTTAAGCCCTATAGTTCATTTGCCCCGCGCCGTGCACGGTGACAGGGGCGGATACGCATGTGGGCCTGTCTGAGAGGGGTGAGCAGCAATTGACCAATCATTGTTACCCGAACGCGCGTTGGACGCAGCGAAAGCATTGTAGACCGATGAGGAATCCCCCAGCGCGGGCGTCTTCACGGGCTACTTTTCTTGGGCGACCAAGAACATCAACAGAAGACATCGACTGAGTGGTCGACCGCTACCGGGTCCTCCACCCGAGCTGATGGACCCATAACGAAAGCTAAACTACCGCCGGCACCATGCCTACAGCCATGGTCCTTGCCGACAGTCCCCCCGGTCCATGGAGCCTGAAATCATGAAAGCATCCGATCTTTTTGTGAAAGCACTTGAAAATGAGGGCGTCGAGTATGTCTTCGGCATCCCGGGCGAAGAGAACCTTGATTTTCTCGATTCGCTCACCCGAAGCTCGATCCGGCTCGTGCTCACCCGCCACGAGCAGACCGCCGGTTTCATGGCCGCCACCTATGGCCGCCTGACCGGCAGGGCAGGCGTCTGCATCTCGACCCTCGGCCCCGGGGCCACCAACCTGGTGACGGCGGCAGCCTACGCCAACCTGGGGGCCATGCCCATGGTCATGATCACGGGACAGAAACCCGTCAAATCGAGCAAGCAGGGCCAGTTCCAGATCGTCGACGTGGTCGACATGATGCAGCCGTTGACCAAGTTCACCAAACAGATCAGCAGCGGTGACATGATCCCGTCGAGCGTGCGCGAGGCCTTTCGCCGCGCCCAGGAGGAGCGTCCCGGCGCCGCGCACCTCGAACTGCCCGAAGACATCGCGCGGGAAGAGACCGACGTGCCGGTCATCCCGACCAGCTACGTCCGGCGCCCGGTGGCCGAAGACAAGGCCATCCAGATGGCGGTCGATCTGATCGCCGGCGCCCGTCACCCGCTGCTTTTGATCGGCGCCGGCGCCAACCGCAAGCGGACCTGGAATATGCTGCGGCGTTTCGTCGACCGCACCTGCATCCCCTTTGTCACCACCCAGATGGGAAAAGGGGTGGTCGACGAGGCCGACCAGCACTTCATCGGGAATACAGCCCTTTCGACCGGCGATTTCGTACATCGCGCCATCGACGCCGCCGACGTGATCATCAATGTCGGCCACGATGTGGTCGAAAAGCCGCCCTTCTTCATGGAGGCCGGCGGCCGCACGGTCATCCACGTCAATTTCACCTCGGCCATCGTCGATCCGGTCTACTTTCCCCAGGTGGAGGTCGTCGGCGACATCGCCCACAGCATCTGGCGCATCGCAGAGGCCCTGCCCGCCCAGTGCCACCGCGATTACGCCTTCTTCGAAAAAGTCCGGGCCGCTCTCGCCGAGCACGCCGGGGAGGGTTGCCGCGATGATCGCTTTCCTGTCTATCCGCAGCGGCTGGTGGCCGATATCCGCGATGTCATGCCGTCGGACGGGATCATTGCCCTGGACAACGGGATGTACAAGATCTGGTTCGCCCGCAACTACCCGGCCCACATTCCCAACTCGGTGCTGCTCGACAACGCCCTGGCCACCATGGGGGCCGGTCTGCCCTCGGCCATGGCCGCCAAAATGGTCTATCCCCAGCGCCGCGTCATGGCGATCTGCGGTGACGGCGGGTTCATGATGAACTCCCAGGATCTGCAAACGGCCGTTGAGCTGGGCCTGGACCTGGTGGTCGTGATCCTGCGCGACGACGCCTACGGCATGATCAAGTGGAAGCAGGCCAACATGGGCTTCAAAGATTTCGGGCTGGATTTTAAAAACCCCGATTTCATCCACTACGCGGAAGCCTACGGGGCTCAGGGGCACCGGGTGGAGGCCGCCGGGCAATTCACCACCGTGGTCAACCAGGCCTTCGAGGCCGGCGGCGTTCACCTGATCGATGTACCCGTGGATTATGCTGATAACGACCGCATTCTCAACCATGATATCAGGGAGCGCAGCGCCCGGCTGTGAACGTCCGTACTTGAATCCCGCTATCCATGCCAATCCCTGTTTGAGCGGCAGAGATGAATGCCGGGAACGGTCTGCGACGTGGTGATTATCATTTCGTTGTCTTTAATCACCAGAACGTGGCTGTTCAGCGGCTTCGTGGTACGAGCAACGCCGCGCGACATCGATTGTCGCCTGCACAGGCACCGGCAGGACGCAATCGAGCGTGCCAAACGCGGGGAAATATGTTAAGCCCTTGACGATCTTCAAATCTGCCGCCGCTGTTGTCACCATGTCCCGGAACCTTTAAAGCGCCATCTGAAGTATTAGTATACTCATTGGTCCTGTTGCGTTTACCCTGTTTGCCTTACCATGAGGGAGGTGCCCTGTGATTCATCAGTTCGATACCGTCATCGTCGGCTCCGGCGGGTCCGGCCTCTATGCCGCCCTGGAGGCCAGCCAGCGCTCCCGCACCGCGGTCGTGTCCAAACTCTACCCCATTCGCAGCCATACGGGTGCCGCCCAGGGCGGCATCAGCGCGGCCCTGGGCAACACCGAAGAAGACAAACCCGAATGGCATGCCTTTGATACGGTCAAGGGCGGCGACTACCTGGTGGACCAGGGGGCCGCTAACATTCTGGCCGAAGAGGCCGTCCAGGCCGTCTACGACCTGGAAAACCGGGGTCTGCCCTTCAACCGCACGCCCGAGGGCCGTATCGATCAGCGCCGCTTCGGCGGCCACACCCGCAATTTCGGCGAGGCCCCGGTCCGGCGGGCCTGCTACGCCGCCGACCGCACCGGCCACATGATCCTGCAAACCCTCTACCAGCAGTGCATCAAGAACGACGTCGCCTTTTTCGACGAGTTTCAAGTGGTGGACCTGGCGATGAACGGCGACAGCTGCCAGGGCGTGGTGGCCGTGGAACTGGCCACCGGCGAACTGCATATCTTTGCGGCCAAGGCCGTGCTGTTCGCCACCGGTGGCTTTGGCCGCATGTTCAAGGTCACCTCCAACGCCTATGCCAACACCGGGGACGGACCGGCGGTCTGCGCCCGCCGGGGCATCCCGCTGGAGGACATGGAGTTCTTCCAGTTTCACCCCACGGGGATCATGGGGCTGGGCATCCTGATCACCGAAGCGGTGCGCGGCGAGGGCGGCATTCTGCGCAACCGGGACGGGGAGCGCTTCATGGAGCGCTACTCCCCCACCCTGCTCGACCTGGCCCCGCGGGACATCGTGGCCCGCTCCATGCTGACCGAAGTGCGGGCCGGCAAGGGCATCCGCGGTGACCGTAAAATCGACGACTATCTCCACCTGGACGCCACCCATCTGGGCAGTGACGTCCTGCTGGCCAAACTGCCGGATATCACCAGCTTCTGCAATACCTACCTGGGCATCGATCCCGCCGAAACCCCCATCCCGGTGCTGCCCACGGCGCACTATGCCATGGGGGGCATTCCCACCGACGTCTACGGCCGCGTCGTGCGCGATGGGCAGGACACCGTCGTTCCGGGACTCTATGCGGCCGGCGAATGCGCTTGTGTCTCGGTGCACGGGGCCAATCGCCTGGGCACCAACAGCCTGCTCGACCTGGTGGTTTTCGGGCGCCGGGCCGGTCAGCATATCGGCGACTATGTCAAGCAGGCCGACGCCCCCCAGTTGGGCGCGGAGGCGGCCGAGCCGGCCCGGGAATGGATGGCGCGGCTGACCGAGGGGACTTCCGAACATCACGGCGGCCACATCACTGACGAAATGCAGACCGTGATGATGGAAAAGGTGGGCATCTACCGCAATGCCGCCGACATGCAGGCCGCGGTGGAAGCGGTGCAGCAGCTGCGCCAGCGCTACCGGGCCGTGCGGGTGCAGGATACCGGCAAACAGTTCAACACGGATCTGCTGGAGCTGATCGAACTGGGCAACCTGCTGGATCTCTCCCTGATCACCGCCGCCTCGGCGGCCAACCGCACGGAAAGCCGCGGCGCCCACAGCCGCGAAGACTATCCCGAACGCGACGACGACCAGTGGCTCAAGCACACCCTGGCCTATCTGGAGGACGATGCGGTGCGCATCGACTACAAACCGGTGGACACGTCCATCTGGGAACCCAAACCGCGCACCTACTGATTGCAAAGGAGTGACCCATGGAGATCATCCTCAAGATCCAACGCTTCAATCCGGATACCGACGCCGAACCGCAGTTCCAGGAATATATGGTGGAGATCGACCCCAACGCACGCCTGCTGGACGCCCTGATGCAGGTCAAGCGTTTTCAGGACGGCAGCCTGGGCTTCCGCAAAAGCTGCGCCCACGGGGTGTGCGGATCGGATGCCATGCGCATCAACGGCAAGGACGGCCTGGCCTGCAAGACCCTGGTCAAGGACGTGGCCG
>JASJCD010000200.1 GCA_030066135.1 Desulfobacterales bacterium | reverse complement strand
TGGGGTAGGATTCCCATCGGAAAAGATGCACGCACTCCCGAGATGCGCCTGCCGAAACTGCAAGGCATCATCGGCGCAAACCACTTCCGTCCGGGGCGGTATTCGGTCGAAAGTCGCAGCGTGGCAAACAGATGGGCGCAGGCCAGTCAGTGGATGCGTGTCGGAGAGGAAGCGGGTCGGCAACGCACACACCTTAGGAGAAGATACCGAGGTTGTCAAAAGAAAAGATGGGTATGGTTGGCGCGGGCCCATCGATCCGATCGCGCCTGCGGGGGGCGGACCTATCCTGGCGGATTCCGGATGCGCGATGTTTCAACCCCTCCGTTTGTGACCATGGCCGCCGGCCGGGCAAAAGGAAAAGCCTGAAGCCTGGCCGACGGGCCAGCTGCACCGGGGGATGGCTATGGACATCGCGCGGCGGCCTGCGGCTTGTATTGAATCTGATTCAAAATTCAAAACATATTTAAAAATTGATTGACGCGGGCGGAGAAAGCCGATACGAGAATTATGTTCTTAATTTGAATTAAGTTCAAAATTTGAATATTTATGTCTGGCAGGCTGCCGAGGAAACCGTATGGATTTTGCCTTTACCCGTGAACAGCTGATGTTCAAGAAGGAAGTGATCCGTTTTGCACGCAAGGAAATTGTTCCCCGCGTGCAGGCGCACGATCTTGAAAGCGAATTCGATTTCGAGTCTTTCCGCAAGATGGGGGCCTTCGGGATTCTGGGAATGCACTTTCCCGAGTCGCTGGGCGGCGGCGGGGCCGACGTGGTTACCACCGTTCTGGCCGGCGAGGCCTTGGGGGAGGCGGGCGTGGACGGCGGGCTGACCCTGGCCTATGGTGCCCATTCCTTCCTATGTGCGGACACGATTTTCCGCCATGGCAGTGAAGACTTGCAGCGGCAGTTCATTCCCCCACTGGCCAGCGGCGAGCGGATCGGCTGCATGGGGCTGTCGGAGCCGGAGGCCGGGTCGGACGTGGCATCCATGACGACCACGGCCGTGCGCAGCGGCGATCAGTATATTCTTAACGGCACCAAAATGTGGATCACCAACGGGCCGATTGCCGATGTTGCCGTGGTTTACGCCAAAACCGATCCCGATGCGCAGCACGCCGGTATTTCGGCCTTCATCGTCGAAAAAGGGACACCGGGATTCACGGCCGGCCGCCCCCTGATCAAGATGGGGGTGCGCACCTCCAAGACTTCGGAACTGGTGTTCAAGGATTGCGCCATCCCCGCCGCCAATCGGCTGGGCAACGAAGGTGAAGGGTTTCTGATGGCCATGCAGACGGTGGAATGGGACCGCAGCGCACTGCTGGCCCCGTTCGTGGGAGCGACCACCTATCTGCTGAAAAAATGCGCGACCTACGCCCGCGGGCGCCACCAGTTCGGACGACCGATCGGGCATTTCCAGGCCATCAAGCACAAATTGGCCGACATTCGCATCTTTGGTGAAGCCGCGCGGGCCCTTGTCTATCGGATCGCCTGGTGCAAAGACCAGGGACGCCCCCTGAACCATCTGGAAGCCGCCGTGGCCAAACTCTTTGTCGGTGACTGGAGTCTGCCGGTTACCAATGATGCCGTGACCCTGCACGGGGGGTACGGATACACACATGAATTCGATGTGGAGCGAATTTTCCGGGATACCCGCCTGGCACCGATCGGCGGCGGGACTTCGGAGATTCAGAAGATGATCATTGCGCGCCTCATCTAGAACGTATCTCAAAACTAAGATTGGTGTTCCTGGACGGCGTGCGGCGGCGAGAAAGCGGAGCATACATGTAGTATGTATGCAGGTTCGTAGGGCAGGGACCCTACGGTTCTGCTCAGAGCCGACGCACGATGCACCGAATTACACCTAAATAAGTTGCCGAATCCCGCAGAGCGGGGACTCACCGCCATGCACATAATCGGCGAGGAATCCAGCAAAGCGGAGAACGCCGCCAGGAGCGCTTAGATTTTTTTTGAGATTGGTTCTAACCGATGCGGCCGGTTGAAGTAAAAACCGAAAGGATAAAGGGGTAAAAGTCGAGATGAATTTCGATCTGACAACCGCAGACCAGACCTTCCTCGAGAAGATGGCCGCCGTCGCCGCGGCGGTGGCGGCCGACGGCCAGCCGGCCGCGGGCGACGTCCCCGAAGCCCGGGCGCAGGCGGCGGCCATGCTGGGTCGACTGGCGGCGGCCGATTACCTGCCGCTGGGCCTGGACGAACCCGCGGCCGAACGCGCCGTGGTCGCCTTGGCTGCCATGGAAACCTTGGCGACCGGGGCGTCCAGCGCCATGCTCATGGCAGCAATGAGCACCCGTTTGCTGGGGCGGGCGATCGCTGCCTGGGCGGGCCCCCCGCAGCGAGAGCAATGGCTGTCGCCCTTGATCGAGGGCCGTGCGCTGGGGGCCCTGGGGCTTTCCGAGGCCAGTTTGAACGTGGAGAACGATCCCTTGGAAACGGTGGCCCGGCGCGACGGCGATACCATTCGCTTGAGCGGGAAGAAGTCGTTTGTGATCAATGCGCCCCTGGCCGATGTCTTCGGTGTGGTGGGATTGATCGAGGACCGTCCGGCCCTTTTTCTTCTGCCCGGCGCCGAGGAAGGCCTGCGCGTCGGACCGCGGATTCGCACCATGGGACATGAGGGCCTCTGGATCGCGGGTTTGGAAATGGACGACGTGTCTATTGCGCACGAGGCTGTGATTGAACCGCCGGCGGATATCGACCTCCTCGATCAGCTGCGCTGCTGGGAGAACGAAGTTCTGATAGCCCAGGCTCTGGGGCTGATGAAAGCGGCCTATGATACCGCGCGCGACTACGCCAAGTCGCACCGCACCGGTAACAAACCGATCATCGCCTACCAGGAGGTCGGTTTCAAGCTCTCCGAGATGCTGACCCTCTGCCAGACGGCCCAGCTTTTGGCCTACCGGGCGGTCTGGACGGCGGCGACAGACCCCCGGGCCGGCCGCTCCCTGAACTGGTGCGCCAAGGTTTTCTGCGCCGAGGCGGCCGAAAAGGTGGCCGGCGAAGCGCTGCGCATTCTGGGGCAGGAAGGCTACCGCGCCGGCAGCCGGGCCGAGGCGGCCTACCGCGCCGCCAAACTGACCCAGATTGGGGGCACCTCCACCGAGATCGCCCGGGTCAAGATTGGCGATGCGGCCCTGGGTTATTAACCGAACGTCAAGGAGACCAACCGACAAATGAAGTCAAGACCCGTGAAGAACACCCCTTCAACCGAGCGCAGCACCCAACCGGCGGCGCTGACCCGCAGTGCCCGGCGGCGCCAGCGGGAGCGGGAGCATCGCCTCGAGACGATCCTCACGGCGGCCGGCACCCTGTTCGCCGACGAAGGCTACCACCGTACCGGCATGGAGCGTATTGCCGACGAAGCCGAAGTATCGGTCGGTACGGTCTACTTCTACTTCAAGAACAAGGAAGATCTTCTGGTCCAGCTCCTGGACCGCACCGGTTACGCGCTGCGCAATCTCCTCGGCGATGCATTCCAGAACGAAGACGGCACCCTGGCGGGATTTAAAAATGCGGGCAAGGTCTTCTTCGAAGACTTCTGCCCCCGGCATCCGGAAAAAATCGCTCTGCTTTTCAGGGAGTCGGCCGGGCAGAGCGAGGTGGTCGAACAGCATCGCAAACAGATCTTCGCCAAGTTGATCGAAGACCTCAAGGGCGCCCTGGAAAGCGTGGCCGCCAGCCAGGGGGCTTTCCGCAGCGACATGGCCATCGAAGTCATGGCGGCCAGTATTCTGGGGATGTTCGAGCGCCTGGCCTACCAGTACCTGATCTGGCAGGACCGCCGGGCGGATCTCAAAGCGGTCGGAGAGGAAGCAGTCGATTTCATCGCCGGCGGTATCCGCAGCCTGCTGCGCACGCCCCCCCAAGACAAGGAGAGCTGATCCATGAGCATCATAGAATCCCGCATCGATGTGGGCGCCGAAGAATACCGCCAAAACTTCGAGAAGATGTCCTCCCTGGTGGCGGATCTGAAGGATGCCCTGAAGCAGGCCCGGGAGGAGCGTTCCGACAAGGCCCGCCAGCGTGTGGCCGAGGTGGGCAAACTGCCGGTGCGTGAGCGGCTGGACCTCCTGCTCGACCGCAATACCCCCTTTCTGGAGATCGGGGCCCTGGCAGCCAAGGACATGTACGACGGCAAAGTCCACGGCGCCGGCAGTGTGATCGGCATCGGCGTGGTGGAAGGCCGCGAGGTGATCGTGAATGCCAACGACCCCATGATCAAGGGCGGCACCATCTACCCCCTGGGGGTCAAGAAATCCCTGCGGGCCCAGAAGATCGCCATGGAGAATCGTCTGCCGACCATCTATTTGATCGATTCGGGGGGCGCGTTTCTGCCCATGCAGAGTGAAATTTTTCCCGATGAGGACGATGGCGGGCGGATTTTTTACAACCAGGCGGTGATGTCCAAGATGGGCATTCCCCAGATTGCCGCCGTCATGGGACTGTGTACGGCCGGGGGCGCCTATATCCCGGCCATGTCGGACGAGGTGGTTCACGTGCGGGGCACGGGCGCCATCTTCCTGGGCGGCCCGCCGCTGGTCCTGGCGGCCACCGGGGAGGAGGTCACGGCCGACGAACTGGGCGGGGCCGACGTGCATTGCCGCGAGTCCGGGGTGTCGGACTATTTTGCCGACGACGATCCCCACGCCATCGCCATCGTGCGCGAACTGGTGCGCAACCTGCCGGCGGCCGATAAAACCCGCCTGAGCATGCGTGAACCGCGACCGCCCCGGTACGACCCGACCGAGATCTACGGCATCGTCAGCCGCGATCTCAAAACCCCTTACGATGTCCGCGAGATCATCGCCCGCATCGTGGACGACAGCGCGTTCACCGAATTCAAGGCCCTCTACGGGGCGACCCTCGTGTGTGGATTCGCTCATATTCACGGTCACCCTGTGGGCATTCTGGGCAACAACGGGATTCTGTTTTCCGACAGTGCCCTCAAGGCCACCCAGTTCATCCAGCTATGCGACCGGCGGCGCATCCCGCTGGTCTTCCTGCAGAATATCAACGGCTATATCATCGGGCGCGAGTACGAGCGGCTTGGCATTACCAAGGACGGACACAAGATGGTCAATGCCGTCTCCACGGCCACGGTGCCCAAGTTCACGGTCATGACCGGGGCCTCCTTCGGGGCCGGCAATTACGGCATGTGCGGCCGGGCCTATGGACCGCGGTTCCTGTGGACCTGGCCCAATGCCGAGATCGGCGTCATGGGCGGTGAGCAGGCGGCCGATGTTCTGGTAACGGTCAAAAATGATCAGCTGGCGCGCGCCGGCAGCCCGCCCATGAGTGCCGAAGAGGTCGACGCCATCAAGGCGCCGATCGTGGAGGCGGCGCACAAGGAGAGCAACGCCTACTACAGCACCGCCAATCTCTGGGACGACGGGATCATCGATCCGGCCCAGACCCGCAACGTACTGGGACTCTCGATTTCAGCCGCCCTGAACGCCCCTATCCGGGACGACGTAGCCGGATTCGGGATTTTCCGGATGTAAGTGCAACCTGGTTTGAGGCCGGGCCCCTTCGGTCGAAAGCCCCTGCAGAAGAAAGATGAGCCCATGTTCAGACGCATTCTGATTGCCAATCGAGGTGAAATTGCTTGCCGGATCATGGCGACCTGCCGGGAAATGGGGATCGAAACCGTGGCGGTGCACTCCGCGGTCGACGCGACCGCCGCCCATGTCCTCGCGGCTGACCGGGCGATCCTGCTGGGGGCGGACGAGCCCGCCGCCAGTTATCTCAACCAGGATCGGATCATGGCCGCCGCCCGCGAAACGAAAGCCGAGGCCATTCACCCCGGCTATGGTTTCCTGGCCGAAAACCATGTCTTCGCCGCGCGCTGTGAAGACGAAGGCGTGACCTTCATCGGGCCGCCGGCCGCCGCCATCCGCGATTTGGGTGACAAGACCGTGGCCCGGCAAATGATGATGGACAGCGGTGTGCCGGTCATTCCCGGTCTGCAGCACGCCGAAACCGATCCTCGCAAACTGGCGGACGAAGCGGCGCGCATCGGCTACCCGGTGCTGATCAAGGCCGCCGCCGGTGGGGGCGGCAAGGGCATGCGCGTGGTGGCTTCCGCCGAGGCGCTTGGTGAAGCGGCCGAGGCCGCCGGCCGGGAGGCGGCCGCCGCATTTGGCAGTGGTGCCATCTATATCGAAAAATACCTTGCCCAGGCCCGGCACGTCGAGTTCCAGATCATGGCCGATACCCATGGCAATTGCATTCACCTGCTCGAGCGGGAGTGCTCCATCCAGCGGCGCCACCAGAAAATCATCGAGGAGACACCCTCGACGGCGCTCACCCCGACCCTGCGGGCGGAAATGGGCGCGGCCGCCGTGCGGGCCGCCCGGGCCGCCGGTTATGTCAATGCCGGCACGGTTGAATTCCTGCTGGATCCGGAGGGGCGCTTTTACTTCCTGGAGGTCAACACCCGCCTGCAGGTCGAGCATCCGATCACGGAAATGGTGACCGGCATCGACATGGTGCGCGAGCAGATCAGGATTGCCGCCGGGCTGCCGCTGGCTTACGCCCAGGCCGACATCGCCGGGCGGGGGCACGCCATCGAGTGCCGGATTTACGCCGAAGACCCGCAAAACGATTTCCTGCCGACGCCCGGACCGGTGGCATACCTGCGGATCCCGGAGGGCCCCGGCATCCGCGTCGACTCGGGGATCTACGCCGGAGGACAGGTGCCGGTTGCCTACGATCCGATCATGGCCAAGCTGATCGTCCATGCCGAAGACCGGGAAGCGGCCATCGCCCGCATGCGCCGTTCCCTGGGCGAGTATGTGATCATGGGGGTCAAGACGCCCATCGCCTATCTTCGTGATGTCCTGGACCACGAGGCCTTTCGTGCCGGCGCCACCTTCACCGATTTCATCCCCCGGCACATGGCGGCGTGGTCACCGGCGCAAAACGATGCCCATGCGGCGGCACTGGCTTTCATCGCCGACGATTTGACCGCCTCTACGGGTGGTAGTGAACGCCGGGACCAGGCGTCGGTGGGCGTGCCCACGCCCTGGCAGACCCTGGGTGCCTGGCGGTCATAACAGCGGTTTTCCAAACAGGAGCAAAACCCATGAAGTACAATCTGGCGATTAACGGGGCGACCAGATCCTATTCCGTCGAGGCGCAAGCGGAAGATCAACTGGTCGTTACGTCGGACAGCGGCGAGTGCCAGCTCGAATGCCGGCGCATCGATACGCACCATTTGAGGCTTATCGTGGATGGGGTCCAGACCAACGCCTATATCAGCGGCGATGCGAAGGCCAAAGAGATTTTGATCAACGGCGTTGCCTATCAGGTACACGATGCGGATCGGCAGGCCCAGGCGGCGGCATCGGGCCGCAGGGCCGAGGAACAGCCCCGCGAGGTTACCCCTCCCATGCCCTCCGTCGTGGTGAAGGTGCTCGTTGAAGAGGGGCAGCATGTCGCCCGGGGCGACAGCCTGGTGGTGGTTTCGGCCATGAAGATGGAGACCACCCTGACGGCGCCCTTCGAGGCCCGGGTAGGGCGGGTAAACGTGGCGGCGGGGGATAAGGTCATGCCGGGTTATATTCTTATAGACTTAGAAGATGTATCGTAAAATTTCCGATAGCGGCATTGCGCTGCGGTCTTCTTTGTAGCGGTGGTAATTCTGGATCGGGATCAACCGTGCTCCTTTTTTCTGTTACTTTTCTTTCGCGTGAAAAGAAAAGTAA
>JASJCD010000199.1 GCA_030066135.1 Desulfobacterales bacterium | reverse complement strand
CGTGCTCCTGCGCGTCGACGATGCGATCGGCGCGTGCCGGAACTCGCTTCGCTCAGACAAGCCGGCCCGCTTTTTCCGATCCCATCATCGATGCTCGGCGCGGGACAAAGGGTTATAAAACCGAGTGCCTATTTTAAAACTGAAGATAAGCGTTTCTGGGCGGCGAGAGGAAGCGAAAGAGGGACGCATGCGGACTTTTTAGGCTACTTAGAAGGGTCTCAAAATCCGGATTTAGGTTCCTTGAGAAGGCGGCCGCGGATTTTATGCCTTGGTGACGCTGCGAAAGCAATTCTCTGGACGGGTTCGCCAAATGTTCGAGAGCAAGGCTTGCGAGCCCCGAGGAATGAAGGCGTACGCCGGTACGCCGCAATGACGAGGGGCGAAGCGTAACGCCGCTATCGGACATTTGGCGAACCCGTCAGTCGTCGAGTTTGAAGAGCTTGCGCGTCGTTGCCAGCAGGGAGGCTTTGTTGTCGTGGCCCTCGGCCTTTTTGAGGATGGTGGTGGGCTCGTGCAGGATTTTATTGACCAGCGCCTGGGCCATCTTGTCGAAGGCCTCGGCGTCTTCCGCCGATAGTTTGGGGGCCAGCTTCTGGCGGGTGCGCTCGGCTTCCGCGCGGATTTTGTCTTCCAACTGCCGGCGCAGCGCCACGATGGTCGGGACCACGTCCAGGCTTTCATACCACTGCCGAAAACGAATCACGGCCTCGTCCACCAGGCGTTCGCCCCGCAGGGCGGCTTTCTGGCGATCTTCGATGTTCTCCTCGATGACCCCTTTCAGATCGTCGATGTCGTAGACATAGGTGTTGTTGAGCCGGTTGATGTTGGGATCGATGTCACGCGGCACGGCAATGTCGATAAAGAACAGCGGCCGGCTGCGGCGCCCGCGCAGCACCTTTTTGACCTGGCCCCGCTTGAGCACGTAGTCCGGCGCACCCGTGGAGCTGATAATGATATCCACCTCCCTGAGGGCGTCCGGCACTTCTTCCATCCGGATGGCACGGCCGCCAAAGCGGGTGGCCAGTTCCACCCCCCGGTCGAAGGTGCGGTTGGCCACCAGGATCTCGCCGGAACGTTGCCGGATCAGGTGCTCCACCGCCAGTTCGGCCATTTCGCCGGCCCCGATCAGCAACACGCGACACCCTTCCAGCGCGCCGAAAATCTTGCGGGCCAGTTCGATGGCCGCATAGCTGATGGACACGGCGTTGTCGCCGATGCCGGTTTCGGTGCGAATGCGTTTGGCCACGAAGAATGTTTTATGCAGCAGCCGGTTTAGAATCACGCCCGAGGTTTTTTTCAGCGTGGCCTGGTAATAGGCGCTCTTGATCTGTCCGAGAATCTGGGGCTCACCGACCACCATGGAGTCCAGGCTGGCGGCCACCCGGAAAATGTGGCGCACCGCTTCCTCGCCGATGTGGACATAGAGCTTGTCTTTAAACTCCCCGACGGGGAAATTGTGGTAGTCGGCCAGAAAAGCGATGATCGCTTCGACGGCCGCATCGGTCTGCGTGCTGGTCAGCAGCACCTCCACCCGGTTGCAGGTCGACACCAGCAGGACCTCGCGAACCGATTCCAGTGCGCTGATTTTCTCGAGCGCCGTGTCCTGATCGTCGCCGGTAAACCCCAAACACTCGCGGATCTCCACCGAGGCGGTCTTGTGGTTGAGGCCAACGAGAATGATGTCGAGATTGGCGGTCATTTTTTTACAGCCGCGATCAACCGATCGCAACGATCCTTGTGATTCCGGTTGCGCCATCGCCATCAGCCGGTAAAAGCGCCATGGTGGCCGCTCATGAAAAGGTTGACACCCAGAAAGGTGAACAAAACGGTGGCAAATCCGATAATGGCCATGATGGCTGCCCGCCGGCCCCGCCACCCCAGGGCCAGACGCTCGTGGATCAGAACGGCGTAAAGCAGCCAGGTGATGCCGGACCAGACTTCTTTGGGGTCCCAGCTCCAGAAGCGCCCCCAGACGGCCTTGGCATAAATGAGACCCGTGGCCAGTCCCAGGGTCATCAGGACGAAGCCGGCCAGAATGCAGGTCTGCCCGGCCGAGTCCAGCAGATCCAGCGATGGCAGGCGTCGGAAGAAAAAACCCGGGCGTTTGGATTTAATCGCCTGCTCCTGCACCAGATAGAGGATGCCCAGGCCGCAGGCCAACGCCAGACTGGCCTCCCCCATGAAAATGAAGGTCACATGGGAGACCAGCCAAAGGCTTTTCAATACCGGCTGGACGTTCGTGGCCGCCGCAGGCATCAGGGCCACGACCGCCATGGTGGCGGCGGCCAGGGGGGCCGCAAAGACACCCAGGACCCTGAGACGGTAGCGATATTGGAAAAGCAGAAAAACCCCGGCCACACACATGGCCCCGAATGACAGGGTGTCGCGCAGGCTGTTGACCGGCAGGTGACCGGTGCGAAAGGTGCCGACCAGAACCATGAGCAGGTGAATCCCGAACCCGGCGGACATCAGGGCCACCCCCGCACGGTAATATTGCTTTTTCTGGCGCACCAGGAAAACGGTGTATGCGGCCGTACTGGCGCCGTAGAACAAGATGGTCAGCAGAATCGCGATTTCCATAAGCCGTAGCCAAGCTTCCCGTTTTAAGGGTTAGGCGGTTCCCACAAAAGCTTCCATACTCAGAGGCGGTGTTATTCTACCCGTACACCGGGCCCACGCGGTGGTTCCGGCAGTTCCGCACCGGTCAGGGCCTTCCAGTTCACCCCGGCTCCGAATAGCGCCTGGAGAAACCGGTCGATCCGGGCGGCGTCCCCGGCCCGGATCCAATCGAGCAGATCGCTGTCGAGCACGGTTTCAAATTTCTGTTTATGGCCGCGGGGATCGTGGCCTTCGGCCAGCAGCATCCGCCGCAGGGCCCCCAGCAGTTCGATCATCAAAGCATATTCGTCGCCGTAGTCGTTTTCAAGCCGGCGGCGAATGCGTCGTGCCAGGGCGGGGCTTTTACCGGATGTGGAGATGCTGATCAAGAGGTCGCCCCGATCGACCACCGACGGCAGAACGAACTGCCCCCGGTCGGGCTGATCGGCGATATTGCACAGAATCCCGCAGCGGCCGGCATCCTCGCTGATGGCCCGGTTCAGTTCACGGTCATCCGTGGTGCCGAACACCAGAAAGACATCCTCCAAATCCTCGGCGGTATAGGGCCGGCGGTGCAGTCTGATGTGATCTTCACTAGCCAGGGCTTCCAGATCCGCGGTCACTTCGGGGCTTACGACCTTCACGCGGGCCCCGGCGCGTAAAAGCGTCCGGGCCTTGCGGGTACCGACCGCGCCACCGCCCACCACCAGGCAGGTGCGATTGCGGATATCCAGATAAACGGGATAGTAGCGCATCGATCAGCCCACCTCTAAATGCATCAGATCGTGGGCCAGCAGAACAGGTCCGCTGTAGGTGCGGCGGCATTGGGCGGCGAGATCGACCGCTTCGCAATCAGGATAGAAATGGGTCAGCATTAGCTGGCGGGCCCCGGCTTCGGAGGCTATCCGTCCCGCCATCGATGGGGTCAGGTGTCCGGCTACCGGTTGTTCGTCGGGGTGGGCGGCTTCGCAGATCAGCAAATCCACATCGCGGGCCAGGTCCACCAGGTTTTCGGAGTAATCGGTGTCGCCCGAGTAGACCACCGCAGGGCCGCCGTTGATGCTCAGGCGGAAGGCGACGCTTTCGGGATTGTGGCTTACCGGTATGGTTTCCAGGCGCCAATCGTCGGCGGCATATTCCCAGCGCTCGTCCGGGGCGGCTTCGATCCATTTGAGCATACCCCTGTCGAGCGTGATCCAGTGGCCGTAAACACCTTCCAGGCGCTTCATGAAATCCAGAAAACCGGGGCCGCCCAAGAGGGTCAGCGGGTCTTGGCGCAGGGTGGCATCCGGGTACTTGTTGGCAAAGATCAGGGGCGCCAGCTCCCCGGTGTGATCGGGGTGAAAATGGCTGATACAGACATGCGAGAGTTCCTGGACGCGCACACCGGCTTCGAGCAGCCGTCGCATGCTGCCGGGCCCGATGTCGAACAGCAGTCGCTGGTCACCCACCGTCATGAGCAGAGAACAGGCGCTGCGCGCCAGCGAAGGTACACAGGTGCCCGAGCCCAGCACGGTAACATGGATGGCCGCGGTTGGAGTGGCGTTCATCGATGGTCGGCCCTTTTCTGCACGCGGTTGATCAACCAGTTCATAAATTTCTTGGTGTCCCGGGTATCCACGTTATCCGGCAGTGCCGCTAATGGCAGCTCACCGCGTGCCATGGTTTTATGCCCCCCGGCCGAGCCGAAGGCCCCGAAGCTTTCGTGGGCCACTTTGCCGGCATTGCGCCGCAGGCCGTCGTTGCGGAAGACGACGGTGAGGCGCTTTTCGCAGATGCCGGATACAATACTCCAGTGGACCGTATCGATGCGCATGAAAAATTCAGCCACCAGAACACAGACGTCGGGATTGTGCACCGCCCCCAGATGAACGAATATTTTACCCTTGCGAAATCGACGGTCGGCGATCGCGCGACGGAAATATTTTATAAAATCCATCTGAAGATCGGCCTGCTCGATGTGCCGCGCCAGGGGGATATTCGCATAACGGAAAAGGTACTGAAATGCAAGCACATCCTCGATCAGGGTCTGCCGCTCGAAGTTGCGCGTATCCGTCTTGATGGCGTGAAAGAGGGCTGTGGCCAGCTTTTTGGACGGTTTGATCCGTGCGGCCCGCAGGTATTCGGTCATGAGGGTCGCCGTGGCCCCGTAGTGCGACCGGATGTCGGTAAAGGCGGCCTTGGGGCTGGTATCGGGATGGTGATCGATGATCACGTCGAAGGACAAACCGAAAAAGAATTCGTGATGGCTGGGCTGGGAGTCCACCAAAACGAAACGGTTGAAGTTCGCGGGATCAATTTCCGCCACATGCCGCATGTCGATGCCCAGCAGGCGGATCATGGTCAGGTTGTCCGGGCGACGAATAACATTCGTGTGGGCCAATGTAATGCCGGCAACCTTGCGCCACAGGAGCCTTTTGACAGCCATGGCGCTGGCCATGGCGTCCGGATCGGCCGTCATCAGGATCAGGACGTGGTCACGGCCGTTAAAACGGTCGTAAAACCGTTGCAATCTTTCGCGAGGGCGCATTTTCATAGGCGGCATGAGTATAAGCGCAGTCCGGATCGAATTCAACCTTTAGCCGTGGTACCTGGCGGGCATGGATCTCAAGTGCGCCGCCGCCCCCAGGGATGGCCATCAAAGCGGCCCCCGCTTGGGATCGCCACGGCAGCATCCGGGCCTTCGATCTGCGGGGCTCGCGCCCATCCGCACAGGTGGTGAGCATCACCCCCCGGCCGCATCCGTCGATCGCATGATCGGCCACCAAAGCGCTACGAAAACGGCGTATATGAGCATCTCCGCCATGAAAAAGAATAGCAGGGCGGGCGCCGTGACAACAACGTCGGGAACAAGATCCATTTGATGGCCGCGATGGGCATGAAAGCCGTAGAAGCGCTGGTTTTCCAGCGGTTTTCAGCTGCGGGCCAACATTTTCCCGGCGATTTCTTTCAGGAGCTTGACCGCCACCATGGCGGTCATGTCCTGAATGTCACGCCGGGGATTGTATTCCACGATATCCGCGCCGACCAGCCGGGCGTCGAGGCGCTGCAGGATACCCAGGGCCTCGCGCACGGTCAGCCCCCCGGGCTCGTGATGGGACACCCCCGGTGCAAAGGCCGGGTCCAGGGCATCGAGGTCAAAGGACAGGTATACCGGACCGGCCAGCTCGGGCGTGAAGTCCCGGGGATCAAAACGATGCATCGCATGAACCTCCACCCCGTAGCGCTCGGCCTGGGATTTCTGGTGGGCGTTCAAGGTGCGGATGCCCACCTGCACCAGCCGGCGGGCGAGCCCCTCCTCCATGATGCGCGCAAAGGGGCAGGCATGGGACAGGCGGTTGCCGTCGTAGCTGTCGTATAAATCCGGATGGGCGTCGAAGTGCAGGATGTTCACCGGGCCGTGCCGGGCGGCCACAGCACGCAGGACCGGGTAGGTGACGGCATGATCGCCCCCCAGCACCAGGGGGCATGCGTCACGGGTGAGGATGGCGGCGATCAAGCGTTCGATTGCGGTCAGGCCGTCGGTGCCGGCAGCGGGCATTCGATCGCCAAGGTCAACAAAGGCGGGGTGGTCGGTCAGGTCGAGACCCGCCTCGGTGGTCAGGTTGGTGGCGCCGCTGTGCAGCGCCGCACGGATGGCGGGCGGGCCCGCGGACGATCCCTGCAGGAAGCTTGAATTGTCATCGCTGCACAGGCCAATCAGGGCGAGGTCGCCCGGCTTCAGTTTTTCAAGCGCGTGTGGCATAAGGCCAATCCCGGGCTGGCCCAGCGGCGGCGCTTATTCACGCTGCCGCCGGTCCGAACCGCGGGTCAATCCTCGATTGTCTTGAACTGTTCGGGGGGCGCACCGCAGACGGGACATTTCTTAGGGATCTTCTTGTCCGTGACATAGCCGCAGACCTGGCAGACGTGATAGGCTTTGACCACATCCTTGATCAGGTTCATGATGGCGCGTTCGTAGAGCTTGGCGTGATAGGATTCCGCATCGCGGGCATGGCTGAAGGCCAGGGCGGCGGCCTGCTCCCCCTCGTCCTCGGCATCCTTGAGGAATTCGGGATAGGTGTTCTCGCTGACCGACTTCTCCCGCTGAAAGGAGTTCTCCAGGTTGGTGTCCGTATCCTTGACCAGCAAATCCTTTACCAGGCCCAGCTGGCGGGTGGCATGCACCCGTTCGGCCTCGGCAATGGCACGGAAGAGCAGCGCGACCTGGGGAACTTCTTCTTCATCGGCCTTCTCGGCATAGGCCAGCAGTCGGAAATAGGCCTTGGCCTCACCGATGAAAGCCTTGTAGACATTGGCCCGGGTTTTGTCTTTCAAATCGACCTCCATTTCGCTGTCGGGATGGGTGGCTATCGTCGCCGGGTGGATGGTACCGTGTGCAGCCGCTCGGCGCCCTATCCATCACTTAACGGGAAAGCGGCGCCCGTGGCAAGTCATCATTTGGCGGGATGGCCCAGCAGCAAGCGGTTGCAGGGGGTGATGTCGGCCGGGATCGTGCGGGTCATCACGTCGTATCCATTGGCAGCGAGCCGTCGGGCCCGCATCACGTCAATGGCCAGGGGGCCGTCGAGCCAGCCCTCCAGGGACCCCGTGTCCGCCGTCTTCAGGTCGTGGCAGCAGGGCAGCACCGCCAGCCGGGCCCCGGCTGCGATGGCCTTGTCGAGCACCCGGTCGGTCAGGTCCCCACAGGCGTGGGCCGCTACCACAAGGTCATCCGGGGTGGTTTCAAAGGTTGCGATCGGTGTTTCCATCAGCTTCACCCGGCCCTGGAGCCGGGGCCATCTATCCGCCAGGGCGAAGGTGAGCTTGCCGGCACTGGGGGGCAGGTGGCGGTCGACCACCACGGCCTCGGGGGAACGGTTGTCGAGTATCAGCATGATCTGGGCCAGGAGGCCGTGTCCGCCGGCCAGGTCCACCACCCGGCCGCCGCGGTATTTGCGCCGCACGCGCCGGGCCACTTCCCAGGCCTCGAAAAGTTCCTTGGCCGGCAGCACCCCGGCCCGGCACACGGCCCGGGCGATCTTTGCAAAGAGGGTTTCGCCGGGGAAATGGGATATCTGCTTGGGGGTCAGGCGGCTTTTTGATGATCGGCGCATGGTATTGGAAAAGGGTTCCAGGGGCTGAGGGGTC
>JASJCD010000009.1 GCA_030066135.1 Desulfobacterales bacterium | reverse complement strand
AGCCCTCAAAACGCTGGTCCAGGAAGGCGAGGTCTTCAGCGACTATCTGGAATCTGTGGTCGATACCCCGCACATTTATCTGCAGGCCCTCTACGCCGCCGAGGCCGGCATCGCCGATCGCCTGGGGGCCATGCAGATGCTGGCACCACCGGCCATGCCCTGCAAGTCTGCGGAAATCACGGCCACGGTCGTCAAACGGCTGGCCATCAAACTCTCCGACGATCAACTCGACGTCGTGCAGGGCGTATTGAACCACCGGGTGGCTGTGATCACCGGCGGCCCCGGAACGGGCAAGACGACGCTCATCCGCTCGCTGTGCACGGTTTACGAGATGATCGGCCAACGCGTCTGTCTGGCGGCCCCCACCGGCCGGGCAGCCCGACGCCTGAGCGAGGTGACCCGGCATCCGGCCGCCACGCTCCACAAGCTGCTGGGCTTCAATCCCATCGAGGGCGGCTTTGAAAAAGACCAGGACGACCCCATCGACGCGGATGCCTTCATCGTGGACGAGGCCTCGATGATCGATACCCCGCTGGCCTATCACTTTTTTCAGTCTGTGCCGGTAACGGCGTCATTGATTCTGGTGGGGGACATATTTCAACTGCCGCCGGTGGGACCAGGCAATGTGCTCCAGGATGTGATTGCCGCCCAACGCACGGCCGTCTATCACCTTACGCAGATCTTTCGCCAACAGGAAGAAAGCCCGATCGTATTCAATGCCCATCGTGTACGCCAGGGCCGCATGCCGGCACTCAACATGCCGTCGCCGCCCCAACTGGCAGCTTTTCACTTCATCGAGGAGAATCACCCCCAGACCGTCGTGGACACGGTGGTCGATCTGTGCGTGCATCAACTGCCCCGCCAGTTCAACCTGGATCCCATCCGCGACATTCAGGTGCTGACCCCCATGCACAAGGGTGAGGTCGGCACCCTCAACCTCAACCAGGCCCTGCAGCGGCAGCTCAACCGACGCCCGGCCGGCGCCAAGTTTGCGCTCCAGCCGGGCGACAAGGTCATGCACCTGCGGAACAACTATGCCAAGGGTGTATTCAACGGGGATATCGGGATGGTCATGGAAGTAAACGCTGCGCAGGAAAACCTGACGGTTGCCTATGACAGCCGGCTTGTCAACTATGACTTCGACGAGCGGGATGAACTCTCACTGGCCTACGCGATCACGGTGCACAAATCCCAGGGTTCGGAATATCCCGCCGTGGTGTTGCCCCTATTGACGCAGCATTATGCCCTTCTGCAGCGCAACCTGATCTATACCGCCATTTCCCGGGGGCGTGAAGCCGTCGTCATCGTGGGAAGCAAAAAGGCCCTGGCCGTGGCCGTGGATAACAATCGCCCCCGCAAGCGGTTGTCCTTTTTGCGCGCACGCCTTTCCGACGCCTGAGGGGGGCGCCTGCGGCCGGTTACTGTGTGGGCGGTCCCATGCGGGCAGCCCTTCGCGTGCCGGGGGGGATTACAACCAACGCCTGAAGCGATCAGGTCTTGTCTTTGGTGGTGGCGGGCAGGGGGACCTTGACGAAATCCACCCCTTCGTTGCGAAGCGTTTCTTCTTCCTGTTTGGTGCTGACGCCCCTGATGTTGCGCGGTTTCTCGGCACCAAAGTGGATTTTGAGGGCTTCCTTGGCGAAATCCGGCCCGACATCATCGAAGTTTTTCTCGACATAGTCCTGGATCTGTCGACCCAGAGCCTCCAGATTTGTCTTCGCATCTTCGACGGACGGACGGTTTAAGGTCGGGCTGTTCTTGATGGCGAAGGTCGAGGGGATGCGCGAAATTTCGGCACTGCTACAGACCGGGCAGGTCAGAAGCCCATTTTTCTTCTGGGTTTTGAAAGCCCGGGCATCTTCGAACCAGCCCTCGAAGGTGTGCCCCTGGCAGCATGTCAAGTCGTATGCGATCATGGTGCAGATTACTTGGTATTGCGGCTGATACCTTTTTGGGTGTCCAGACAACAGGCCTGAAACCTAACACAGGCCCCGTCTTTTTAAAAGTTCTTATTGACATCAGATAAAATTTCTAATCAATATAGCCAGATAAATTAGCACCGTTCCCCTCGGTCGTTCGCTAGCATCCAGCGCCGCCGCGATGGATACAAGGAGAAATGATCACCATGTCCATATGGAGCCTTTTTTTAAAAATAATGCCGGTTCGGCTGACATGCACCTTGCTTTTTCTAACCGTGGTTGCCGCGGGCACGGTCCTGGCCCCTGCGGCCAAGGCGCAGAGCTGGTATGTGAATGTGGAAATAAAATCCGCCCTGCGGACCGGGCCGGGGCTCGAACGTAAGATTCTGGCCTTCGTGGCGACCGGCGACCGGGTAGCGGAAATTCTGGAAGAGAACGAAGAATGGTCCCATGTCCGCCTGGCCAGCGGCAAGGAGGGCTGGATGCCCAAACGCTATCTCACCGCGACCAAGCCCAGCAATCTGCTCCTGGAAGAACTTCAGGGCCAGCATGCCGAGCTTGAAGCCCGGGCCGCCCGTCTGGAAGAAGAAAACCGCGCGCTGAATGCGAAAAACGAACAACTCAGCACCAACCTCACGACCAAAACCAGTGCCATGGAAAACCTGAACCGCGACTTCGGCGAGCTCAAGAAGGATTCGGATGCCAAGAGCTTCCAGATGCGCAAGTATCTTGTCTTTTTCTTCAGCGGTGCCGGCATCCTGTTTATCGGGATTTTGCTGGGGCTGGTCATGAAACGCCAGCGACGCAAATCCATGTATATGGTTTAGTCCCTGCGGTCGCAGCCACAATCGTGCCTCGTACCCCTGACGGTGCCATGACCCCCGGGTTGTGGCACCGTTTTAATACCGGACCGTGAGTTGCCATGGACGTTCAATCCGATTTCGTGATTATCGGCAGTGGTGTTGCCGGGCTCAATTTTGCACTCCGGGCGGCCGAGGTCGGCCGTGTGGCCGTGGTCACCAAAAAGGAGGCCATGGAAAGCAATACCAATCTGGCCCAGGGGGGCATTGCCGCCGTTCTGGACATGGACGATTCCTACGAACTTCACGTGCAGGACACCCTGGCCTCCGGCGCCGGCCTCTGCCACCGCGAGGTGGTGGAACTGGTGGTGCGCGAGGGGCCGGCGCGCATTCGCGACCTGGTGAGCTGCGGGGTGAGCTTCAGCGGCGACCCCAAGGGATCGGGGGACTTCGATCTGGGGCGCGAGGGCGGCCATTCACGCAACCGCATCGTGCACACAGCGGACATGACGGGCCGCGAGGTGGAACGGGCCCTGCTGGAAAAGGCACGCAGCCATCCCCGGATCACCTTTTACGAGAACCACATTGCCATCGAGCTGATAACATTTTCCACCCGTATGAAACGCGGCCTGGTCACGACCACCCACGAAGAGCACTGCTGTGGGGCCTATGTCCTCGATCGGGCCACCAAGCGGGTCAGGTCTTTCGGTGCCCGGATTGTGCTGCTGGCCACGGGCGGGGCCGGCAAGGTTTACCTTTATACGAGCAATCCCGACATCGCCACCGGCGACGGCATCGCCATGGCCTACCGTGCCGGTGCCACGGTGGCCAACCTCGAATTCGTCCAGTTTCATCCCACCTGTCTCTATCATCCCGAAGCCAAGAATTTTCTGATTTCGGAAGCGGTGCGCGGTGAGGGCGGCACACTGCGGGACGCCCGCGGCCGGGCCTTCATGGCGGATTATGACCCGGGCAAAGACCTTGCCTGCCGCGACGTGGTGGCCCGTGCCATTGACACCGAACTCAAGCGCAGCGGCGATGATGCCGTTTTCCTGGACATTACCCACCGCGATCCGGATTTTGTGCGCACACGCTTTCCCAACTTGTATGAAAGTTGTCTGCGTTTCGGCGTCGACATGACCCGGGATCCCATCCCGGTGGTGCCCGCTGCGCACTATATCTGCGGCGGCGTGGTGACCGACACCCATGGCCGCACCGACATACGCCATCTCTATGCGGTGGGCGAAACGGCGTGCACCGGTCTGCACGGCGCCAATCGGCTGGCCAGCAATTCCCTCCTGGAGGCCCTGGTCTATGCCCACCGGGCGGCGGAGAAAGCGGTGGCTGAATTTCAATCCGGCGCCATCCCTGAATTCCCGGCGCCCCCCGCCTGGGACGAAGTCGGCACCACCGACAGCGACGAGAACATCATGGTGAGCCAGAACTGGGATGAAATCAGACGCTTCATGTGGAGCTATGTGGGCATTGTGCGCTCCGACAAACGCCTGGAGCGCGCCTGGCGCCGCATCCAGATGATCCAGCAGGAGATCCACGATTATTACTGGAACTTCAAGGTCACGCCCGATCTGATCGAACTGCGCAATCTGGCCGTCGTGGCCGAACTGATCATCCGCAGCGCCCGGCACCGCAAGGAGAGCCGGGGGCTGCACTTCAATCTGCAGCACCCCCATGCCGACGATCGGCGCTGGCGCAAGGACACCGTGCTGCGGCGCCCCTTCGTGGGCTGACCGCCTTCCCCTTCCGTCCAAACGGTTTCATAGATTCCCGATCAAAAACCAGATGCAAGCATTTTCCTTAGGGATAAAAATTGATCAGGTTGGAACGCGGATGCCATGCATGGCGGCACATTGTTGACAGCCTCGCGCATTATAGGGCCATCAGTGTCCGTCCATAAAAGGTAGATTTCGGTTCAGGCCAAGGCCGCAGTATTTTTGAAGCCGCAGGCGTAGCCTGGCTACGTCGAGGATTTCAAAAATGCGAGAACGCCGGCCTGGGCCGAAAGATGCTTTTTAGGGGCGGACACTACAGCTCTTCGGGGACAAAGGCGCTCACGTCGTCGATGGCGTTTGTGCCGGCCAGCAGCATGGTCAGCCGGTCGAGACCCAGGGCATTGCCGGCGGCCGGCGGCATGTCGGCCAGCGCTGCCAGAAACGGCTCGGGCATGGGAGGTGACGGCCGCCCGTTCCGGCGGCGCTGGTCGCGCTCGGCCTCGAAGCGCCGGCGCTGCTCGTCCGCATCGGTCAGTTCGCTAAAGCCGTTGCACAGCTCGATGCCGCCGATATAGAGCTCAAACCGTTCCGCCACAGCCGGCCGGTCGGGACGAAGCCTTGCCAGGGCAGCGCAGGCGGCCGGGTAGTCGTAAAGAAAGGCCGGGCGGTCCCAGCCCAGCCGGGGTTCGATCTCCAATCCCATCACTTCGTCGAAGCGGCCGGCGGCCAGTGCTTCTTCCGGTGTACAGCCGGCCCAGCGGCCGAAGGCCTCGTCGACCGTGATCCGTTCGACCTGCGCGGCCATATCGATGACGCGGCCATGGAAGGCGAGCTCCCGCCGCCCGATGACCTGCGGGACGACATCCCGGATCAGGGCCTCGGTCTGGGTCATCATGTGGTGGTAATCCGCATGCGCGGAATACCATTCCAGAAGGGTGAATTCCGGCAGGTGGCGGCCTCCGCGCTCCCCTCGGCGAAAGCAGCGGCAGATCTGAAAAATCCGCGGGTAACCTGCGGCCAAAAGACGTTTCATGGCCAGCTCGGGTGAGGTCTGCAGATACCAGCCCTCGGCGGACAGGGGATCGATATGGGCCTCGGGCGCCGGCGCCGGTATGCGCACCGGTGTTTCGACTTCCAGATAGCCGGCGCTTTCGAAAAAGGTGCGCACCGCCGCCAGCAGGCGGGCCCGCCGTTCGAGGTTGTCCCGGATGTGTTGCTGGCGGTAGGCCACGGGGCTCAGCGCTTTACGAGCGTCAACCCGAACGCACGGTGTAGGTGTCGGTGGTGCGATCCTGAAGGGCGACAAGGTTGAATTGCTTTGTGTCAGCCTGTTCGAACCATTCGCGCGCCTTGGATTCACAACGTGGACAGGCCTTGCGGGGTATGTGGACGGCAAGCAGCCGCCGGCCGCGATCCGAGCGGGAATCAATCCGCAGGGCGCCCCCGCAGTCCTCGCAGAGCGCGAGGGTTTCGTCCTGGGTTTCATGGATGCCGTCGGTGTCGTAGAAGATCTGGCGGGAGCGCTCATGGCAGCCGGGTTTGGCGCGTACTTCGCGCGCGATGGCCCCGCGCTGGTCCCAATAGGCCCTCACGAGCTGGCAGATCTTGGCGATGGTCGTGGTGACGGACGCCGACTGCCGCAGACGATCGGGATCGTAGCTGGGTTCCTGAACGTGGCTGTAGTCCATGCCGGCCATGGCCAGGATGATGCCCAGGTTGACGTACGGCAAGGCCCCCTCGATGGCATAGCCCCCTTCCAGGACGGCAATGTCGGCGTTCAGCATCCGCGTGAGCTCAGCGTAGCCGTGGGCGGTGAAATTCATGTTGGTGATGGGGTCGGAGAAATGGTTGTCCTGCCCGGCGGAATTGATGATCAACTGGGGTTTGAAATCCTCCAGAATGGGCAGGACCGCATGCTCGATGGCATAGAGAAAGCCTTCCTCGGACGTATGGGGCGGCAGTGGTATGTTGAGGGTGGTGCCGATGGCGTTGGGGCCGCCCAGTTCATTCGGAAATCCCGAGCCCGGATAGAGCGTGCGGCCGTCCTGGTGGATGGAGATAAAGAGTGTGTCGGGGTCGTGCCAGTAGATATCCTGGGTACCGTCGCCGTGGTGGCAGTCGGTGTCCACGATGGCCACGCGGTCCACGTTGTAGGCCTGCCGCAGGAGCTCGATCATGATGGCTTCGATGTTTACGTTGCAGAATCCGCGCGCGCCGTGGACGACACGCATGGCATGGTGCCCGGGTGGGCGCACCAAGGCGAAGCCTTTGTTAACGGCACCCTCCATCACGGCCCGGCCGATGGTGGCGGCGCCTCCGGCACTGATGAAGTGGGATTCGGTCATCACGGCCTGCGGATCGGGCAGGCAGAAGTGAACGCGTTCGACGTCGGCGGTCGTCACCAGTTCGGGTTTGAATTCTACCAGCCCTTCGATGTCTAGCAGTCCCTCTTCGACCACCTGGTCCTGGGTGTAGAGCAGGCGCTCCTCCCTTTCGGGATGGGTCGGATCGATGGCCCAGTCGAAGGCCGGAAAGAACACCAGTCCGGTTTTGTGTTTGGCTTTAAGCATGGGTATTTCCTGAAGCGATTCCCCTCCGGCCGGTCACCAGGGGCGCGTCAACGTTATAGGCCGGTGTCAATTTCATGTCCGCACTTACATCAACCTGCCGGCCACCGGATCATAATCGTGGATCAAGCCCGGTTTGACCTGTGCCCGGATACGGACGTTTTTTCCCGTGGTGGCGAACCCGCGGACCATATTGAACTCGAGATCTTCCGTGATCTCCATTTCCAGATGCTCCGCGTTGGCGCCCCTTTCAATGGCCTTGCCCTCCAGCAGATCGAGCGCCATCCGGCGGGCATCCTGGCGCTCGAAGGAGCGTTCCACGGTCTGCTGGAAATCCTCTTCCGGCGCGAAAGCCACCTGTTGCTCGGTGTCGGCATATAGAACGACCTCGCAGGTCGTGCGGGCCAGGGCCGCGCCGATGGCGTTGGCCACGGCCCAGCGGGGCACCACGCCGACCTTGCAGGATGACAGGGATTCGAGCTTTTCGGCAAAGAGCGGGGCCGGACCGCCCAGTACCAGAATCGTGGTCGGCGCCACCTTGTCACCGGCCTGCATCTCGTGCACCGTATACACCGGCTGGCGGTTGATGCGCGCGATCATATCGTCGGCTTCGGCCAGGATCAGGCGGCAGGTGTGTTCGAAAACCTCGGCGGCCGCGGATTCCACCGAAACACCCATGGCTGCGGCCAGGGTGCCAAAGCCTTGAACGGCTCTGTCGCGGTCACCACGGTGGGTTTTGCCCATGATGACCAGGGCGTCCGTCGGTGTTGGCGTGGGACCGCCGTGGGCCAGTGCGGGGCCATCGCGATGCGGGCCGACTTGCAGCCGCCCGTCTTCAAAGCGTACCGCACTGTCGCCGCCGATGCCGATGGAATGGGTCTTCAGCGCACGGATCAGTGTTTTGTGCCCCCCCAGCTCGACACCCAGAGGGTCCAGGAGCGGTACCTGATTGATCAGGACGGCCATGTCGGTGGTGGTGCCGCCGATGTCCATGACCAGTGCTTCGCCGTTTTCGGGACCAAAGGCGATCGACCCCATGACGCTGGCGGCGGGGCCGGAAAATATCGTCTGGGCGGGATAGTCGATGGATGCCTCGAAGCTGGTGTTGCCGCCGTCGGCTTTGAGAATGCGGATGGGGACCTCCCAGCCTTTTTGAAGCAGGGTTTTCTGGACCGCCTTGAAGAATTGCCGGTGGATGGGGTAGACCGCCGCGTTGAGATGGGTGGTGACGATCCGTCGCGGAAAGCTCAGGTTACCGGAAATGCGGTGGCCCAGGAAGATCTTGTCAAAGGCGCCCTCCAGATGGCGGGCGATGGCCAGTTCCTGGGCCGGGTTGCGGGTGGAGAATTTGGTCACCACGCCCACGTTGCGGATGCCGGCCGCCTTGAATTTTTCCCTGACGGCAGCAACTTCGGCGGCTTCGATCGGCTTGACCTCGCGGCCGCGGTGATCGATCGAGCCGCCAATGCAAGCATAGTGCTCGTTGGTGCGGTAGAGTTCCGGATTGATACCCGGTCCGCCGGCAACAATCATGCCCACCGCCGGCAGCTTGCGCTGAATGATGGCGTTGGTGGTCAGGGTGGTGCTCATGACCATACGCTCGATCCGGTGCGGATCTATATCGGCAGTGATTTGATCGAGGGCGCTCAGGACGGTCTGAAAGAGATCGTCGGGATCTGTCGGGACCTTGACTTCATTCATAACGCCCGCATTTCCCAGCAATACCACGTCGGCATGGGTTCCGCCGACATCGAGACCAACGATCATGGCAGCATTCCGATCGTAGAGGGTGGGGAGCAATCTTCAACCGGCAGGGCCGGCTCGCCGTAAAAGCGAAAAAAAACCCTAACGGAAACAGGGGGGGATGTCAATCAGCGCCAGGCACATGCCGCTTGGGCCGTAGCTGCGGTCCTCAGCGCGGACATCCTCGTCCGGCGGTTACCTTTCGACGAAGGGGATCCAGCGGTTGACCATTTCCTTCAGGCGGCCACTCTTTTTGATCTTCCCGATGAAAGCGTTGGCTTCGCCCAGCAGTTGGGCATTGTCCTTGCGGACACCCCAGGCCAGGTACTCGTTGGTAAACATCTTCGGCACCGGCGCCAGATGGTTTTCAAATCTGGCCGCCGCCAGCATGACGGCCGGGGCATCGTGCATCAGCACGTCGATCTTGCGGCGCATCAGCGCCCGGACGCCGTCGTCCAGCGAGTTGTAGAACATTTTACGGGTATCGGGGAAACGGGAGCGGATAAAAATGTCGCCCGTGGTATCGCGCACCGCTCCGATAGCGGGAATTTCGACCAGCGAATAGTAGCCGGTTTTAAAGCGCTGGATATCTTCGCGCCGGATAAGGGCCATCTGGCCGGTTTTGGCGTACGGCGTACAGAAGGCGATGCGAATCCGACGCAGGTCGGTAATGGACATGCCGGACATGATGATATCGGTGCGGCCCTTTTCCAGAGAAGGAATCTGGTCGTCCCAATCCACTTCGACAAGCTCGAGACGCCGCCCCAGATGCCGGGCCAATCCCTCGGCAAACTCGGCCTCCAGACCGACGATCCGGCCATCCTGGCGATAGATGAGCGGCGGCATGTTGGGGGATATGCCGACCCGCAAGACCCCGCCCGCGGCGGGCACCTCGGGGACCGGGGGAGGCTTCTTGGCTGCGGTGGCCTGACATCCGAGGGCCGCGACCATCAGGAGCAGACATATGCACATGGTTCCAAATGACCTGAACTGCCGCGATGGGTTCATCGATCCCCCTCCTGTTTATTCCGGGTTGGTCGGTTGCCGCCGATTATTTCCGAAATCGGGCCAAAGGTAAAGTGACGATCGTAAAGTTTAATTACCATGTCTGCTCCCGGCGCACGGTTCCTGGCGGCCACCGTGTGTCAATCGGCGAAGGCGGGCGGCATTTAATTCCGTTCCCCGGGCGTATACCTCGGGATCCAGGGGCCAGAGGATTGCATCCCACCCCAAATAAGGTCCTGTGGCCGCAATGAATCCTTATGTCGCGCATCATCAGCGCTGGGACCGCAGATCAAAAACTTGTCAGCGGAGAATAGCGGTCTTAGTCTCGAATGAATGGAAAATTCCATGGTTTTTGTTTTGGGAGGGGAGGCCGCCATGAAGACCCTGATCCCAGTCCCGATACTGATATCGGTAATTATCGCCACTTCGAGCCCGGCGTCGGACCACCTCTGGCGCTGGGTGGATGAAGACGGTGTCCTGACATTTTCGAACACCAAACCACCTGCCAGCGCCCGGGATGTTACGCCCCTGACCTCACGCTACCAAGTGGCTGCAAACCATATGGAGCCCGGCGCCCAAGATGCGAACCGCCAGCCGCGGGAGCCATCAGCAAACCATTGGCGCCCTGATCCGCAATCAAATGCGGGCACCGTTGATCAAGAGACGCTTTCCAGTGATCAGATACCGTTCGATGAACCGTATCGGGCCGATGAAGACGACTGCTGCGTTCTATACGTCGATGCCATCCCATACGACAGCCTCTATACCCCCTATAGCAACTACGCCTACAGTCGTCGATATTACAAGGGATTCCGGCGGTATGCCCAGCGCTATGCCCAGCGCCATTATACCGGCAGGCCGCCTTACCGCTACCACCCCCAAAGGCACCCCTTTGGTTACCGCCGCTATGACCGCCACTACTTCTACAATTCCTACCGTTACCGTTCCAGCCTGCCCAGCTATCACCACTATGGAAAGAAACGCTTTTACCGGGGATATCATGGAAAACCGCACCACCGCGGGGGATATGACAGGAAGAGGCACACCGGCATTTATGACCGGGATCGTGGTTATCGCGGGGGTAAAACCCGCCGCGGGTATGCCGGCTATCGCGGCCGATCTGGCAATCGCCTGCGCCGATAGACACACCGCCGGCGCTGAACACTTTCCATTTGACCACCTCGGGATGATTCATGCCCAAAAGGCGCGGGCCCGCCGTGCGGTTTCTTCCGGCGGGCTGAAGGTGGCCATATCGCCCAGCATGACCTCAAAACCGGTGTGATCGTTGCGCACCCACGGGGCATAGTTGGACCGCGCCAGCATCACCAGGCGAAGCTCCAGGGACCGGTGGTCACCCGCGATGGCCAGCAGCCCAAGATTGTAGCCGTTGCGGTTGAGGCGGCGGTAGAATTTCTGGGCGTTGATGATGCCCCGGGCCAGGTCGGACCAATCCGCGGCCGAGAGTTCAAACAGCGAAGTGATCCCCGGCAGCAGGGCCCAGAGTTCATAGAAACCTTCGGGAGCATACGCCGCCAGCCAGTACCAGCGCCCGCAGCGGCCAATCATGCGCCGCCCGTCCGCCTTTTCCTGTTCCAGGTAATCGCTGAAGAGGTAGCTGCCGGTGGCTGCCAGATGCGCATCCGCGCGCTGCCGGAGGAAGCGAAGATGGTTGGCGGGCACGCGGTCGGCATGGACCTGAAGGTGAGGGTGCAGCAGCGAGCCCCCGGCCGACGGGAGGTGGTTCTGGGTGATGGCCAGGTGGCGTGCTTCCGGATCCTGGTTGCAGACGCACTCAAGATAATTGCGGCAATTCACGAGGCTGTCGCGATAGGTGGCTGGATCGGCCGTTCCGATTTCCACGAAATGCCGCCGGTCAAAAAGGCTCACGGCGGAATAGGCCGCATACGGGAAGAGATTGGGAAACAGCACGGATTCGCCCTGCACGAGCCGTTCCCCGGCATCGAGTGAGGACGCCAGCCGCGGGGTCTGCCTTTCGAGCTGGGGATGGCAGAAGGGGCATTCGCTGGTGGCCCGGCTGTCCGGCGGTGGGTCCGGCAGCCGTTGGGTTCCGGGTTCGTTTTCCATCCCCCGGCTGAACGTGATCCGGCTGGTGCGTCCGGTAATCGGGTTGGTGCGGATCTCGATGGGTCGATCGATGGCGGCGCCGTCGGGATCCACGATCCGGGCTGTTTCGGTTCGGGTTGAAAACGTAAACGCCATGCCTCCCGTCCCGCTGGGATTGATTGCTGTTCTGGATTGTTCAGGGAGCGGCCACCATGAGATATTTGGCCGCCAGGGCCTGATAGGTCTCGATCTGTTCCTGCCGCCAGGCGGCGTCGCGGTTCAGTTCCAGGGCCATGATCGCCGCCACCGTTGGTGCCGCCGCAATACTGGCCCGGGCATCCAGCAGCAGCGCCCGGGTGCGGCGGGCCAGGAAATCTTCAACCGTGCGGGCCATTTCATGTCGCACGGCCCAGACCACCTCGCCGGCAATCGCCGTCAGGCGTGGATGCAGCGCCTCGCCCCAGGCCGGCTCCTGTCGGGCCAGAGCGCGTATGGCCCGCGCATCCGAACCGTATACGGCCAAATCGCCGAACTGGACGGCGTTGCGGTGAAAACCGTGAATGTTGAGATCTTTCGTGACGCAGGGCCTTTCGTCCAATTGCGCGATGACCGCTGCCTGGTCGACGGTATCTTCGGCCATTTTGCGATAGGTCGTCCATTTCCCGCCAGTGATTGTCACCAGGCCCGAGGCGGAGATGTGGATGGTATGATCCCGGCTGATGGCCGCCGTGTTCTCATCATCGCCCATGCTCACCAGCGGGCGCAGGCCGGCGAACATGCTGAGCACGTCTTCGGGCTTAGGATCCTTGGTGAGATATTGGGCGGTGTGCGACAGCAGAAAATCAAGTTCTTCCGCCATGGGCAGCGGTTCCAAGGGGGTTTCCGTAACCGCCGTGTCGGTTGTGCCGACCACGACCCGGTTGTGCCAGGGGGTGGCAAACAGAACGCGGCCGTCCTGGGTGTGCGGCACCATGATGGCGCCCTTGCCGGGCAGAAAATCGCGGTCGAGAACGATGTGGATACCCTGGCTGGGCGCGATCATGGGAGGTGCATCGGCACTGTCCAGGCGCCGGACCTGATCGGCAAACACGCCGGTGGCATTGATCACGGCGCGGGCGGCAATCTCGTATTCACGCCCGCTTTCGTTATCGCGGGCCACGACTCCCCGTATAAACCCCTCGGATTTCAGCAGGCCGTCGACACCCATATAGTTCACCACCGTGGCGCCCTGCTCGGCGGCGGTCTGGGCCATGTTGATGGCCAGGCGTGAATCGTCGAACTGGCCGTCGTAGTAGATGACCCCCCCGCGCAGGCCCTGGGTTTCGATGGTGGGGATGTATTCGAGGGTTTTTTCAAGGGAGATGTTTTTGGACGGCCCGAATCCGTGCTTGCCCGCCAACAGGTCATAGAGTTTGAGCCCGACGCCGTAGAAAGGGCCCTCCCACCAGTCATAGTTGGGCACCACAAAGGCGAGATTGTGCACCAGGTGAGGGGCGTTGCGCCGCAGGAGGCCCCTTTCCTTGAGGGCTTCCAGAACCAGGGAGACATTGCCCTGCTGCAGGTAGCGCACGCCGCCATGCACCAGTTTGGTGCTGCGGCTGGAGGTGCCCTTGGCAAAATCGCTTTGCTCCAGAAGAAGGGTACTGTAGCCACGCGAGGCACCGTCGATGGCCACGCCCAAGCCGGTGGCCCCGCCGCCGACGATCACCAGGTCCCACGGGCCGCTTTCGGATTCGATCCTACGGATCATTTCTTCACGGTTCATGACGTATTACTCCTCAGGGTTTAAGTAGCGCCTGCCAGGCCGCGCCGGCAAGGAAACTATCGGCTATAAAGGTGCCCAATTCGAAAAGCCGGCCCGCCGGCAGGGCCAGCGAGAGCAATTCATCAATGCAGGTCCTGGACCCCGACGCCGGTCGTATGGACCGGGCGGGCGGGGATGCCGCCGTAAACCAGACCATGAGCGGCCATTTCAGGTCCAGACGGGCGCGGAAGGGCGCCATCAGGGGTTTAAGTTCTCCGGCTGGGCGAGTTGGCAGCATGGGGCCAGACGCTTTCGGTTTCAAGGTGACCCGGAAACCACTGCCAGGGTGACCAGGGCCTTGGCCACCAGCGTGTGCTCCTGACGCGCATCTTCGGAGAAGACTTCGGATTCCGTAAATATGAGACGACGCCCGGACTTGAGGACCCGTGCGCGGCAATGAAGCCGGATGCCCGCGGCCGCACGCATCAGGCTGATCTTGATATCGGTCGAGAGCACGTAGTGCCCGGCCGCCACCAGGGAGGCGCCCGCTGTTCCCGCCGTGTGATCGGCGACGGTGGTCAGCACGCCGGCATGCACGAAGCCGTCCTGCTGGAGGTGGCGCTCCTGGAGATCGAGACGGCTCCGGCAGCGGCCGGGCGTCACCTCGATCAGCGCCATGCCGATATCGGCAATGAAGGGCGCCTTGCGAAATACGCGGTTGATCTCGGTCTGATAATCGGGGTTGCGCGGTTGCACGGGCTCTGTAAGCATTTGAGGGTTATGGCGCATCGCGATCGCGCCTGAGAAAATCTAAGCCATTGGGGTTTAAAAAGCAACTGCCCGCCCGGCAGGCGCCCATAACCACGGCTGGATGGGGATGCCCCCGCCGGTGCCTGCGGTCATGGACCCGGGCCGCGTGGGCCAGCATCCACATGATGCAGCCCCATTTGCCCGCCTTGAATTCAACCACCGCTTTAAGGGATGGTGTCAGACCAGACCAGGGTCACGGGCTCGAATTCGAGTTTCAAGGCTTCGGCGATGGTGCTCTTCATCGATTTATCTCCTTTCAGATCGGGATCCAGTGGTGGCTGCCGGTCGACATTCCATCCGAAGGATCTGCTTCCGCGACGGCCGCCGTTAGAGAAAACGCCAGAGTGCGTCCACGGGTTTGGCGGCTTTGAAGCGTCCGTAAGCGCGGCACAGCGGGTAGAGCAGAAGTAAACCCGCCAGCCAGAACACGAGCATCTGCACCTGGGGAACACCGGCCGGCACGAGCCAGCCCATCAGGCCAAAGAGGTAAAGATGCAGGATATAGAAGAAAAGGGGCGTGCGTCCGAACACCGCCAGCCAGTCCATTCCCTTTGTGCCCCATCGGTCGAGAAGGCCCAACAGGAGGGCGTTCAAGCTCAGGGTCAGAAATACAAAGGCCAGACTGGGCGGATATTTGGTCACATTGAGGTAGCCGATCCAGCCTGCCTGCGGAGGGTGAAAATTGCCGAATCCACCGGCACTGCGGATGACGACAAAGGCGGCCAAGAGCCCTCCGGCGCTGATAAAGGCCAACCGGGACAGATCCACGCGGACCGACATTAACCGGCGTCCCAGGAGAATGCCCACACCCGCGATCCCCAGCCAGGGTACCACCGGGTAGAAGACCACCAGGGGGCCGCTTCTTCCCGGGATCTGAAGCATCCGCACCCATGCATCCAGGTCGGGGCCTGCGGCCTCCGGTCCCGGGGTCACCCACTGGGTCACAAGCAGGGCGACCATGCTTATGCCCGCCACCGCGGCAGAGGGCAGGCGGCCGGCCAGCGCCCAGAATATCATTACCGCCCCCAGGGCGAAAAGGACGCCCAGATAGACGGCCATCCCGTCGCCGCTTCCCGGTATGGGGCCGCCCCGGCTCACAAATGTTCCCGGGATGCCACGGACGAACGCCAGTCCCCAGGCCGGGTTTTCGATGAGCACCTGCACACCGATCAGGAGCAGACCGCGCAGCACAAAAAAGCGGGTGAGACGCGCGGGCGACCAGCCGGCCGCCTGGCGGGAGGCGGCCAGCATGGCCATGCCGACGCCCATCAGAAGAAAAAAACCCGGTGCGCAGATGTGGGTCACGCCCCGCAGCACAAAGGGCAGGGTGGAGGCATAATCCGGCAGGGCGGTTCCCCAGAACTCGCGCGAATGCATGCGGGCGATGAAATAGCTGGCATGGTCGAGGGCCATCAACGCCATGATGGCGCCCCGCAGCTGATCGAGGGCGGCGATCCTGGGGGTGCTCCCGAAGCCTGCAGAGGATGCATCCGGGCCGCGGGTGGCTGGCGATGAAGAAACCATGGGGTTCAGGCCTGCCAAAGGGTTTTCAGACCACCCCTTGGACCGTGCACGGGATCCGCTGCGGGCGGCGGTGTGGCCTGGGCGTTGTTATCCGTACCCGGACGCTCCCCGGGGCGCCCGTAGCACATGTCCGGTGTCTGCCCGCGAGGATAGGCGCCCACCACGGCGAAATCCGGGGACGATGCAATCCTTTGGTGGGCCACGCCGGCGGGAATGATCACCACATCGCCGGCGCGGGTCTCGGCCGTGATGCCCTGTGGTCCGCCGAATCGGAGCCGGGCCGTCCCCCGGTAGACGCCCAGCACCTCGTGGGCGCTGCTGTGGTAATGGTGAAAGTCGAAGACCCCGTTGCGCCAGGCACCATGCCACTGGTGTTCACGGAAGAGGGCTTCGAAGATGGCGGCCGGATCGGTTCCCGTCAGGGCGACGGCCTGGGGGCAGAGCAAGAGCGGCAGGCTAGGGTTGTTGGGGAAAGGGCCGTCAGGCGCCAATATGTATGGTCTTGCGGTGTTGGCCATTTATTGTCTGCCGTGCGTATGAAACTTGGATGCATCCCGGGGCCGTGATTTATTTCAAAATATAGCAGTGGATTGGCAATGGAAAGGGGCTTTGTCCGGTCACTCCGCGGGGGGAGGGATGATGCCGGCGTAGGGTCCCGGATCCGACCCCGGGATCGGCGTGGCCCCGGCCACGCGGCGGAAGAAAGCCTCCGATGCCACCCAGCCCACGACGGCATAGGCATATCCGACAGCCCGCATGGCCGCCAGAGCGCTCAGCAGCAGCTCCCGACCAAGCCCCCGGCGCTGATAAGGGGCCGCCACACCAATGGGCCCCAGCATCCCCCGGGCGGTGCCGTCGTAGACACAGAACCCTGCCAGTTTGTTAGCGGCCAGGGCGATAAAGCAGCTGACGGGCAGGCGTCCGAAGGCGGTATCGCATTCGGCGGCCCAGCCGGGCCCGAAATGCTCGCGCACCCACGGCACCACGGCTGCCCTCTCGGGTGCCAGCGCGCGCCGCACGACGGTATCCGCCGGCTGCGGGTGGCGGCGCTCCGGCAGGTTATAGAGTTTGACGAGCATGTCGGTCATGGCGGCCGGTCGTATTCAATCCAGGTTGGAGGTGGGCGTCGCCCGCATGAACTTTTTCTAATGGAACTGTTCATTGGTAAAGGCCCGCGATGCGCGGGCCATGTAGTCTTCCATGGAATCGAAGATAAAATACTGCTGTACGCTGTCCCAGGCCAGGGCCGTGCGCACGCCGGCCACCCAGTCGTTGGCGGATGCGCCCTCGGCAAAATCGCCGATCAGGAAAGCGCGTCCTCCCTGAATCTCGAAAACGGCGTGTTCCAGCAGCACCCCGTCGTCGGGCGATCGGCCCATGAGATAAATCAGGACGATCTTGTTAGAGAAATCCGGAAATGGCATCATAGTTTCCATAGGGGCTCCTGACGGGCGCGTTTTGCAGCCGGGCTGCCGGATGCGGAGAAATGGCGTCGATTAACGGAACCTTATGTCATCCGAACAGTGAAGTCCAGAGGCGATCGGCTCCCATGGTGATCGTCCGTCTGAACCGGCAGGCCAGGGCCTGAATCCATCAAGATGCTGCCCCGGGCTGCATTCAGGATTGTCGATCATACGCCGCCAAACGGGTGCTTTGCGTCCGTGTCCGGGCCGGTTCGACCGGAAGTTTTTGCTCCGGCGGCTGGAACATTTTCAGAAATCGGGCGAATTGCAGCGTGTTGCCCTTTTCATACCGGAAGAAAGGCAGCGTCCGCCACGGGCTGCGTTCACCGGCCAGCATGGCCTTCCAGGCGCGGGCCGTGGCTGTCAGTTTGATGTCGAATTGGCGTTCATCGAAGGCGGCCACGGACAGCGGCCGTATTTCGGCCACCCCGTAGCGCACATGAATGCCAAAGGCCTCCCCGGCCGCGGGGAACATGATGCCCACCCGGCGGTTGACGCGGGCGCTGCGCTCCGGGTCCAGGCTGACGGCCAGAAGATCGAAGAATCCGCTCAGGGGCATGGCCTGCAGGCTTTCCTCTGTAAGGCGGGCTTGCGGGCGGGCGACGAAACGGTCGCGGATTTCCGCTGCTTCGGTTAAATACCAGTGCCGGGCATTGGGATTCGTGGCGGTTTCGGCGCGCTTGATCAGGGCGGCCACACGCATTTCCCGATCACCAGGATGATTGGGTTCGAGCTGCAGCAGATAGCTGGTCAGCTGCAGCACCGCCTGGTATTCGCGGGCCTCAAACGCCTGGCGGGTATGCTGCCGCAGGGCTTCGGGGCCACCGGCCAGGCGGGCGATCAGCTCGGCTTCGGCCAGCGGCGGAAGGGGATTCAGATTAGCGGCATCGCCGTCGAACCATCCCAGGTGGCCGCTGAACATGGCCCGTGCCGACCAGGCCGGGTCGCCGTAAAACGGCTGGAGATAGGGCTTTTCCGCCAGATGGGACGGCAACTGCAGATAAGCGGCCAGTTCGTCGGGCGTATAGCCGCTGTTGATCATCCTTATGGACTGGTCATGTACGTACTGGATGGCATCCCGATAATCGGTCAGCACCGACTGGATGGTGGCCGCACTTCTCAGCGGTCGTGAATGGCCGGGCACCAGGTACCGGGGACGCAGATCGCGAATCTTGTCAAGGCTCCGGTACCAGTCCTGTAAACCCCGAAAACGCGTGCCCCGGATGGTATAAAGGTTGGGGAAGGCCCAGTAGAAATTGTCGCCGCACAGCAGGACGCGGCGATCGGGCAGCCATACGAAAAGCTGGTCGTCGGTCTCGCCGGGGGCATGGACGAGTTCGAACTGCACGCCGGCTACTTCCGCCGTCAGGGTGCCCTCGAAGGTCACCGTGGGCGCCAGATAGCCGGCCCGGCTGTGGGCGGAAATATCCAGAAAGGGTCCGATCCCTGCATTGACCTGCGCCTCCCGGTCCAGGAAATTACCGAACATGCGCATCGAGCGTGTGCCGATGATCGGACGGGTTTTGTTGACGAGCGCCTTGAAGCGCTCATCCGTCAGGGCATGGGCATAGATATCCGGGGATTCCCCCGCGGCCGCAAAAACCTGCGCGCCGCAAACATGATCAGCGTGGTTGTGGGTGTAGATGATGGCTTTGACCGGCTTGTCCGAAACCTGGCGAAAGGCCTGCAATACCCGGGCGGCGACATCCGTGCTTTCCATTGTATCCACGATAATGACACCGTCGCGGCCTTCAATCATGACGGCATTGGCCAGGCCGAAGCCAATGGCCACATAGACCCCGTCCACGACCTTTTCTACGCCGGGTGCAAATATAGCCGAATGGGCCGCGAGCCGGGCATCAACGGCAAGGCCGGGGAAATGTTTCGGCGTCGTCTGCTCCGGGGGCGAGCAGGCCAGCATCGCCATCGTTGCGGCGACCGCCAGGAGTTGTCCTGTCTTCATGGTTCCGGGTCCCTTCGCCCAACCGGGCATGCGGCCGACGGAGCAACCGCGGGGCTGTCAGCCGGATCGGAGGTTTTTCATCGGGCGGGGCCAGTACGATCGATCCGCCCAATGCTTTGCGCAGCGTGAAATCAAAACCCTATCGTCGCCCCGGACCGGATGTCAATGTCACCGGTGGCCGTGCCGCTGGTCGATGCACCCGAAGACCCTATCCTAGAAAATGGATCGCTCGGCATTCGAATACGGTCGCCGCCGGGGGGGCGCGATGCGGGCGCTGCATGCTGTGCATTTTTGGTTGTCAAGGCGGCAACTTGACCTTAAGATGGGTTTTCACCGGGCTGACGCACCGGTGCTCATCGCAGGCATCCAAGAAAAAGCGCTTTTTCGATTCATGGGACCAGATCCCGGATGGACCGCACCCTGTTTTTAAAAGTTGTCGACGCCGCGCCGCTGATTTCGATCGACCTGATCGTGCGCAACCCGCATGCCGAGATCCTGCTGGGCAAACGTCGCAATCGACCGGCACAGGACTTCTGGTTTGTTCCCGGCGGGCGCATCCGTAAAAATGAAAGGATAGCCGAAGCGCTGGTGCGCATTGCTGCGGCTGAAATCGGTTGGGTGCCGCCGCCCGAAGCGGTCCGTTTCAAAGGTGTTTACGAGCACCTTTATGATGACAATTTTCTTGCCGTCGAAGGGATCGGTACCCATTACGTGGTGCTGGCCCACGACGTCACTATGGCCGCGGACACCCGGGTGACACCCGATGATCAGCATGCCGAACTTCGATGGTGGCCCCAGTCCCAGTTGGTCGCCGGTGCCAGTGTGCATGCCAATACCAAAGCATATTTTCTTTGATTGCGGCGCCCGGTATTTTGATCGGCGTCGCCGCGAGAGGACGATCGCCGTGCCCAATCGCACCCTGATGGCTCTTGCCGCGGGCTTTTGTTTGCTGCTCGCACTGGGCGCCGGCTGTACACGCAACCTCAAGGAGGAACGCTACACCCGCGCCGATGCCCGTTACAACATGTTGATCGCCGGCGATGCCAGCGAATTCAAAGACCGACTCCGGCAGCGGCTCATCGAGCACTACCGAATCGGCTGCAATATCGACGTCGTGAACATTGCCACGCTGGGCCGCATCGACGACGAGCGATACAGCGTGGTCGTCATCATGGATACCTGTCTGGCCTGGTCACATTTCAATCCCTCGATCAAATCCTTTTTGGACCGCGTTGCGGACCGGGGCAAAGTGGTGATCCTGATGACCGCCGACGATAAGGATTGGGCCTTCAGCTATCAGGGCGTGGATGCCATGACGGCGGCTTCCAAACCCGAAAATGAAGATCTGGTGTTTGAACGGCTCCGGAACGAAATCGACCGCGTCACCGGCAGGGTGCCCGTGAGCGTTCGCGTTCCGCCCAATGACAGCCGGGTATCCAGCGCATAGCGCTGCCCGGGCCATGCCCACACTTCGAAGGAGGTAACCGCATGAGTCTTAAAATTACCTGGTACAGTCACGCCTGCCTGATGATCGAAACCGGCGACGCCAAACTGATCGTGGACCCCTTTCTGACCGGCAATCCCCTGGCACCGGTCCAGGCCGACCAGGTGCAGGTGGACTATATTCTGGTCTCCCACGGCCATGGCGATCATGTGGGCGATACGGTGGATTTGGCCAAGCGTACCGGGGCCACGGTCATATCGAATTTCGAAATTCACAACTGGCTGGTGGCCCAGGGGTTGGAGAAAGCCCACCCCCTGCATATCGGCGGCGGTTTCGACTTCCCCTGGGGGCGGGTCAAACTGACCATCGCCCATCATGGGTCGGCGCTGCCGGATGGTTCCTATGGCGGCAATCCCTGTGGTTTTCTCTTCTATATCCAGGGGCGCAAGATCTACCATGCCTGTGATACGGGCCTGTTCTACGATATGAAACTGATCGGGGAAGAAGGCATCGATCTGGCTGTTCTGCCCATTGGCGACAACTTCACCATGGGCCCGGACGACAGTCTGCGGGCCGTCAGGCTGATTGAACCGCGTCAGGTGCTGCCCATCCACTACGACACCTTCGATGTCATCCAGCAGGACGCGGCCGCCTGGAAAGCCCGGGTTGAAAAGGAGACGGATGCCCGGGTGGCGCTCCTCAAACCGGGGGAGACAATCGACCTGGCGTAGAGCCGCGGGCAACGGTTGCCGGCGGCGCGGCCAACGCCTTGATCTTTCATGGTCAACTGGTCTATAAGGCCAGGGGCTGGGTGGATAGCTCTTCGGACGTATTGGGATTATTGAATATTTTTTCCGATAGCTGCTCGCCGCGCCCAGCGCGTCCCCAGAAGACCAGACGGGTTTTGCCCGCTGCGCTGACGGCTTGTGGCTGGAACCTTTATCTTAGGCCAGCCAACCACTGGGGCGCGCGTTCTGCCGGGATCAG
>JASJCD010000198.1 GCA_030066135.1 Desulfobacterales bacterium | reverse complement strand
GCGTGTGATAGGTGCCGCAGAAAGGCAGCTTGAGAATCCTGGCGATGACCAGGGCGGCCAGACCAATCGGGCCCGGGGTGGCCGAATGAATGCGGTTGAAATCGTTTTCGTAGCAATAGCGCAACATTTCGAGCAGGGGCGGGTAGTAGAGTTTCTGCTCGGCATACTCGGGCATGTCGTAAACACCGATGGGATTGAAGGCTTTGACACCCGCCTGCCCCGGATCGTCTTCGGTACACGTGATGACCTGGAGGTGCTTCTGGTTGCGACGCGCCACCCGGATCTGCTGCTGGATGGTCAGGGCCACGCCGTTGGTGTCATAGAATGTATCCGTGAAATGTGCGACCCTCGCCTGCGAGCCCAAATCCATTTCGGAACCGGGCGTGATGTTGAAATGCCGGCAGACGGAGCGCGTGAACTGACGGTCCTTGGAAAACAGGGAGTAGGCGATGAAATAGGGGGCCAGCAGGCCGTAAAGCCCCCCGGCCGATCCCAGGCTGTGGAAAATGTTGAATACGTTGGCCCCCATCAGGTGGTTCATGGTGTGGGTGGCGAAATTGATCAACGTACGGTTGGAAACCTGGTTCACGAAGTCGTACCAGCGGTCCTCATGTTGGTCGGCATCGCCCCTGCCGCGCAAGCGGGGCATTACGAACTGGCGGTCGGCCTTGAGGAGCTTGGCTGTTTCATGACGCAGCAAATCCACCAGATTGTTGGATTTGGGCTGGGTCCGGGTCTGTTTGCGGGTGTTGAAAAAAAGGTAGACCTTGCCCAGGAAGCGACGTTCATCCCTGGCTTTTTGGGCCTGGGTATAGCACAAGGCGCAGTCCATGAAATTCAGCAGGATATCTTTGCCTTCGTAACGTTCCAGATTGAACTTGCTGCGGTAGTACTGAAAAGCGATGCTGTAGAAATTCTGGGCCATGGTCTGGGGTTGGGACGCCTTGCGCACAGCCGTGCTGCGTCCCTGACCGATGGCCGCCAGTCCCTCGGCCACCGTTCGTGCCCCTGGGATTTCCGTGTAGGTCCGGGCGATATTGAGCGAACTATGATCGTCGGAGCCCCCGGTGATGCCCTTAATCCAGGGCGCGTCAAAACCCGGCGTGATGCCGTGACGGTCGCTGAGAGCCGCCATGGTGTCCGGGGTCAGGGCCTCGAGAACGGTCTTGAGACCTTCGTTGGCAATATCGTTGCGGGCGCCGTTCAGTTCGAAATTTTTAAAAAGTAAAAGTAGCTTTTCGAAATGGGCCAGGGTCAAGCGGTCGTTGACGGCATAAAGGGCGTGCGCGAGCACATGCACGATGCCCTCGGACTGGAGGTAGGGCACCAGTTCAAAAACATTTGTCCGCAGCTTCTGAATGTCCTCATGCTGGGCTTCGGTGATATCGAGCGCCAGCACATGCAGTTTACAGCCGTCATCCGGGAAATAGGTGGTGATTTCCTCGCTCACGAAGGTGTTGGGCAAATGGGCGATCTCGAGGGCCCCTTCGATCCGATTATGATCGGAAATGGTGACATGGGTCATGCCACGATCGCTGGCGATCCGGTAGATGTCCAGGGGTTGTGTGAAGCTCTCCGGGCACCCGATCTTTTTCAGGACCCATGCAGATGGTCGTTTTGAAAACCTGGAGTGAACATGGAGATCGATGCGCATATCCTCTTTCCTTTTCCTGTAGCGGGGCGAATGATGCGAGCACGAAAATACATATATTTTCAGTCGTTTCTAAAATTACCGCCGGCTGTTAAAACGCCGCTAGAATCCGTTTAGAATTTGGTAACCCGCCAATTTTTTCCAAAAGTGACTTCAGGACGGAAATTTCAACCGATAGGCGGAAGGTATCCAGAAGACTTTCTGCAAAAGGGCGTCTGGATCGTCTGTGGGTTGTGCCTTTTAGATTTATTTTAAACGTGTCGAACGGAAGCCGACGCGCAGGCCCAAACGGGCTCATCGCTTCCGGTAAACACTTTTCTTCAGATTAAAGACCGTGTTGACGCCGGAATGAATCCCTCAGGAAGCGTTGTGTTTATGGGATCCGCTAAAGATGGAAAATCGATTGCGGAACAACATAATTGGTAAGGAGGACGATAAATGCAGGGATAATTGTGTGGCCTATCGATATCCTAACGCCAACCTAACACAAACCTAACACTGATACCGCTTAATCCCGCGGTATTTCCAGCGACGTTGAAAGCCTGATTGCATCGTTAGCGCAAGTTACCTCATTAGTAATAGGCGGTCAGGCAGGTCTGGAACACCAATTGGCCGGGACCGCGATTTAGCAGCCCGAGCGCGGGCCCGGTTCGGAAGCGAGGAGCAGATAAATGGCGCGCCATTTTCAGAAAGAACTCGAAAAAGTAAAAAAGATGATTCTGTCGCTGGGGGCCATGGTCGAAGAAAGGGTCCGGCAAGTCTGGAAAGGCATCGAAGGCCTGGACCCGGAAATTGCCACCCGCATTATCAAAACCGACCATGAAGTCGACGAGATGGAAGTCGAGATTGAAGAGGAATGCCTCAAGATCATGGCCCTGCATCAGCCGGTGGCCATCGACCTGCGATTTCTGATCGCCGTCATCAAGATCAACAACGATCTGGAACGTATTGCCGATGAAACCGTCAACATCGCCGAACGCATTGCGACCCTCGACAAGTATCGAACCTCGAAGTTCTTTTTCGATTACGAGCCCATGGCGTCCACCACGGAAGAAATGCTCAAGCTGAGCCTCGACGCCCTCGTTAACATGGATGTCGACCTGGCCTTCAAAGTGGTCACCATGGACGACGAAGTTGACGATATCCACCGGCAGGCCTACCGCCTGATCCGTGATGAGATGAAAAACCATCCGGATCTGATCGTTTTTCTAATGAACTACTACCTCATTTCGCGACATCTCGAACGCATTGCCGACCACGCCACCAACATCGCCGAAGAAGTGATCTATCTGATCGAAGGCGAAATCGTCCGGCATGCCAGCTATTGATCGAACCTGCTGCTGGCTTTGTCCCAGGTGACCGATTATCCGCTGCGGATCGTCGAGACTGCATTGCAGGGCCGCAAGGTTTCATTTAGCAGGCATTCCCCTCATGCATCTCTGGCAAAAAACTAACGGGATAATAACCATCGGCTAACCGTTCCCTAACACACCCCCCATAGCTAGAGCCATCTGAAGGCAGGGCGTTCCTGCTTACCGTGGCATACAGGATTCGGCGTATATGATTACCCCATCGATAACGTTTATGGTGCTGATAATGCTGTCTTTCGGCGCCTTTTGGATTGGCCGGCGGCGCGCCTTCGCGGTGGCCGGCAACCGGGCCGGTCTTATCGCGATGCATTCCCGGCCGGTGTACTATGGCCTCCTGACCGCCTTGTGGTGTGCGGTGCCGGCTCTGCTCATTTTTTCGGCCTGGACCATTTTCGAAGGCGCCATCATTACCCAGTTGGTCGTCAATGACCTTCCGGATGAAATCCGCTCGCTGCCGCCCGATCGGCTGAACCTCGTTGTCAACGACATTAAAAACCTGGTCAGCGGCAATGTTGTGGCCACCAAAATCGATCAAAACATGCAGGCCGCCGCCGATCACTACCGCCACCTGCGTGCGCTCAGCAACATGGCCCTGGCGGTGGTGGTGCTGGCGGCTGGTATGGCCGCCACCCTGGTTTTGCGGCAAAGAATCAGCGGGCATTTGAGAGCCCGCAACCAGGTCGAGCGCATCATCAAATGGATTTTGATTGCCTGCTCGACACTCGCCATCTTTACCACCATCGGGATTGTACTTTCGGTTCTATTCGAAGCGATCCGCTTCTTCCAGGTCATCCCTGTCACTGATTTTATTTTCGGCCTGGAATGGAGCCCCCAGATGGCCATCCGCGAAGACCAGGTCGGGTCCTCCGGTGCCTTCGGCGCCATTCCTGTATTTGCCGGCACGCTTATGATCTCGGCCATTGCCATGTTTGTTGCCGTGCCGATTGGTTTGATGTCGGCCATCTATCTCTCGGAATACGCCAACCGCAGGTTCCGGGCCGTGGCCAAACCCCTGATGGAGATCCTGGCCGGTATTCCCACGGTGGTCTACGGTTTTTTCGCCGCGCTGATCGTGGCGCCCGTGATTCGCGATGCCGGCATCGGCATCGGCCTGGATGTTTCCTCCGAGAGTGCTCTGGCGGCCGGTCTGGTCATGGGGGTGATGATCATTCCATTCGTCTCCTCGCTTTCCGATGACGTTATCAACGCCGTTCCGCAGGCTTTGCGCGATGGTTCCTACGGCCTGGGCGCCACCCAGTCGGAAACCATCCGTCAGGTCGTGCTGCCGGCCGCCCTGCCCGGTATCGTCGGCGGGGTGTTACTGGCCATCTCGCGCGCGATCGGCGAGACCATGATCGTGGTCATGGCGGCGGGACTGGCCGCCAACCTGACCGCCAACCCTCTCAAGACGGTCACCACGGTCACGGTGCAGATCGTCACCCTCCTGGTGGGGGACCAGGAATTCGACAGTCCCAAGACCCTGGCCGCTTTTGCCTTGGGGCTGGTGCTGTTTATCGCCACTCTGATTCTGAATGTGATCGCGCTTCAGGTCGTGCGTAAATACCGGGAGCAGTATGAGTAACCTCCATGTCACAACGGCGAAGAGGACCGCCTCCCGCAAAGCCATCGATATCGTCAACGCCGGGCTCGCCCGCCGCTACCGGGCCGAAAAGCGCTTTCGCCTCTACGGTATTGCGGCCATCGTCGCCAGCCTGGTGTTTCTCTCGATTTTGTTCATCAGTATTTTCGCCAAGGGTTATCCGGCCTTTCAGCAGACCTACCTGAAGCTCGACGTTTTCTTCGACCCCGAGATTCTGGCACGGAATTCCCTCACAACAGCGGATTACCCCGGCCTGGTGAAACAATCGCTGCGGCGCATGTTTCCGGAAGTCCAAGGCCGCCGCGACAAACGCATGCTCTACCGTATGGTCAGCAGCGGTGCGGCTTTCCAGCTCCGCAACATGGTGCTCGACAACCCGGATGTTATCGGTCAGACCATCGCGCTCTGGGTGCCGGCCGACGACGACGTCGACATGTTCAGCAAGGGACATATCCAACGTGATGTGCCGGAAAGCGAAAGACGGATCAAGGACAAGCAACTCGCCTGGCTCGATCGGCTTTCCCTGGAAGAGCGGATCGAAAAACGATTCAATCGTGTTCTGTTTACGGCCGGAGACTCGCGCGAACCTGAACTGGCCGGTATCTGGGGGGCGGTGATGGGATCGTTTTATACCCTGGTGGTGACCCTGCTCCTGTCATTTCCGATCGGCATAGCGGCCGCGGTCTACCTCGAGGAATTCGCCCCCAAGAACAAATGGACCGATCTTATCGAGGTCAACATCAACAACCTGGCCGCCGTGCCCTCCATCGTTTTCGGTCTTTTGGGGCTGGCTGTTTTTCTCAATTTTTTCGGCCTGCCGCGTTCGGCGCCCCTGGTGGGAGGGCTGGTTCTGACCCTCATGACCCTGCCGACCATCATCATCGCCAGCCGCGCCTCGCTGCAGGCGGTACCCCCGTCTATTCGCGAAGCCGCGCTGGGCATCGGCGCCTCCCAGATGCAGATGGTGGCGCATCACGTGCTGCCGCTGGCCATGCCGGGTATCCTGACGGGGACGATCATTGGCATGGCCCGGGCCCTGGGGGAGTCCGCCCCGCTTCTGATGATCGGCATGGTGGCGTTTATCGTGGATATTCCCGGTGGTTTTACCGATCCGTCCACCGTCCTGCCGGTCCAGATTTTCCTTTGGGCCGACAGCCCGGAACGGGCCTTCGTGGAGCGGACTTCGGCCGCCACCATGGTTTTACTGGCGTTTTTAATCATCATGAATGCCACGGCGGTCTATCTGCGCAAACGTTTCGAGCGGCGCTGGTAGGTGATGGCTGCTTTAACCGTACGAAGCTTGCGGCCCTTTTTCATCCAGAACTAACAGGCCGCTAATTAAATTCTAAATTTAACCCTTTATGCTCAAAACCACGGGTAACCGTATTTTTATTTAAGGTTCATCAACAACCATAATTTAGGAGGATCACGTGATTAAGAAAACCCTTATCGTATTGACCGCCATCGCCTTCCTGGCGACCGCGGGTTTGGTGATGGCCGGCTCGGCGCGTGACTACATCAGCATCGTGGGCTCTTCCACGGTCTACCCCTTTGCCACGGTGGTCGCCGAACAGTTCGGTAAAACCACGAGCTTCAAGACCCCTAAAATCGAATCCACCGGCTCCGGTGGCGGTTTGAAACTTTTCTGCGCCGGCGTGGGGGTCGAACACCCGGACATCACCAACGCTTCCCGCCGGATCAAGAAATCCGAGTACGACAAATGCATGGCCAACGGCGTGGACGGCATCATCGAGGTCAAGATCGGTTACGACGGCATCGTGATGGCCAACGCCAAAAAAGCAGCCCCGATGAAGCTGACCCGCAAGGACATCTACCTGGCCCTGGCCAAGGACGTACCGGATCCCAAGGGCGGGGAAAAGCTTATTCCCAATCCTTATAAAACCTGGAAGGATGTCAATCCGGCCCTGCCGGCCAACAAGATCGAAGTGCTGGGGCCGCCGCCCACCTCGGGCACCCGCGACGCCTTCGTCGAACTGGCCATGGAGGCCGGCGCCAAGAAGTTTGCCTGGATCAAGGCCATGAAGAAAACAGACAAGAAGAAATACAAGGCCATTTGCCACACGGTCCGTGAAGACGGCGCCTACGTCGAGGCCGGCGAAAACGACAATCTGATCGTTCAGAAACTGAATGCCAACCCCAAAGCCCTCGGCATCTTCGGTTTCAGCTTCCTCGACCAGAACAGCGACATCATCCAGGGTTCCCTTGTGGACGGCGTGCCGCCGACCTTCGATGCCATCGCCGACGGCTCATATCCAGTTTCCCGTCCGCTTTACTTCTACGTTAAAAAAGCCCACGCGGACGTTATTCCGGGCATGAAAGAATACCTGGCCGAGTTCACGGCTGAAAAAGCCTGGGGTCCGGACGGCTACCTGGCCGACAAAGGCATGATCCCCATGCCCGATGACGAGCGCAAGCAGATTGCCTCGGATGTTAAAAATATGAACAGTCTGATGCTCAAGTAGACAGGGCTTGATCGTTCGATAGCGGGCCGGTGCAACGACAGTTTGACGCCGGTCCGCTTTCTGACTAATTTAGGAGAAATTCGCCGTGTGGCTATCGCCCGCACGGTCGATCAATGACGATATGGAAGCGCAATTGAAACACCAGGACGATCCGACCGATAACAAAGCTCCGGCGGCCGGTGCCGCGACCGTGGAAGATCAGAAAACCGGGCGCATTCTCTACAGCCGTGATTTACGCGAGACCGTTGGTGAGGCCTTCATCGACAAACCCCGCATGAGCTGCCGGAATGTTGACGTTTATTATGACGACAAGCATGCCATACGAAACGTCTCCCTGGACATCGGGCGCAACCAGGTCATCGCCATGATCGGGCCTTCCGGATGCGGCAAGTCGACCTTTCTGCGCTGCCTCAACCGCATGAACGACACCATTGACATCTGTCGTGTGACCGGCCAGATTCTTCTCGATGATGTCGATATCTACGATCGCCATATCGACGTGGTGCCGTTGCGTGCGCGGGTCGGCATGGTATTCCAAAAGCCGAATCCTTTTCCCAAATCAATTTACGACAACGTGGCCTACGGCCCCCGCATCCATGGACTTGCACAGAACAAGGCCGAGATGGACGAACTGGTGGAAAC
>JASJCD010000197.1 GCA_030066135.1 Desulfobacterales bacterium | reverse complement strand
CCGCCCAAAATCAGCCATGTCTCGTTGCCGTCCCAAAAGGGGGCCACCGAATTCATCATGCGATCCCGGCACTGGTCGGTGGGTGCGAACGGAAACAGGATTCCCACGCCGAGATCGAAGCCGTCCAGCAGAATGTACATGAAAATGCCTATCGAAATAATTGCGAACCATAACAACGGAAGATCCACTAAGCCCTCGAAGCTAAACATCCTGCCCCCCCTTCTTGCCGACGAGATCCGTGACGATGGGCGGTTTATCAACCCCGTGATCGCCATAGGCCTCCGGCCTGATCTCGGGGCCTTTGCCGATCAGTTGTAAGATGTAGTAACTGGCCGCACCAAATACGAAAATATAAACGATCACAAAAGCGGACAGTGAAATAGCAATAGAGCTTCCGATCACCGGGGAGGTGGCATCGGAGGTGCGCATCAGCCCCTGGACGATCCAAGGCTGACGCCCCACTTCGGTCACGAACCATCCGGCCAGCACGGCCACAAAGCCGGCGGGCGTCAGGGCCATGCACCACAACTGAAACCAGCGCGTGTCAAACAGGCGCTTCCTCAAATACAGGATCAGGCCCATCAGCCCGGTAAGCGCCATCAGCGAGCCGATGCCGACCATTATCTTGAAGGACCAGAAGACCGGTGCCACCGGCGGGCGCTCGTCGGCCGGCCACTCCTTGAGCCCTTTGACTTCGCCATCGAGACTGTGGGTCAGAATGAGACTGGAGACCAGGGGGATTTCGATGGCATAGCGGTTCATCTCGGCTTCCTGGTCCGGCAATGCGAAGAGCACCAGAGGTGCCCCGCGCTCGGTCTCCCACAGCCCTTCGATGGCGGCCAGCTTGGTCGGCTGATACTCGAAGGTGTTGAGACCATGAAGGTCGCCGAACAGCATCTGCAGGGGGGCCACAGCAACCGCCATGATCGTGGCCATGCCGAAAATGACGCGGGCGTGGGCGATATGACGCCGGCGCCAAAGGTAATAGGCACCCACGCCCCCCACGGTAAAGGCGGTCGTCAGATAGGCGGCGGTAACCATATGTACGAATCGATAGGGAAACGAAGGGTTAAAAATGATCTCCAGCCAGTTGGTGGGATACAGCAGGCCGTCGGTGCCTACCCGGAATCCCTGGGGCGTCTGCATCCAGCTGTTGACCGACAGGATCCAGAAGGCCGAAAGCAGGGTTCCAAACGCGACGATGATCGTGGAAGCAAAGTGCATTTTGGGGCTGACGCGGTTCCAGCCGAACAGCATAATCCCCAGAAAAGACGCTTCCAGAAAAAAGGCGGTCAACACTTCATAGCCCAGCAACGGCCCGATGATATTGCCGCCGGCATCCACAAATCGTGACCAGTTGGTGCCGAACTGAAACGGCATGAGCACACCGGAAACCACGCCCATGCCAAAGGTGACGGCAAAAATTTTAACCCACATGCGGTAGACATCGGCATAAACTTGGTTGCCGGTCTTGAGCCAGCGCCACTCGAGCACGGCCAGCCAGCTGGCCAGGCCGATGGTAAAGGCCGGAAACAGAATATGAAACGATACCGTAAACGCGAACTGCGCGCGTGCCAGAAAGGTCGGATCAAGATTTTCAAACATGGTCATCTCTTTTCGGATTAAGGCAACGCCGGTGCGCGCCGATGTAAAACGCCATTAGTCATTTATAAGACCAACCCTCTCCGTGGCTACATCCCAACAGGCAGGTTCCGATGGCCTCCTTCGTGACGACAACGGCCGTATCGTCGGCCGCGTTGAATTCAAAGACATCCTTGCATCATTCAGTACCAATTTGCAAGCCGGTGCAGCTCTCGGTATCGATTGCGACGTGTTTGGCCATGGCCGGCCAATTTCAGTCAAGCATCTAAAGGCCGTTGTGCCTTGCAACGATAAAACGCCTTGAATCTGAAAAGCGGTTAACTGCGGAGAGCTCGTCTCATGGCAAGCACGCAACCTGCCAAACGTTAGTTGACCGAATGGCGCAGGCCGCACCGATGACTGCCCACCCGTGGGACGCTGAATCATTGCATCACTTTGGTGATATTGACCCATATGCGCTCAATTCAGAGAATTGAACTAAATATAGGGTAAACATGTCCCATTTAGGGTGGTGAATGCGGAGAGGCAATCCGATTTGGGCTTCACCAAACCTTTAGAGGGACGGCCGCTTAATCCCCAACTTCTTCATGCGCGACTGCAGCGTGGTGCGTTTGAGGCCGAGGCGCTCGGCCGCACCATCCTTGCCGCGGACTTTCCAGTTGCTTGCCTCCAGGACGCTCAAGATGTGGTTTCGCTCGACGTCCTGTAGGCTCTCACGCTTGGGCTTTTGGGCTTGGACAACAGAACTATGAACGCCTCTCTTGGGCAGAAGACCGGCGCCCAGTTCCAGCGCTGTTCCGGGCGAGAGGATCATGGCCCTTTCCACGATATTCCGAAGCTCCCGCACGTTGCCCGGCCAGTCGTAGGCCGTCAGGGCGTCCATGACCCGGTCCGGAACGTCGTGGATGGTTCGGCCGAGACGCGATTGCATCATCATGATGAAAAACCACACCAGCAGGGGAATGTCGCTGCGGCGCTCCCGCAGCGGGGGAATGCGGATCGGAAACACCCCCAGACGGTAGTAGAGATCCGCCCGGAAGGCGCCCTGCGCGATCAACGCGTCCAAGTCCCGATTGGTCGCCGCGATGACCCTTGCATCCACGGTTTTCGTCTTGGAAGATCCAATTCGCTCGAACTCTTGATCCTGCAGGACCCGCAGCAGTTTCGCCTGGAGCTCGAGCGGCAGATCGCCGATTTCGTCGAGGAAGATCGTACCGCCGTCGGCCATTTCGAAGCGGCCGATCTTACGATCCGTCGCGCCCGTGAAAGCTCCCTTTTCGTGGCCGAAAAACTCGCTTTCGATCAGCGTGGCCGGCAAGGCGGCACAGTTCACGCTGACCAGAGGGCGGTCTTGGCGCCCGCTCAGTTCCTGGATCTGCCGTGCGATCAATCCTTTGCCGGTACCGGTTTCACCCAGCAGCAGAACAGTTGAATCCGTGGGGGCGACCTGGCCAACCTGCTGCAGCACCGTGCGGATGCCGTGGCTCTTGCCGACAATCTCGTTTTTGCTGGAAGCGATCTTGATCTCCTCGCGAAGGGTCAGGTTTTCCGCCTCGAGGCGCTCCTTGAGTTTTCGGATTTCGTCATAGGCCTGGCGGAGTTCGAGGTTCGCACGCTGGCGTTCGGCTTCCATAAACTTGCGCCGGCTGATGTCGCGCCATAGAGACAGCAGCATGGGCTGGTTACCGATATCGATCTTGCTCAGGCTGACTTCGAGATCCACGTTGGCACCGTCGCCACGAGTGCAAACCCACTCAAAGATCAGGGGTTCTCCATCGTAAGCCCTTTTGATCAGTTGCTGCGCCTTTTCGGCAGAACGTTTTCCGTCCGGCTGCCGGATGGGCGAGAAGGTACTGGGATTGTGCCCGATAATGGCTTCCAGTGGACGTTTTAAAATATCGAGCGCCCGTTGATTGCAGTCGGTGAAGCGGTCGCCCTCCATCGTGAGAATGCCGTCGTTGGCCCGCTCGAAAAGAGCGCGCAGGCGTTTCTCGCTGTGGACCAGGAATTCCTCCGCTTTTTTGCGTTCGACGATTTCAACCGCCAGTTCGGTTGTGCGCTGATTGATGAGGTCCTCCAGATGCAGTTGCATGTTGCGCAGAACCAGATGCGTCCGCACCCGCGCCAGCACTTCAGGCATCTGAAAAGGCTTGGCAATAAAATCAACTCCTCCGGCTTCGAAGCCGCGCAGCCTGTCCTCCATATTTTGCAGCGCACTCACGAAGATGATGGGGACATCCCGAGTCAGCGTTTCCTGCTTCAAGCGCCGGCAAACCTCGAAACCGTCCAACTCCGGCATGCGCACGTCCAGCAGAATCAGGTCGGGCGGTTGCGCCAGAGCCGATTCGATGGCCAACTGCGGCCGCCTGGCCGAGCGCAGGGCCCTGTAACCGGCGTCGGTAAGGACCTGGGTCAACACTTGCAGGTTGGGCACCTCGTCGTCGACGATGAGGATTTCGCCCGCAAGGATCATTGAATCGGAAACACTTGGCAGAGGGGAACCTGTATCGGGTTGTGGGTTTGTCACTTATCCTCCGTAAGCAGCGCTCTGATGCGGTCGATCTCGAAATTATCGACGAATGTCCTGAGACCCTTGGCCATATCGGGGGAATACTCCCGGATGCGCGCAATCACTTCGAAGATGGCCTCCCGGTTCGCCACCAGCGTGGTCTTGTCCAGTTCGTGGCGCAATCCCGGGGGCAGTTCAGCCAACATGGCGGCTGTAAGTTTAGCCTTGGAAGGGGAGATGGCATCCTCGGGGTCCGCATGGATGTACTCGACTCCCAGGAATCGCGCCATGGTCTCGAAGATCTCGTGCGCCTGGAACGGTTTAAAAACCATGTCGTCGCAGCCCGCGGCCAGAATCCTCTGGCGCTGGCTCTTGAAAACGCTGGCGGTGATGGCGACAATTGGAATTTTAGAATTTTCCGGATGCTGCCGGATCTTCTGCACGGCCTCATAGCCGTCCATAACCGGCATGCGCATGTCCATCCATATGAAGTCGAGAGGGCTCCGGTCTATAGCCTTCAGTGCCTCCAGCCCGTTTCCCGCCTCGAGGATTTTAAAGCCGACGCCCTCCAACAGGCTCTTCAATACAAGCCGGTTGTCGGGGTGATCATCGACGATCAGAATGCGCCAGCGCTTCTGTCCAGAGGCAAGGCCGACCACCCGCGGTTTGCCTTCAGGCGAACGGACATCCACGGCTTTGACGATTCCCGCCGGCAGCTTCAACCGGAACAGGGCGCCTTCTCCCGGTGTGCTCTCAACCTCGATCGTGCCCCCCATGAGTTCGACAAAGTTTTTACATATGGTCAGACCGAGGCCGGTGCCGGTCTGGACCAATTGACCTTGCGCCTGCACGAAGGGCTCGAAGATATTCGCCTGCCGGTCGGGATCGATGCCCGGGCCGGTGTCTTCGATTTCCAGCACGATCCGGCATTGTTCCGTCGTTTCCGAAAGTGTTTCGGTGGCCGCCTGCAGTTTCACGCGGCCCTTGACGGTGAACTTGACGGCATTGCCCAGCAGATTGATGAGAATCTGGCGGATCTTACCTGCATCGGCGCTCAAGTGGGGAAAGGTTATCATTTCAGTTTGCAGCACGAATTCGAACCCTTTGGCCCCCGCCCGCAACTGGAACATGGCGCTGATTTCCTCGAGCAGGGCCACCAGGTCGAAGGGGGTTTCCTCGAGATCGATGCGGCCCGCCTCGATTTTGGAAAAATCCAGGATGTCGTTGATCATGGCGAGCAGGTGCTCCCCGGAACGATTGATCACCGCCAGTTTTTCCTTCTGCTGGGGTGTGACCACAGCATCTTGGCCCAGCATGGAGGAAAAGCCCAGGATGGCGTTCAGCGGCGTGCGCAGTTCATGGCTCATGTTGGCCAGAAATATGCTTTTGGCCTGATTGGCGAATTCGGCCGCCTCTTTGGCCGCCTGCAGTTCCTGCTGGGCCTTTTTTTGCTCGCGAATATCCCGGATGAAAGCGAGGAAATACTCTGTCCCCTCATAGGTCAGCGACCGGGCAGAAATCTCGACGGGAAACCGGGAGCCGTCTTTTCCCTGCCACAATGATTCAAAGGTCATCTGCCCATTCTGTCGCAGGTCCTGGCGGAACACCGGCCAGGCGTCTCGGCTATAGACCGGGTCAAAGTCGAAGACCGATAATTTCATTAGCTCTTCCCGGCTGTAGCCGAGCATATTACTGGAGAGTTGGTTGACATAGACCATCTCAGCGTTCTCGGCACTCAACCACTGGATGGCATCCGGTGCGTTGTCAAAGGCAAATTTGGTAAAGGTCAGCTCCCGGTTGACGGCCTCGGCAGCATCCCTGGCGCTGGCTAACGCCGCCTCGGCCCCCCTGCGCTGGGCCACCTCCCTTACCAACCGGCGATTCGAAAAATGCAAGAGCCCCACAATGCCGCCGGCAACCAGAAGAATAGCCGAGCAGATCCAGACGACCAGCCGCCAGTCCGTCTGCTTTTGAAAGCGGATGTCGCCCCATTTTTCCTTGATGATCTCTTTTTCACGCGGCGTAATGGATGCCAGCATTTTTTCCAGGATGGGGACGAGTTGTGGCCAGTCCTTGCGCACCCCGACGGACAGCTCGTAAGCGTAAGGGGTGGGGGCGGCAACCATGAGCCTTGAAAGTGACAGCTTTTTTTTGGTCAGATTGTAGGCGGAGGCATTCTCGATCAGCGCATCGGCTTGGCCTTCGTCGACCGCCTGCAGGGCCTCGTCGAGGGTCTTGAAAACCAGCAGTTCCTGGTCCGGGTAATCCCGCTTCAGGTAGGCATGCGAGATATAGTTCTCCATCACGGCGATGGTCCGGCCTTTCAGATCCTGGATCCCTTCGATAACCGGGGCGTCGTCGCGCGTGATGATGACCATCGGCAGCCTGAGATAGGGCTCCGTGAACAGCAGGTACCCGGCCCGTTCCTCGCTTTGGACGATCGCAGATATGATATCGATCTTGCCCTCTTTCGCCTTTTGCAGGACGTCGCTCCAGGAACGCGCTCCGACCGTTTCGAAGCGGGTGCCCAATTTTTCGGACAGGATACGAATGTGGTCAGAGGTGATCCCGGCCCTTTTACCCTCCACATCCAGATACTCGACCGGCGCCCAGCCCGGATCGACGCCCAAGCGCATAACCGGATGGTCGGCCAACCAGGCCTTTTCTTCCTCCGTGAGTTTGTTTTCTTCGATTGGTTCGGCAACCCCTAATACCCACCTACTTAGAATTTCCAGCCGTTCCACCTCTGTGATGGCCGCAAGTCCCTTGTCGATAATTGAAGCCAACTCAGGGGAGTCGTTACGGATGCCGAATGTAATCCGGTCGACCTCATTTTCAGCAAATTCACTTGCCAGATGCAGGTTGTAGAGCCCTTTATTCTCAATGGCATGCCGGGCAACTACTGATCCGGCCAGGGTCGCATCCGCCTTTCCCGTCGAAACATCCCGTAATGCATGTTCGGGACGATCAACGAGTTTCAGGGTCGCGGTGGGATATTTCTCGCGGATCTCCTCAACGTACCATGAGGCTGTATCCAGCGAGATGATTTTCCCCTTCAAATCATCGCTGACCTTAATACGCTCGTCGTCTTTGCGGGCAACAACATAGACGGGCAGGGCCAGATAGTGGCGTGGAAAGCTAAACCACTGTTTCCGATTGGGTTTGATCGTCATCGAAGCAACGACATCAATCTCTTTGTTCTGCCCTCGCCTATAGATTTTATGCCACGCACCTACATTGATTCTGAATTTTAAGCCGACCTTTTTCGCCACCAGCTCGAAGAAGTCGATTGAGATACCGACAGGACGGCCTAATGTATCCAAAAAACTGTAAGGGGGCCAACCCGGAATATAACCGACGGTGATCTCTTCATGATTCGCCAGCCAGGTCATCTCCGACGTTGACAATTCTATTGTCGGTTGTTCCCCATCATCGACAACAGGTACCCACTTCCCGGAGAAGGCGATCTGTTCAGCCTCGCCGATCGCGTTTAGCCCTTTCTGGATGATCGAATGCAGCAGGGGCCA
>JASJCD010000196.1 GCA_030066135.1 Desulfobacterales bacterium | reverse complement strand
CTGTGTTTTATTGCCGGAGTGAAAGGATGCGGGACCGTATTCCAGAAACACCAGATGCGATCCATGCCGTAGGACTGGCGCGGATCGATAAGGGCGATGCGATGGCGACCGTTGGTTACACCGCTCAGACGCACGGCGAGGGAAAGTCCGGCACAGCCCGCACCGGCGATGGCGAAGTCGTAGACCGTATTCACGGCTGGCCTCCGTTGGCACCGGGCCGCCCTGCCAGAGCACGATGCAGACGGGCATCATGCACCGGGCGAGGGCCAATATCCCAGAACCTCGGATTGAAGAACAGGTGGCCCCAGGCCCGCAGCGTCTCGCGCAATTTGCCGCTGCGGTTGACTATGGCCCGCTGGCCCCACGCCACGTCACCCGAAAGCAAGCGATCCCCAATGGCTTCGTAAAGTCGGGCCGCGGTGGTCACGGCCAGGCGTGCCCGCCAGGGGATAAAGCGCATCCCGCGATCGGCGCTGCGGTAGTGGACATCCGCCAGCGCAAGAAGCCGTTCACGGGCTTCCAGAACGCGCCGCCGTGTCGCGGCTGAAGCCGCCGCAATACGGGCAGGGGCCAGATCCTGCCCCAGCCAATCTTCGGGAATATAGCGCCGCCCGCGCCAGGCATCCTCGACCACATCACGAGCGATATTGGTGAGTTGCATGGCAATACCCAAATCGACGGCAAACGGTTCGGCCGCCGCATCGCGAACCCCCATCACAGCACACATCATCAGACCGACCGTGGAGGCCACCCCATAGGCGTAGCGCAGAAGGTCCGCTTCAGAGGCCAGACGCACCTCACCGGTGTCGGTGCGCACCGCGTCAACCAGCATACCCGGCAGTCGCAGATTCATACCGCGCCGAAGGGCCAATTCGATCAGGGCCATCACTTCGGGCTGGGTGCTTTCCCCATAATCCAGCTCCGCGCCGATCAGCGCCAGGCGGTGACGCGCCGCCGAAATCTCTTGATGGTCAGCGATGTCGTCGACCAGACGGCAGAAGTGGTAGAGCGTTGCCACGTCATCGGCGGTATGACGGTCGAACAGCCGTGCGGCCCAGTTGAAACTTTTACTCTTGCGCGCCAGAACGCGGCGTGCCGCGCGGCGGCGCCCGGTAGTATCAAGGTGTTGCATGGTATCGGTGTGTTGCATGCGTGCTTACTCCATTTCAGGCCGCCACAACCTGCGGCTGTTCGGATGCGATCACGTTTTGCAGCACCTTGGCCGAACACAGCACGCCGGGCACGCCGGCGCCTGGATGCGTGCCGGCGCCGACAAAGTAAAGGCCGTCCACGCCGGGCGCCTTGTTGTGAAAACGAAACCAGGCGGACTGGCTGAAAATCGGTGCGATCGAAAAACCGCTGCCCCACATGGAAAGATAGTCGCGCTGGAAATCAAGCGGCGTCATATAGGACGTGTGGACCAGGTGCTGCCTCAGCCCGGGCATGAGATGTGTTTCCAGGGTGGCCAGAATGCGGTCACGGTAGGCGTCGCCACTTTTTTGCCAATCCGTATCACCTTTTAGATTGGGAACCGGCGAGAGCACGTAGAAACCGTCGCATCCCGGCGGTGCCATGGATGGATCCGTAGCTGTGGGCCGGTGCAGATAGAGGCTGAAATCTTCGGCCAGACGACGGCGATGGAAGATATCGCGCAAGAGGCCCTTGAAACGCGGTCCCATCCAGATCGTGTGATGCGCGATATGTTCGTAGCGACGGTCGGTGCCGAAATACAGCACGAACAGGCCCATTGAAAAAGTCATCCGGCGGATGCGTCGCGCCTGCCAGCCGCCGTCGAAATCCGGCGGCATCATGTGCGTGTACACGTACGGCGGGTCGGCATTCATGACCACCAGATCCGCCGGCCGGTGGGTGCCGTCGGCCAGGCGCACGCCGCTGACCTGACCGCCCTGCATGGTGACCTGCGTCACCGTGGTACCCAGCTGCTGTTCGATGCCGTGCCGCGCCATCAGGTTCCCCAGGGCGTCGACCAGAGCCCCCATACCCCCCATGCAGTAATGGATGCCCCAACGGCGCTCCAGATAGTGGATCAGGCTGTAGATCGAGGTCGTATCGGTTGGGCTGCCGCCCACCAGCAGAGGCTGAACGCTGAAGATTTTCCGCAGGTAGGGATCCTTCAAATAATGCGATACCAGTCCGTAGACCGTACGATAGCTTTGCAGACGGATGAGCCGCGGCACCTGCGCCAACATCTCCCCCACCCGGTGAAAAGGCCGGTCGGAAAGCTCGCTGAAACCCACGTCGAAAATGCGGCGCGACATCTCCAGCAAGCGCAGGTAACCTTGCCGGTCTTCAGGGTTGAAGCGCTCGATCTCTTTGAGGGTATCGGCCACCGTGCCCCCATAATCGAAGGACTTGCCGTCGGAGAAAACAATACGGTACCAGGGATCCAGCGGTTTCAGGGTGACATGGTCGTGAAGGTCTTCCCCAAAGAGCGCGAAAAGCTCCTCGAAGAGAAACGGCGCAGTGATAACGGTGGGCCCGGCATCGTAGATGAAACCATCCCGCTCGAAGACCTGGGCCCGTCCGCCCAGACGGGACATACGATCGAGGAGGGTTACTTCGAAGCCCTGCGCTCGAAGCCGCAGGGCCGAGGCGATCCCGCCGAAACCACCGCCAACAACGATGGCCTTACGGCCGCCTGACGTGGCCGCGCGAGCACGGATCTGTTTCTTTTGCAAATTGAATGCGCTTAACATGGTAACCTCGTTATTCCAATTACGTTTTACGACCGGGGCCGGCAGGCCCCGGTCTCGTAGTTGTCAAGCCTGGGCCATGGCGTAACCCTTTTTTTCACTCAGCATTGTGGCTGTAGCGGAGAGCATGACGCCGTAGACAATCTTCGAAGCGATGTCCGCGATCGTGTAGATGACCTGCTGGCTGACGATGGTCAGTTCGTAGGTCGCACCAAATTGCATGAGCACCGGCGCGGCGTAGGCTACCGGGTAGAGCCACCAGGAGATATAGAAAAGCGGCAGAATCGCCCCGAACAGAGCGCGTGGCGTGCCCTCCATGACGGACTGCCCCTGACGGATGACTCTGGTGATCAATATCAGGACGTGGATGAAGAACCCCGTCGAGGCAAGGCCCCAGAAAGCCCATAAAAAGGTGTTGGCGTTGAGCCGCCCCGGCTCGTAGAACTGGCCGATATAGCCCAGAATGATCATAAGACACCCGGAAATAGAAAAACGCGCCATGTATTTGAAGCGGTCGGAACCGGTGATCTCGGCCACGAAAAGAATCTGGATCAGAAGCATGGGCACGTCGATCAACCAATTGAGGTAGCGGTAGCCGTTGGTGAACAGATCGGCTCCCTCTTTGAGCGTGTAGACGGCGCCGTTAAATGCGTAGGCATTGGACCAACTTTGTTTCTGTATGAAAAGGAGCAGAAATGCCGATACCATTACGACGACCGAAATGACGGACGACATTCGGTATTTGGGTAAACTGTTGTTGGTGGTGAGCACGAAATATAGCAATGCGGCGGCCATGGAAGCATAGCCGAGCGTCAAAATGTGATTTACGATCTCGAATCCTTCGACCGAGACATTGAATAACGTCATTTCCATTTTGTCCTCCAATTATATTCTACCGATCCAAGACAAGCCGAATATCTTTTGCCGCCTGGTGTCGGCGGCGAAGCGGTTGGGTACGATCGGTGGTTGTCTTCAATTGCTAATCCATTGTCGTTTTTTGTCGGACCCGGCCGCCGTGAAATCTTGCGGCCCTGGCGACCCTTGAGAAACCGTTGTCTTGAGCAACATCTGTTTACCGTTGTCAAGAACAGCCCCCAGCAGCTCCGGCAGGGCGTTGATATGCCGGGAAGCCCTGTCCAACGCAACTTCAAACTCGGTCCAGCAAGCCGCGACCGCCGACGACTGTCGGACGCGCTCGACCCAGTAGCGCAGCTCAGATGCGGCCGGTGGCTCATGACTGCCGATAAAAGCTTCGAATGCTTGGCGGTCAAGGGTCCGGGCCTCCGCATGAAACAGCAGATTGGGCAGACTGATGCGCCCCTCGCGCAGATCCACACCGGCGGGACGCCCCGCCTTGTGCCCAAAGAGGTCATCCAGGTCATCTTTGATTTGATAGGCGGTCCCGAGTGAGATCATGGCCTCCCGGGCATGTTCGCGCATCTCGCGCTGATTTTTGACCAACATCAGGGCACTGACCACGGGCAAAGCCATGAGAACGCCCGCTTTGGTCTGGGCGATCTGCCGGTAATCTTGAACACTGAGGCCGAATTTACGGCTGGCCTCGATTTCCATGGACTGACCTGCGATCACCTGATGGGTGGCCTGTGCGAAATGGGAAACCAGCTTAGCCAGCTTGTCTCCGGGGGCGTCGATCTGCGACAGAGCCAGATAAGTGCTTGATATGAGAAAATCGCCCAAATTGATGGCGGTTTCAGATCCATACCGGTGCCAGACCGTCTCCTGTCCACGACGCATCGTGTCGTTGTCCTGCAGGTCGTCGTGGACCAGAGATGCATTGTGAAGCAACTCAACGGCGGCCGCCAGTTTGACAAAGGCATCCGGTTCTCCATTCAGCGCCTCGCCGACCGCCAGCAGGAAAAGAGGCCGCCAGCGTTTGCCGCCCGAATTGATCTGGTAGGCTGCGGCCCGACCGATAAGCCCTGGTGCCGCCGTGTATTGGCGTAACAGTATTTCCACCGCGCCCAGCCGCTGACGCGCGCGTAGCCAGCACTGCTCAGCATTTGCGTGGGGATAGCTGCTGATGGCCGCCAGATGGATGGGTTTGGGAGCATGCTTCTTTGTTTCGTCTATGCTCTTCATCACTTTTTCCTGTTTCCCATTTGTTTAATGTTTGTTGACAAACAATTCATCAATGCGATAGTATTAAGGTCAAATTTAGTGGAATCAAGGTAAAAGTTTAGATCTTGTTAATATTTTGTTGAGGTAATAATGGATGCTACCGCAGTGGCACACGCCAACATCGCTTTGGTTAAATACTGGGGCAAAATCGATACGGCGGCCAATATTCCGGCTGTGGGATCGTTGTCGCTGACCCTGTCTAATCTATGGACTCGAACCTCCGTAAACTTTCGACGGCCACTAAAAGAGGATCGCGTCTTCATCAACGAGCATAGGGCCAGGCCTGCGGTAATGAAAAAGGTGGTACATTTTCTTGACGAAGTCCGCCGCCGAACCGAAACAGATCGCTACTGCGAGGTCCGCAGCATCAACAGTTTCCCAACCGCGGCCGGAATGGCCTCGTCGGCTTCAGGCTTTGCCGCCCTGGCCGTGGCCGCCATGCATGCCGCCGGACACCCCCTCACGCCCACCGACGCCTCGGCCCTGGCGCGTCTCGGGTCCGGTTCGGCGGCGCGTTCAATCTTCGGCGGTTTCGCGGAACTGCCTGGCGGTGACCCCGCAAACGCCCCGGCCGCAATCCAAATTGCCGACGAGCATTTTTGGCCTTTAACGGTGCTGGTGGCCATCACGGATGATACCCCTAAACCCGTGAGCTCACGTACCGCCATGGAGATGACCAAGCTTCATTCGCCCTTCTACGCCGCTTGGGTCGACACGGCCGGTCGCGACCTGGAAACGATGCGCGCTGCCGTTTTACGGCGGGACCTGGAAACGGTGGGCGCTCTGGCGGAACACAGTGCCCTCAAGATGCACGGACTGATGATGTCGGCTCGTCCGGGTCTGCTTTACTGGAACCCGGGAACCGTCGCTGTGATTCAAGAAGTACTGAATTTGCGCAAGGAAGGCCTTGCCGTTTATTTCACTATCGATGCCGGTCCACAGGTTAAAGTGCTTTGCCGTCGGCGTGACAAGGCGACGGTCGCCGATCGCCTCCTGGCGTTGTCCGGCGTCCGCAGCTTGATGCTATGCCGCCCCGGACCGTCGGCTCGTGTGGAGGAGGATGTCTGATGCCGTTTGCCGTTTACGCCCCTGGAAAACTCGTTATGATTGGAGAATATGCTGTCCTTCATGGAGCACCAGCCGTAGTCGCCGCCATCGATCGCCGTTTGCGGATCGAAATCGCGCCCCGCAATCAAGGATCTCGTCTGAATATGCCGCACCTGGGTTTGTCGGGCCTTCCACTTGAAGACCTTCGCGACAGCATCGATACCTCAGATGGTCGTCTGACACCGGCCGAAAAAAGTCAGGTGCGTTGCGTGGTCGACATCATCAATTGTTTTAGGCGCATGATCGATTTTGGTCGCACCGCCCCTCCGCCAATGGAACTCACGGTCGACGCGCGTGCCCTGTACTCGGACGGGGGCATCAAGCTCGGGCTTGGTTCGAGCGCGGCACTCACTGTCGCAATGATCGCCGGCCTCTACGCCCACGCGCGTGGACTTAAGCCCCAGCGCGAAGTGCTGTTTAAGCACGCCTTGGCCGTGCACCGTCATCTTCAGGGAGAGACCGGCAGCGGCATCGATGTGGCGGCCAGCGTTTTCGGCGGGTTCTCCTTTTTCCAACAGGCCAACGGGAAGGACTACTCACCGCCAATACTCCGTCCGATTGAGTGGCCCGCTGAAATCCATATGACCGCCGTATGGACCGGCCAGCCCGCATCGACCGCCCAGCTGCTAACCGATCTGGATAGGTTTGCCTATAACCAGCACGCCTATTACCGCATCAAGATGAACCAACTAATAACGGTGTCCAAGCGGGCCGTGCGTGCGCTTGAGCATCGGGATGCAGACGGCTTCATTGACGCGGCGGACCAACAATACCGCCTGTTGACCCACTTAACGGCTCGCAGCGGGGTGCCCATCATCACCTTCGTGGACCAGAATTTAGCCGCCATGGCGCAGAACGGAGGTGGGGTCTACAAACCTTCCGGTGCGGGCGGCGGCGATATCGGCCTGGTTTTGACGGACACCCCCGAGAAATTAGTCGCCATAGAAAAAACCATATCGGACGCCGGTTACCATGTGCTTGATGTTAAGTGGGGCGCTGAAGGCGTCAGCCTGTAGAGAGAGGATACCGACCATGGAAAACCAATCCTTCGCGCGGTTTTACCGCAAATCGATCACGGAACGCCTTGATTTGCTTGAGCACAAGGCTGTCATCACCGCCCGGCACGCCGACATGCTGCGTGTCGGCGGTCAGGTATTGGCACCGCGGAATGCCGATCGGATGGTGGAAAACGCCATCGGCGTATTTGGTCTGCCTTTGGGTTTAGGGCTCAATTTTCGCATCAACGGCCTGGAACGTATTGTGCCCATGGTGGTCGAAGAGCCGTCGATAATCGCAGCCGTCAGCGCGGCCGCCAAAATCGCTAAGATAAACGGCGGGTTTAAGACTGAGAGCGAGGAACCTGTGGCCATCGGCCAGATCGTGATTCAACATTTAAACGACCCGGAGGCCGCACAGCGAGATGTGATGGCAGCCAAGGCGGAAATCGCCCGCCTGGCCAATAGCCTGCACACCCGGCTCGTGGCCCGCGGTGGTGGTGCCAAAGATATTGAAACAACGATTCCCAGTGGGGAAGACGCCCCGGACGACACCCTCCTCGTCCAGCTTCTGGTTGACACCCGTGATGCGATGGGCGCCAATTTGGTCAACAGCATGTGTGAGGCCGTGGCGGCGAAACTCGAGACCATCACCGGCGGCCGCGTTCTTCTGCGCATTGTTTCGAACTTGGCTGATCGCGCCCTTGCCCGGGCTCAGACCACCATCGATGTCGAAGCGCTGGCGCGAAATGGTTTTTCAGGTGCGGAAGTTCGGGATCGTATCGTGGCGGCCGATCGGTTTGCCGCCATCAACCCCCACCGTGCGGCCACCCACAATAAGGGTATTCTCAACGGGATCGATGCTGTTGCGATCGCCACCGGCAACGACTGGCGGGCTATCGAGGCGGCCGCGCACGCCCACGCCGCCCGCGATGGACGTTACCGCGCCTTAACGCGCTGGGAAGTAAACAGCGCCGGCCAATTGGTCGGAAATATCGAGCTGCCGCTCAATGTGGGGATCGTCGGCGGCAGTCTTGAATCCAATCCAGCTGTCAAGCTGGCACTGGAAATACTGCAAATCGACTCGTCCCGCGAGTTGGCCGAAATTATGGCCGCTGTCGGTCTGGCCCAAAACCTGGCCGCGCTGCGCGCCTTGGTTACCGAAGGCATTCAGAAAGGCCACATGCGGCTGCATGCCCGCAGCGTGGCCCAGGCCGCCGGCGCCGGTCCCGGCATGGCCGACGCCGTTGTCGATCGCCTGGTGGCCAGCGATACGATTAAAATCTGGAAGGCGCGCGAAATCATGGCTGAAATAAAGGCTGACGCTGCGAAACCGCAAACCTCATCGATCGCAGAGGCGCCCTCTATACGGAAGCAATCGACGGCATCCGCGCAGGGCAAAATTATTCTAATGGGCGAGCATGCCGTTCTCTACGGCAGTCGTGCGTTGGCGATGCCGATTCCGCTAGCTGTACATGCCAGGGTGAAGCGAGGCCGCAATGGTGTGCGTTTAAAGGTCGCACGCTGGGGCATCGATACAGCCTGGGAACCGGGAGAACTGCACCGCGATTCGATTTTGAGAGCCGTCGATATCATTCTGCTTCGTCTCGGCATATCCAGACCGGCCATCGAAATTGATGTCTTCCCTCAGTTGCCGCAGGCCATGGGACTGGGCTCTTCGGCTGCAGCGGCCGTGGCCGTAACGCGCGCCCTTGCGTCGCATTATGATTTGAAACTGAATACGGCCGACGTCAATAAAATCGCCTATGAAGCCGAGCGCATCATCCACGGGCAGAGCTCGGGCATCGACAATACAGTGGTCAGCCACGCGGCACCGTTGGTGTTCCGCGCGGGTTCACCCCCAAACGTGGCGCCCCTGCGCGTGGGCCGCCGGCTGCCCCTGGTGGTGGGGCTGGGCCGCGAGGGCAGCCTCACGGCACCTATGGTGGCACAGGTACGCAAAAGCTGGCAGAGAAACAGCAACGCCTACGAATCCCTGTTTCGTCGAATTGATCGTCAGGCCGGCGAGGCCCAGGCGGCCATCCGACAAGGCGATCTGGAGACCCTGGGGCGGCTCATGAACGCGAATCAGAAACTTCTGGAGGCCTTGGCGGTTTCGACCCCTGAGCTCGAGGCCATGATCCGCGTTGCCCGTAAACACGAAGCGCTCGGCGCCAAACTCACGGGCGGGGGCGGAGGCGGGGCCATGATCGCCCTTTGCGCCGACGACACCAGTGCCGTTGCCGGTGCGCT
>JASJCD010000195.1 GCA_030066135.1 Desulfobacterales bacterium | reverse complement strand
CCCCCCCTGATGTTCCGGTCACAGTCTGGATTGATCTATGCCCAACGGATGTGAATTGGACACCAAATGGCCTTCAGGGGCCCGGGCCTGCTGCCGGATCAGCCGGCAGCCGGTCTATTCATCACCGGACTGGTGCTGGACAAGCCCCGACAATCGCTACGGCATCAGGGTCGAACGGGTCGGAGCGCGCATCATCAGTCTGGACGCATGGGGGCATATCAACCGGGAGAATGTCAGGCGCGGTTGGTCCATTCTCAATCGGACCCTGGCCGCCGCACCACCGGGCAGCGGCCCATTTATCATTGTCGACAACCATTCGCGCATAAGTGGGTCCACCCTCAATGCCCGCAGCTATATTGCCAAAAAATTTCAGCAGATATCGAACTGGCAGACCTACATCGCCTATGGTGGGCCCGCTGTTTTCAAGCTGGGGCTCAATCTGGCCCGCCGAATGGGACTATTCCGCTTCGATATTCAGGTGGTGGCCGACTACCAAGAGGCCATCCAGATGGCCATGGATGCGTCGCACCACCGACGGCCGGTCCGCTCGTACGATCCGGATCAAACTGACGAGGGCGAAGCCGTGTCGGGCATGCCCACGGCCGGCGGAAATGCGGACGGGCGCGCCCACCCCCACGCTGAGACGCTGCAGGCTCTCGCCCGGGAACTGTTTCAACATGTCGGCCAGCTCAACCTGAACCGGTACGGGGTGGTGGCGGTTCGCGATGAGCGTGCCACCGATCATCCTTTCCGAACCGTCTATGATGCCCTCGGCATGATCCATGCGGACATGCTGCGGGTCCTCGCACACCACCAGCGCAATCGACGCCGGCTTCAAGACCAGGAGCGCGCCCTGGTGGAGAAAAACGCCGCCCTGGCGGAAGCGTATACCACACTCAAAATACTCCTGCGGGCGCGCCAGGCGCAGCGCCGCCAAGAGGCCGCCCGCATCAGTCAGCGCTTCAAGGATTTTTTAATGCCCATTGTCGAGGGGCTGGCCGAAACGGCTCTGACATCAGCCCAGCAGCGCCAGGTGGAATTCATTCGTGACATCATCGCCAATATCGGTCACGCCTTCGTCTTCAACCCCATGGACAACGAGTTGAAGCTCACCCCCCGCGAAATGCTGACCGCCTACCTGGTGGCGCGAGGCTGCACCAGTCGGGAGGCGGCCGAGGTATTGAACACCTCGCCGCGTACCATCGAACGCTACCGTGCGGGTCTGCGCCGAAAGGCCGGATTGGCCGGATCAGGGCGGTCCCTGGAAGCATGGCTCAGCTGTCAGGGCGATGACGGTCCATTTCCGGGAGCAGAAACCCAATGAGCGGCAAACACACCCGGTGGCCCTCCGACCAGGCCGAACGCTTCCCGACCGTGTGTCCGGTTTCGGGTCTGCCGATACGTGTGGCGCCCCACTGGTTTTATCGCAATCCGCGCGGCAGTTATGTGACGTCTTTCGCGCAGATCGGGCGCAGCATCATCATGGTCGTGGCCAAAGGCTATGTGGAAGAAGAGGATATGCAGCATGCCATCGCGCTGGCCGAACGCATCAAGGGGGAGGTTTTTGCCGCCGGCGATCGCTACGTCAGCATTGAGAATTTTACCGGGGCCCGGGGAGGGGCCGTCGCGGCGCGTCGGCGCTACCTGGCCTACACCAACCAGCTTGAAGGCCTGTTGGGATCCTTCGTATTCGGTCTGCCGCCTTTTTTCAGGCTGAGCTTCAACCTGAGTCGTCAGCTGGGGCTCCATCGTCACAAAGTGCAGGTGGTTAAAGACTATGCGGCGGCCATACGCGCGGCGGTTAACCTGACGGCGGGGGCGCCGGCGCCAGTGCCGGATAAGGACGCCGCCGATAAGCTCCGGACCCGGAACTGGCCCTTGGTCGCGCCGCCGGACACCGACCGCCGCCTAGGTCAGCCCCTGCCGCTGCATCCGGTTCCTTTCGAGGAGGTCTGTCGTGACGAGGTGAACCATCTGCTCGAATTCCTGGGGGGTATCGATCCCGAACAACCCGGAATTCTGCGCCGGCGCAGGGTCGACGTCAGCCCCTCTTCGCCCCTGGAACCGGTTTACGAGGCCATCGATCTGATGAAACAGGATATGGATTACCTTGTCGAAGAGCAGCGCCGGACGCTGGAGGCCCTGAGCCTGCGACGGGATGAACTGCGGCGGAAGTCCACGGATCTCGAGCACCAGAACACCAACTTGCGGCAGCTCCTGCAGCAGAATGTCGCTGACAGCCGCGAAATGGAGACCGGCGTGGTGCGCAATGCGCACAGTATACTTAAACCGTTGATCGAGGCCATGCGCCAGAACCGGCCAAACGCAGATCAGCGCCTTTGGCTTGAGCGGCTGGACAGCCAGGTGGATGAACTGCTGAATTCCTTTGCACCGCATCTGGAATCGCTGCGCTTCAACCTCACGCCCCAGGAACTGCGCGTGGCCAGACTCATCCGCGACGGCTATTCTTCGCAGCAGATTGCCCGGCGCCAGCAGATATCGCCCCGTACGGTAACGACCCACCGGACGCAGATCCGCCGGAAACTCGGCATCCGAGGGCGGCACCGCAACCTGCGAACCTGCCTGCTGGCAATTCCCGACGGTCGGTTTGATAGGCGCTCGCCGTCGTAGGTCCGACATACAGGATTACAGGCCTATGGCCACCCAAAAGATTTTGAAGCGGCTGAATGCGGATTTGGTCCTCTCAACAGAACACGCGCCATGTGGGCGGACTGATCAATTTCAGGCTTGAAAGGCAGGCTGTCGTGAAAAAGATTCAGATCGTAACTATTGGGGGCGGCAGCGGGCAGTTCGTGCTGCTGTCCGGACTGCGCCCGTCACGAAGGTTCAGTATTACTTCCGTGGTTTCCATGGTGGACAGCGGGGGGAGCACCGGCCGACTGCGGGGTGAGTTCGGTGTCCTGCCGCCCGGGGATCTGCTCAAGTGCATCCTGGCGCTGTCGCCCCACCAGGAATTGGCCCGCTCGATTTTGCTCAAACGCTTCACCGGTGACCGCCGCCTGCGGGGGCACAATGCCGGAAACATGCTCCTTACCATGCTCTCGCGCTATACGGGCAGCTTTACATCCGGCGTGCAGGCCCTGGGTGAAATCCTGGACGTACAGGGCCGGATTTTCCCGGTGACAACGGACAAGGCGACCCTTGTGGCCGAACTGACCGATGGTACCCGCATCTACGGCGAACAGGCCATCGACGTGCCGGAAACCGGTCACCGGGAAAAAATCCGCTCCGTATTCCTGGTGCCGCACCACGCCAACCAGGTCAAGGTCTATCCGCCGGTGCTGACAGCCATCGATAAGGCGGAGATGATTATTCTGGGGCCGGGCGACCTATTTACCAGCATCCTGCCCAACCTGATCGTGCCCGGCGTCACCGAGGCCCTCCAGGCAACACGCGCCCCCATCTACTATGTCCTCAACCTGATGACCAAATACGCCGAAACCCACCGGTTCAAGGCCCGGGACTTCGTGATCGAAATGGAAAAGGTGCTGGCCCGGCGGCTCGACGGCATCATCTACAACACGGCCGTACCCGATGCGAACTTTATGCAAGCCTATGCCCAGCAGGGGGCCCAGCTGGTCAAGGTGGATCGGGCGGACGGCTGGTGGGAAGACCGAGAACTCGTATCGGCGGACCTGCTGGACACCTCCGGCGGTGTGGTCAGGCACGACGCCCGCAAACTGGCGGCGGCGATTGAGTCGCTGGGTATCGATCTGGCGGCGGCGCCGGCCGCCAAGGGCTGAACCTACAAGCCTGAAGCACAGAATTCAGATGCTGTCTTGAGAGCACTTGCGGAAAGTATGGTGTGGTCTCTTCCAGGCAAGCCAAAGCAGCGGGCATCGGGCGATCGAGAAACACAATCCCGTTGGCCATAAAATACGCCGCGGCCCTGGCATTCGGTCGACCTCAGCTACCCACCGCTTGCGTTCCAGGTGTAAATCCGAATTGGACATAGATGCGACGGGCTTCGCCTGACTGCAGGAATGACACAAACAGCTGTCCGTTCTCGGGATTGGCCCCGTTTTTCAGCGGGCAGGCATAGTAATTGACGCGGTCGCGCTGGTCGAGATCGGGGCCCACATCGACGCCCTCCAAAGGCAGACCCACCCTGCGGGCATGCTCGACCTCGGTGGCCCAGACCGGCCCGACGTCGGCCTGGCCGTTCAGGATCCTCTCCGGTGTTTCGCGGTGGTGGACCGTGGTGAGCATGGTTTCGCCGCGATTGGCCTTGTCTTCCATGACGGAGCGCACCAATTTCTCTCCGCCGGCCTGGCGGTACATGGCCAGGATGTGTTCAGCGATATCCTCGTGCTCAAGGCTGGGCTGGGAAATCCGCAGCCCCTCGCGGGCAAGATCGTTGACTTGCCTGAGGCCTTTCGGATTTTGGGCCGGCACCATGAGCGCGATGCGATTGCGGAGATAGACACGGCAGACGTCCGCATCGACCAGACCGGCTTCGGCCAGGGCCTCGACGCCGTTGGGCGAAACCGATGTGTAGACATCCGCGGGCAGGTCGATCAACCGACCCTGGAAAATGGCCCCGCCGGCCAGGATCTGACGCAGTTCCATTTTGGGCGGCAGGGTTTCATAATAGATGGGCCCGATATCCGGGTTGGCTTCCCGGAAGGCAGCGATCAGTTCCGGCATGGCCATGAACTGGTTGCCGGCCATGAATATGACAAGTTCGGCCCGGTCGATGGTTGCCAGACCATGGAGGTCGTCTTCGCGTTCATCGGGGATGATGGGGTATGCATCCGGTGTTTGGGGCATATCGGTGTCGCTTTCGATATCGGAATTAATGGCATCGATTTCGCGGATGGACATGGCCAGACCGGCGAGGCGCGTATTACGGGGTATCATAGGGGGAGTGATTGGTAAAGCCAGCGGCACCGCCAAGACGGGCCTGTTTGGAGCGGGGAACCGGAGGATGTAAAATCCGGCAGGGTGGCAAAACATTGCCATCGGGCGTCAACTGGGGCTTAGAAAACGCGCCTGGTGCGGCTAGGTGGCTTCAGCGCCGGATTTCAAGCGCTGGCTGACCAGAATGGAAATGACCGCCAATACGGCCCCCAATACAAAGGGGCCGTGGTAATCGAAATGCTGCCACAGCATGGCACCCAACACGGGCATGAGAAATCCCGCGAAATAGAACACGCTGATGCCTGCAGACAATTGACCGGCGTAATCCTGTTCCTCACAATTCAATTTAAGATGAGCGTCCGTGACAACGGAAGTGCAAAACAGGAAGGAATCGACCAGATAGAGGCTTATCAAAACGTCTCGGGCGTCGATAAGGATAAACCCCAAGAATAGAATGGCAACCAGGAAATAGACGTATTGAAGCACTTTACGGTGACCAAAGGATAGCACGAGGGGGCCAATGAGAAGATACCCGAGGCAGTTGAATATATACCCGCATACGACGATGCCGGCAGTCGTTCCGATTTGCAGGCCGTAATTATGGACGAGGAAGAAAATGACGAACGTTTTAAAGAGGGCACTACGGCTGCCGTTGAGAAAATTGAGCGCATAAAAGGGCAGCAGATCAAGGCGGAATTGAAACCGACGCTGCCGCTTGTGCGCCACGACAAAATGCATCGTAAAGGGCGTAATCGCGAGGCCGACGACAATCGTAATACTTCCGGTGATGAACAAAAATGTGCGCACGCTCGACAAAGGCAGCAGGAAAGCGATTAGGGGAACGGTGGCCAAGGCCGCGGCCGGACGAAGACTTTTCAGATTTCCGAGGGTCACCGGTGCCTGCTCGGTCCGCGATCGGTTCAAACAAAAACAGCTGGCTACCGGATAGATAACCGCAAAACCGAAATTCAACAGTAAAACGCCGCCCCAAACCGTTTCCCAGTTTGTCGATTCGCCAATTACGATCAATCCTGCGCCTATCATCAGGTACGAGATGACCAAAATGGCAAACAAGGTAATTTTTTGGACCAGAAATCCCAAGCCAATGGTCAGCAGACCCGGTATCGCCGCAATCGAGAACAAATGGCTGATCTCTTCGGTCTGGATATTATACTCTTCCAGTCCAAAATTATATATTGTCGCACGCCAAATCAGATGGCCGCATGAGATCGTAAAATAGAAGCATCCCAGCCACAGCATGTCCGGCGATAGAAATGGTAGCGGTTTGAAAAATTTGGCATCCATTTGGTTGTAGCCCGGTTAAAGCATCCGTAGGTACATTGTCACCCGTTTCACACATCGAAGTGAAACCGCATTAGGCCTCCGCTTCCCCGCGTCCATTTTCGTTTATAGCTTTTGTCATGCGGTATTTTCTGAGTTGCTTTAATTCTTTAATGAGTTGGCCGTAGTCCCGTTCGGTTTTGGTCAGCAGCGCTTTTAAGCTGTCGGCATCTTCGTCGTTTTTCAATTGCAGTTCTTCGATATGAGGTACGAGTAACTTGAGATAATCATCAGCCGGAATAGACGCGAAGGGCGCCTGGTCAGCCTTTAGTAAAGCATGCAGTGAAAAGACAGCATCCTCCAGATTACGGCAGTGCAGGAATTTGACGTCCCTCAGGTAGGCACCGACAAAATTGGTATTTCTCAGATTGGTGCCCGCGGCGAAAACAGTACCGCGCAAGTTGGCCTCACCAAAATCGGCACCATACAGATCAGCGTCGATAAAATAGACGCCTTTGAGTGTGCTGCGCCGAAACCCGGCCTTGTACAGATTGACGTTTTGAAAGGTGCTGCCGCTGAAATTAAATCCTTTTAGCTGGCGGGTTCGCAAATTGAGTGGAACATCATCTTTGCCAATAAATTCCGTATTGGTGAAATCGGGCTGGCTGGCCTGCAAAATGTTGAAGATTGACTTATCAGCACGCTCGGCGATAACCGGATTATCCTTATGAAAAATATCTCTGATCTTGACCAGGAAATCGATTGCCAGATCGCCATAGATTTCCAATGATGATATATGCAATTTGATGATGGGTAAGTCCAGGTTTTCCTTTTGTTCTTCCGCTACGATTTTTTCGAAGATGCTTTTGATTTGGTTCAAGCGTGCAACATCGCGCTCCGCTTTCGAACGTGAGTCCGCACCTTTTTCGACCATGTCGGCACGGATTGTAGCCGCTTTGATCTGTTCATCAGCTATGAGTTTGGCATTACGATTATTGTTTCCAGCTATAATAAGAGTGCCCAGCGTCCCCACAATCGCTATTATCAGCGGTGTAATGGCCACTTTTACAAACTCAATCCGGACTTTTCTTTTTTTTTCCTTTTCTTTGCTTTCTCTCTGTTGAATGATTTCATCGACAAGTATTTTCAAATCGTCTATGGGAATATCTTTCATTTTTCCACTCCCCTCAGGGTGATACTGTTGAGACGCGGAATGTCTCTGCCAGTTTGACGGCAAAACCACTGGGATCACTGCGAATGACCTTGCCCTCGAGATCGACACGCAGCTTGTCACTTTCGTATTTATCCATGTAGTCGACGGGCCAAGTGAAGGCCATGAAAACTTTCCGACCTTTGGAGATTTTCGTCTCGGCGAGGACATAAGCCCCTCTTTGGCTTAGGTTTAGGAGAGACGAGCCGCTAATGCTGTATTGCGAGGCACCATCCTGTTCAACGGTGAGTTGAAGCGGGAGTCTCAGGTCGAACCGGTTATCTTTGCGGCTACCTTTAATTGGAATGGTCGTGCTCCCCATTGCGCACCTCCTTTTTCAAAGAATATTCTATCATGCGTGATCGTGACCCTGTTTACAAATTCCTGATTTAGCCCAGCTTGATTGAAGGCCTTCGTGATGTGCTTGGCCAATATTCCGGCCCAAAAGAGGATCAAACGCGGTGGCAGAAGAAGTGTGAAGTATGGCTATATCTGCAGAAGAAAAACATCTAAAACGAATACAGGAGGCGGACAAATCTACAAGGCGTCATCTTCAAACGGTAATGGAGCGATGCGTGGTATCGGCAGATACAATATTGCTTTCCACTAAGGCAAAATCGTATTCAATCAGTAACAGAGAGCAGCAAAATTCAAGCCAATTTGTATAGTAAGAATTAATTTTAAAACTATCCGAAAATAGATGAAATATTGTCTGGCAGCATTAAAACCGCCGCACAAGAATGTTGATCTGCCAATTTCATTGACGTTGTCCGGCAAACCAATGAATAAAAAGTTTACAGTCTTGTGCGTATATGATGGCGGTATTCATTAGGCGTATGCAGGTTTTTCGATGAACCTTTTTAACACCCATTGGGACAGGGGTATTACCCCAGGTAAAGGGATGGCGAGCGTGCCGTCATGGCGTCAACGCTTCGATGGCATACTGAATCACCAGAAGGATGGCAATCACAAAAAGGGCGCGTCGCAGCCATCCGCGGTAGGTAGTGGTGTCGACCCGGCTGCGCAGGCGGGCCCCGACCCACAGGCCGGCGAGGGCCAGGAGGGCGGCCGGAATGGTGTTCAGGACGACTGCGCCGGTAAAAAGGCCGGCGGCGCCGAACGTCACGGCCTGGGAGAGTTTACCGACGAGAAAGCAGAAGTTGAAGACCTGGACGGTCGCCAGAGGGGACAGGCCCAGCTCGAGAGCGTAGATGATCAGGGCCGGGACGGCGGCGTTGACGGTGCCGGCCAGCAGGCCCGCCGCCAAACCGAAGACGATCATGGCCGCCCGGGGCCGGTTTTTGATCCAGGGCATCCGCAGCCCACGTTGCTGGATGACGAGATAGGCCAGGAGCACGGCGGCCAGCAAAAGCTTGTAAGGGGCCGGGTCCGTCCCGATCAACAGGCGTGTGCCCGCAACGCTGCCCGCGGCCACGCAGACCGCCAGGGGCCAGAACCGGCCAGCTGAAAACCGCCCGCGGCCGCCTTCGACGATGCTGGCCACGTTGATACTCATTGTCGGGATCAGGAGAATAAGCATGGCGGTGCGCACGTCGACCACCATGGCCATGAGCGGTGTGGCCAGCAGGGGGAAGCCGAACCCCAGCAGGCCTTGAATCCCACCGCCCAGCACCAGGACGGCGGCCAGGAGCAGGACATCCAGCGTTGACAATTCTTCCAGCAGGAACATGATGTTCAGGTCACCACCAGGCCCAAAGCCAGCAGCAGGCTGA